>JBCCQM010000016.1:0-69655 GCA_039024335.1 Myxococcota bacterium
GCACAAGATCGGGCTGGTCGCCGCGGCTGCCGGGCGCGGGGATGTCGAGCGCCTCGGAGTCGCGCTTGTCCTTGGCCGAGCGTAGCGTTCGCAGCGCGACGATCCGCTCGTCCCGCATGTTGCTCATGTCGCAGGCGATTCCGCAGTCGTAGCAGACGAGCTTGCGGTGGTCGGCCTCCGCATCCGCCAGCTGGGTGTGGTGAATCTTGTCGCCCGCGGCCTTGCCGCACGGTGGGCTCAGCCGGCTGCGCAGCGCCTTTTGGTACTCGCCGGCGAGGAAGCCGGGCTCGAGTCCGATGTCGATGTGGTCCCAGGGCAGCCGGGCATCGACCGGAATGGTCTGCGTGAACTGAGTCGGGTCGATTTCGGCGTACTCCAGCGCGTCGAGCCAGCGCTCGAAGCTGAAGACCTCCTGCCAGCCATCGAAGCGCGCGCCGTGCTCGTAGGCGTGCTGCAGCGCCACGCCCATGCGTCGGTCGCCACGCGCGAACAGACACTCGAGCCACGAATCCTCGACGGTGTGCGTCTTGAGGCCCAGCTTGGCCGAGCGCGCCAGGTCGCGAAGCATGTTGACCTTGCTGCGCAGGTCCTCCATCGAGTCCATCGCCGCCCACTGAAAGGGCGTGTGCGGCTTGGGCACGTGCTGGGACACGCTGACGGTGATCTGCGCAGGACGCCCGTTGCCGTACTCCCGCGCGACCCTCTTCACGCGGCGTCCCGTCTCGATGATTCCGACGACGTCTTCGTCGGTCTCGGTCGGCAGCCCCATGATGAAGTACATCTTCATCCGGTCGTAGCCGCGTTCGAAGATCCGCTGGGCGGAGTCGAGGATGTCCTGTTCGGACACGTTCTTGTTGATGACGTCACGCATCCGCTGCGTGCCGGCCTCGGGCGCGAACGTCAGCCCGCTGATGCCGACGCGCTTGATCTCGTCGAGCAGCGCCCCCTCCAGGCCGTACGCCCGCAGGCTCGCGATGCCGAGCTTGACCTTTCGCTCGGCCAGCTCGGGCACGAGGTCCTTGATCAGCGGGTTGATGCAGGAGATGTCGGCGGTGGACAGCGCGGTGAGGCTGGTCTCCTCGAACCCGCCCGCGTCGATGCCGCCCAAGACGGCCTTTTTGACCGCCTCGGGCGTGCGCTCGCGAACCGGGCGGTAGATGATGCCCGCCTGGCAGAAGCGGCACCCCTCGGTGCAGCCTCGGGTGACCTCGACCGAGGCGCGGTCGAAGATTGCCTCGGCGTACGGGACCGGAAAACGCTCCGGGAACGGGTACTGGTCGAGGTCGCGGACGAACACGCGCTGGATCGACAGCTCCACGCCGGCGGTCTGGCCCGCGTCGGACAGGCCGGTCACGACGTGCATGCCGGTCTCGTCGTCGGGGCCCACGACGTACATCGCCGGAACGTACATGCCGGGCGTACGGGCGATGGCGGCGAGCACCTCGGACCGCGGCGCCCCTGCCCTTCGCATCTGCCCAATCGTGCGCAGCAGCCCCGGCAGGACCTCTTCGGCCTCGCCGATCAAGAACGCGTCGACGAAGTCGGCCAGCGGCTCGGGGTGCGTGGCGGTGGGCCCGCCCGCGAGCACGATCGGGTCCGCGTCGCCGCGCGCGTCGCTGCGATACGGCACCCCGCCAAGCTCCAGGTTGAGCAGCACGTTCGTGTAGCAGAGCTCGTACTGCAGGCTGACGCCGACGACGTCGAAGTCGGACAGCGGCGTGCGGCTCTCCAGAGAGATCAGCGGAAGCTCGCGCTTGCGCAGCTCGGCCTCCATGTCGACCCACGGCGAGAACGCTCGCTCGCACACCAGGTCCTCATCCTTGTTGATGAGGTCGTACAGGATGCGCGTGCCAAGGTGGCTCATCCCGATCTCGTAGATGTCGGGGAACGCGAGCACGAAGGTGCAGGCCTTGCCCGCGTGGTCCTTGAGCACCTGCTGCTCTTCGCCCCCGAGATATCGACCCGGCTTCTGCACGCTGGTCAAGAAGTCCGCGTAGGGGTGTTCGGACAGGGCAGCTGCGGTGACGGCAGGCGGCTCGATGCGTCCGTTGGTGCTCATGGCCGCAGGGAATGCCACATCCCCTGCGCAGACGCCACAACGCGGCCCGTCGTGGGCGCACGCACCCCGCCCGAAGCGCGACGCCGCGCGCGCCGACGTTCGACACGTCCTTTGCAAGCCCCCCCTTGCGCGTCGGGTGCGCCGGTTTACCATGCACCACGTCGTGAAGGACCTCTACGAGACGCTGGGCGTCGGACGAACCGCCTCCGAGAGCGAGATCAAGAAGGCGTACCGCGGCCTCACGCGGAAGTTCCACCCGGACAAGAACCCCGGAAACAAGGCCGCGGAGGAGCGCTTCAAGGC
Organism: Myxococcota bacterium; assembly: GCA_039024335.1. Taxonomy (GTDB): domain Bacteria; phylum Myxococcota_A; class Polyangia; order Nannocystales; family Nannocystaceae; genus CAJXVA01. The sequence goes on from JBCCQM010000016.1 coordinate 2,363, forward strand.
CGTCTCGAACGCGTACGACGTCCTCTCTGACGCCGACCGACGGTCGCTGTACGACGAGTTCGGCGACATGAGCCTCACCCAAGGCTTCGACGCCAAGCGGGCGCGCGCCTACAAGGCGCAGCAGAACGCGGGCTTCGGCGGCGGCATGGGTGGCGGTGGCTTCACCGTCGACGATTCGCTCTTCGAGAACGTCGGCGACGCCAAGTCCACGAGCTTCGATGACTTGCTCGGGCGGCTGTTCGGCGGTGGTCGCGTGCGCTCTCAGCCGCCCCGCCCTCGCCGAGGCGCGGACATTCAAGGCGACATCGCGGTGGGCTTCAACGACGCGCTGCGGGGGACCACCGTGCCGCTGCGCATCGAGGCCCAAGAGGGCGGCATCAGCACGATCGACGTGAAGGTCCCCGCGGGCATGCCCAACGGCGGCAAGCTCCGCGTGCGGGGCAAGGGCGGCGCCGGCAACCCGCCCGGGGACATCATCCTCACCGTGAAGGTCGGCACCCACAAGCTGCTCGAGCGCGATGGGTCCAACCTGCGCTTGCGACTGCCCGTGACCGCGCTCGAGGCGTATCGCGGCGGCCCCGTCGACGTCCCGACCCCGTGGGGCGCCGTGACCGTCAAGCTCCCACCGGGCTCGCAGAGCGGTCAGACGATGCGTCTGCGTGGACGCGGCGTGCGGCCTGCCGGCAACAAGCCTGCCGGAGACCTTCTCGTCACGCTCGACGTCCGCCTGCCCGAGAAGGGCGACGACCGCCTGCTCGAGCTGCTCACCGAGCTGCAGGGCGGCATCGACCCGCGCGCCACGCTCGCGCTGTAGAGCGTTTCTCCGCTTGCCCAAAGCCCCGTTCGGACGGCACGATCCCCAGGTGCGACGGTGGGTATGGGCAAGCGCGTTCGCGCTGCTTTGGGGCTGCGCCAACGGTGAATCCGACGGCGACAGCGGCGGATTCGGCAGTGCCGGCTTGGGCACCGCGGGTGCGACCACTGGCGCCACCGGCATCTCCGCCGGCTCCACACCGGGCGACGACGACGGCTCGGGCGACGGCGAGGGCGACGGAACCGGCGGCGACCCGGCCCTGTGTGGCAACGGCGCAATCGACCCCGGCGAGGACTGCGACTCGGACCTGCTCGGCAGCGCCGACTGCACGACCGAGGGCTTCGTCGGCGGGACGTTGGCCTGCGCCGGCGACTGCACCTTCGACATCAGCGGCTGCATCGCCGAGACCTGCGGCAACGCCAGCATCGACCCCGATGAGGTCTGCGATGGCGAGGACCTCGCGGGGGAAGACTGCGCTTCACTGGGGTTCGCGGGCGGCACCCTCGCTTGCCTCGACGGCTGCCTCGGCTTCGACACCGCCGGGTGTGACACCTGCGGCAACGGCGTGCTCGACGAGGGTGAGGTCTGCGACGGCGATGCGCTCGACGCCCAGACCTGCGAGACCCAAGGCTTCGACTCCGGCGTGCTCGGCTGCGCCGCCGACTGCAGCGCGTTCGAGACGAACGGCTGCGGTACCTGTGGGAACGCGGCGATCGATGGGTCCGAAGCCTGCGACGGCGCGGCCCTCGACGCCGCGACGTGCCTGTCCGAGGGCTTCGAATCGGGCGCCCTCGCCTGCGCGGCCGACTGCAGCGCGCTTGAGACGGCCGGCTGCGGCGTCTGTGGCAACGGTACGGCCGACGGCGACGAAGACTGCGATGCTGCTGACCTGGCCGGCGCGACCTGCAGCGCGCTCGGAGGCACGGGCGGCACCCTGGGATGCTCGGCCGCGTGCGCCTTCGATGGCGCCGCCTGCTACGTGGACGAGGTCTTCGACTTCCCGATCGCCTCGGACCCGCGGTCGATCACGATCGGCACCGCCCCGTGGAACGGCGGCGACTTCTTCGAAGGTGTCCGCACGACCGCGCTCGGCGAACTCGACAGCCTGACGATTCACCTGGAGATCGGGAACAGCAGCCTGACCGCATGCGGCTTTCAAACCGCCAACGTCACGGTCAACGGCACCAGCGTCGGCACCTTCACCGTCACGCAGGGAACGACCGCGATCGACCAGACCTACGGGATTTCCCCGCCGATTCCGGGACCCACCTATACGGTTCGCTACACCACGACCGCCACCGTCCAATCGGGCTGTGGATCGGCCGGCTACAGCGAGACCGAGTCGACCGTGACGTTCCGCGACCTGGGCTTGTAGGTGCGCAGGGTCGTGCGCAGCGCGGTGGCGCCAGCGCACGAGCCAGCGGCGGCCGGGCGTGTTACCCCTTGGGCATGGCCACGCACCTGCCCGTGTTGTCGTCACGCCCACAGGAGGCCCCGCGCCCGCGGCAGCGCCACCCGAAGTGGCTGCGCGTGCCGATGCCGGGCGGCGAGGGCTACACGGACCTTCGCAAGCGAGTCAAACAGCTGGAGCTGCACACCGTTTGCCAGAGCGCCAGCTGCCCCAACATCGGCGAGTGCTGGAACAACCGCGCGTTGACCATCATGATTTTGGGGGACATCTGCACGCGCTCGTGTCGATTCTGCGACGTGAAGACCGGCCGCCCCAAGCCGGTCGATGAAGGCGAGCCGGCGCGCGTGGCCACGATCCTCGCAGAGCTCGCGCTGCGCCACACGGTCATCACCTCTGTCGACCGCGACGACCTCAAGGACGGCGGGGCCCGCATGTGGGCCAACACGCTCGACGCGTGCCACGACACCGCCCCCTGGATGACGATCGAGGTGCTCGTGCCCGACTTCAAGGGAAACATCAAAGACGTCGACGTCGTGCTCGAGGCCGGTCCCGACGTGTTCGCGCACAACCTCGAAACCGTGCCGCGGCTGAGCAAGCAAGTCCGCGTTCAAGCGAAGTACGACCGCAGCCTCCTGGTGCTGGAGCGAGCCGCAGAGCAGGGGGCCCTCACCAAGACCGGGCTGATGCTCGGCCTTGGGGAGGAGATCGAAGAGGTGCAGTCGGTCATCGATCAGCTCGGCGCGCTGAACCTCACCATTCTCACCCTCGGCCAATACCTCTCGCCCAGCCGGAAGCACCTGCCCGTCGAGCGGTACGTCCGCCCCGACGAGTTCGACATGCTCGCCGACTACGCGCGCGCCGCAGGCATCAAGCACGTCGAGAGCGGCCCCCTGGTCCGCAGCAGCTACCACGCCGAGGGCCAGGCGGAGCTCATCCGTCGCCTGCAGGACGACCACGGCGTCATCGGGTTCGCAAGCCTGCGCCCCGAGATCCCGCCCCCCACCTGAGCCCTACTTCAGCTGCTCGAGCGCGGACGTCACCGCCGCGTCGAGCTGCGCGCGCGTCGCCTTCCAGCGGCGTCGTCGCATCGTGCTCACGAACGCCTTCACCACCGGGGCGGACGGCGAGTCCGGATGCGCCTTGGCAAACCCGTTGTAGGAGGCCTGGAGTTCCTTGCTCGCCTGGCACGATGGCTTGTCGTACTCGCCGTGGTCGCACAGCCGCAGATAGGCGTCGCGGGCGTCCGCGGTCCCCTTCGAGGCGATCGCCGCGTACGGGCCGGCGTTCGCCTGCAGCGCTTCCCACTGCAGCAGCGCATCCACGGCGAGCTTGGGCGGTCCGTTGTATCCGCCTTCGTCATAGGCCGAGGAGAACAGCATCGAAGCGTGCATGGTCTTCATGTGCTGCCGCGAAGGGTCGTCGAGCACGGCGTCGACGGCCGAAGCGACGCCCTCGTGATCCACGCCGACGGTCATCGTGCCCTCGCCGGCGTAGTAGTAGCGGATGCCACGTGCCTGCAGCGCCGCGAGCTCGGCCTTGGCCGCGTCGGTGGGCGTGCCGCAGTCGTATCCCGCGCTCTGACATGCCGCGGCGCGCAAGGCCTCGTCGGCACGGACGCGGTCGTCCTGCGCACCGCCGATCTTGAGCACGAAGCCGATCAGCTCGTACAGGTCCTTGCTCAGGGTCGACGCGCGCGTCTTTCCGACGGGGTGCATCTCCACGAAGAGGCCGGTGACGGCCGTGAACGCGTCGTCCGAGGCGGGGTCGAGCGCCGCGAGGCCCTCTGCCCAGGTCGTCGGCTTGGTGCCCGGGTTGGCGCGCATCCCCCCCGCGGCGGCCGGGTTGGTCCGCGTCGCCCCGCCCTCGGGGTTGGTCCGCGTTGCGCCACTGTCGCTCGTGGTCGCATCGGCTGAAGGAGCCTTCGATGCAGGCGCATCGGCGCCGTCGCCTGTCGGCGGCTTGGTGTCAGCGCCGGAGCCGAACGAGACCTTGCATCCACCGAGAAGCGCAGCGGAGACGAGCAGGACGTGGAGGCGGTTCATCGACGGCAGTGTACGCCGTGCGTCCCCCCTGCGATTGCCTCCAGCGATGGCGTCTCAAAGTGCCCCACAGAGGTCGTCTGCCACGGTCGGCACCAGCTCTTGGGGGCGAAGGTCGACGTGGTCGCGACTCAGCCGCGGCTGGCGAGCGCGGCTTTGATCGTGGTCAAAGCGTCCGAGAGGCGCTTCTTGGGAATGTTGACCCGCGTGGGCATGCCACCGCCGAGGTCGAGCAGCTCGACGAAGTTCAAGCCGCTCTCGAAGGGCGCGGCGATCGTGGCGTTGCCGGCCTCGACCACCACCGAAACCGTGGCGACCTGCTGACCCAGCAGCAAGAGCTCGGTCTTGTCACACTTGGGCGCGTCCGAGCCCAGCTCCACGAACGCGATGCCATCGGCCACGGCGTACTGCTCGGCGAGACGCTTCGACGCGTCCGCCATGCGCCGGAAGTCGGCCGCGGCTTCGTCGATGCTCGTTCGCTCGACGCCCTTCTTGAGCCCGCCGACGAGGTAGAGCACCACGCGACGCTTGAGCGTGTCGTCGAGCCAGTGGGCACGCAGCGCGTGGTCGATGCGCGCCGCTTCGGGCGACGGCTCCCCGATCCGGGTGTCGACGGCCCGCGCGTCGTCGTCGGCGCCCGCGTAGGGCTGCTTACCGCCGAGCACCCACTTCGCCGCCGCATACAGCCCGTCGAGGTCGAAGTGGCTGAGCACGGTGTCGACCGGACCGGTCTGCGCGACCATCTCGGGCGTGATCATCTCTGGGCACGCGCCGTGCTCAGCCTTCGTACACAGCTCGAACCGCTCGTCCGCGGCAAAGCGCTCGTGCAGCGGGTGGTCGTGGTGGTCGACCCATTTCGCGAGCCGATCGCCGAGGTTCTTGATGAACTTGCCGGTCGTCTTCTCGAAGCCTTTGCCAAGCCCTTCGGCAGCAAAGGCGATGTCGAGGACGACCACGCGACCGTCGAGGCTGTTGGCCCGCGGCAGCTTTCGCGGCGAGGCGAAACGAAGCGCAGGCAGGTCCCTCACGTGTCATCTCCGGCCAGCTCGGCCTTGGCTTGCTCGAGCTCGCCGCGAGAGTGATCGTCCCCTGCCTGCGTCGCCGCCGCAATGCCAGCGTCATAGGTGCCCAGCGCCGCGGTCTTGTCGCCCATGCGGACGAGCAAGTTGCCGAACATCAGGTAGGTCGGCACATAGCCCGGATGCGCCTCGATCAGCGCATCGAACGTGGACCGAGCCTCCTCGAGCGCACCGGTCTTGGTGAGCTCCATGGCCAGGCCATAGGCGGGGAACGGGTCGTCCGGCTTGGCGGCGACCATCGAGCGAAGCATGCCGAGCCGGTCCATTGCGCTCCCCTTCGGCTCAGGCCGCGCCTTCGGACGCCGGGTTCTCGGCGGCGTGCTTCTCGGCGTACGCCTTGGCGTCGGCAGCCGACATGCCCAGCGCCTCGAGCAGCTCGGGCGTCTGGTCGAAGACGTGGGTCTCCTGCAGGTGACCCACGAGCAGCAGGTACACGGCGACGTGGTGCTTCTCGTACTTGCCCAGCAGCATCGTCGCACCTTCGCGCAGCTTCTCGGGGGAGTTGGTCTCGCAGAAATCCTCGTCGGTCTCGCCTTGGCGGTGCTTCACGCCGAGGAAGTCGAGGTACTCGACGAGCATCTCGCGGTGGTGCCGCATGAGCCACTCGATGAGGAACGCCAGCGCGAGCTGCTGGTTTTCCTTTCCGAACTCGGCGTCGAACCGCTTGCGCCACGTCTTGAGGCGGAGCGCACGTGTGAACGCGGTCGCGGGCACGCCGGAGTGGGAGCCGCCGGCCTTGAGCACGGCGCGGATCTCTTTGCCCGAGAGCTCGTTGTAGAACGCGTCGGTGCGCTCGGGACCCAGGTGCTTGCAAATCTCGATCGGGATCATCGGAAGAGCGCGAACCTAGCCCGTGCGCCTCCCTCGAAGCAAGGACGAGAAAGCACCCAAGTTCCGGCGCGTTGCGGTGCGCGCGTCAGCCGTAGCCGTCGATGTATGCGGCGTAGCGCTCCCGAAGCGCCGCCGTCACGGGCCCAACGCTGCCCTGCCCGACCGCCACGCCATCGACCGCGGTGACCGGCATGATCCCGCGGACCGAGCTGGTCAGGAACACTTCGTGGGCTCGGCGCAGGTCTTCGGGGTGGACGACCTGCTCGGTGACGGGGTGCCCGACGTCAGCCGCGAGTTCGCAGACGACCTGCCGCGTGATGCCAGCGAGCAGGCCCGCGCGCAGGTGCGGCGTACACAGCACGCCGTCGATCACCGCGAACACGTTGCTCGTCGCGCCCTCGGCCACCTCGCCCGCCGACGTGTAGAGGATGGCGTCGTCTCCTCCGCGGCTGGTCGCCTCGCGAAGCGCGATGATGTTGTTGAGGTAGTTGCCGGTCTTGATACCGGGGTCGACCAAGCCGCCCCCAGCCTTGTCCACCTGCACGAGCACCGCAGCAAGTCCCTTGGCGTAGGCCTCGTCGGTGGGCAGCTGCAGCGGCTGCGCGACGATCACGATGGTGGGGTCGGCGGACCGGCGCGTGTCGAGCCCGATCGGTCCGCTGCCGCGGGTGATCATCATCCGCACGTAGCTCTCGTCATTGCCCGTCGCGGCGTGCGTTCGCGCGATCAAAGCCTCGAGCGCGTCGGCCCCCAGCGGAATGTCCATGCCGATCCCGTCACCGCTGCGGCGTAGGCGTTTGAGGTGGCGCTGCAGCTCGACGGGTTTGCCCCCGCCCGCGGTTCGCATGGTCTCGTACACGCTGTCCCCGTAGAGAAAGCCGCGATCGAACACGCTCACCGTCGCGTCGGCGGGGTCCACGACCCTATCTTGAGAAGACAGATAGACCTTGGTGCTGCTCATGGTGCTGCCTACTTGCCCAGACGAAGCTTCCACACCGAGGTCACGCCCTCCCAGAAGATGCGCATCGACATCTTCGAGTCTCCGCGCTCGCGGTCGGGGAAGATGATCGGTACCTCCTGCACGGAAAAGCCCGCCTTGAGGATCCTGTAGGTCACCTCGATCTGAAAGCCGTAACCAACCGTGAGGATCTCGTTCATCGGCAGGGCCTCGAGCACGTGGCGGCTGAAGCACTTGAAGCCGCCGGTGAGGTCTCGGACCCGAACCCCGAGCACCGTCCGGGCGTAGAGGCTGCCGCCCCACGACAGGGCCAGGCGATGCGGGCCCCACCCTGTGATGCCACCGCCGGGCACGTAGCGCGAGCCAAGGGCGACGTCTGCGCCGTCGAGCGTCGCTTGCAGGAGATCGCCCAAAAAGCGCGGCGGATGGCTGCCGTCGGCGTCCATCTCGAACACGTGGGTGAAGCCCGCCGGGTGCTCGAGCGCCCATTCGAAGCCGTGCAGATACGCGCGACCCAGCCCTTCTTTGCCGGCGCGATGGACCACGTGGATGCGCTCATCTCGCGCCGCCCACGCATCGGCCATCGCACCGGTACCATCCGGACTCGCGTCGTCGATGACGCAGATGTGGAAATCGGGCTGTTCTCGCCGGATTGCCGCGAGGATCGTGTCGATGTTCTCCCGCTCGTTGTAGGTGGGGACGAGCACCACCGGGCAGGGCTTGGACGACGATGCAAACGACGGGCGCACGGGTGGCGCGCATCATACGGGTCCGGCGCCCCGGGGCGAAGCTCGGACGCGCTTCGGTGACCGCGTCTGGCTGGGACATCTTGAACGTTGAGGCCCAGGATTGATGTGGTACAACCAGCTACAAGTTCCTTCGGAGTTGTAGCCGCCATTGCGAAAAATTCGCTGCCACTACGCGTCCCCCGAGGCCTTCGTCGAAGCCCTCGATGCTCCAGGCGAAGAGAGCGCGCTGCAGGTCTTCACGACCGACGCGTTCGAACCCGGGGAGGAAGTCCTGCTCGAGGTCTACTTCCCCAGCCTGCCGGGCAAGATGATGGTCCGCGCGATCGGGCAGGAATGGCACCCTGCGCGGCCGCGACTGCGCGTTCGCGCGGGTGGCGTGCTTCGCTGCACCGGCACGGAGTGGACCAAGCTGCAGTTTCTGCGGAAGGTCGGCGCGGGTGACCTCAAGCTCACCGCGCGCCGTCGCCACGTGCGGCTGCCCGTGATGGTCGAGATTCGCTGGCGTCGCCAGAACACCAACGACTTCGTCTCTGCGGCGCTCTCGGAGATCTCCGAAGGGGGTGCGCTCCTGCTCACCGCCGAGGACACCCGCCCCGCCTCGGGCGAAGAGGTGATCATCGAGATCATGCCGCCAGGCAGCGAGCGCCCGCTCGAGGTGTTATCCATCGTCCGCAACACGGACCACCCCGATGGTGTTGGCCTCGAGTTCATGGCGCGCGACATGGGTGGCGTGCATCGCCTCCGCGAAGTCATTCGCCGCCTGGTCGAGCAGTAGCCTGCTGCTGCTTGCCGGCTGCGCTGAGGCGACGGCCCCCGCCGCGACGCCAGCGTTCGGCCAGCCGCTTCGCCTCCCCCAGCCGGCGCCGCCATCGTTGCCCGTGGACTGTGCCGCGGTGCTCGACCTCGCCGCCGACGACCTCGATGCCGCCGCGGTTCTCCCGGTGCTGTGCCCCGACGCCGCGCTCGATGCCGTGACAGCACGGACGGTCCTGCTCTCCGCGGACTCCTCCGACGCCGCGCGACGCCGGGTCCCCCTGCTCGCGCCCTTCCCCGAGCTCGCCTCGCTGGCCAAGCTGGTGGCGCTGGTCGACGCGCCGGCGGACGTCGTCGTCGACGCGCGCCTGCCCGACCCCGCGACCGCGATCGTCACCCCGTTGAGCGACGAGGTGTTGGCTACGGCCGCACTCGCCCGCGCCCAGCTGCACGCCGGCGGCCTGGGCCCCGAGGCCCGCGCCCGGGCGCGTGGGTATCTCGCCAAGGTCTACGCCCATGCCCTGCGCCAGCTGGGGATCGAGCCAACCCGTCCGCCCGGACCCTTCGGACGACTGCTCGCCGCGCAGGCGATCGCCCACGGCCGAGCTTTCTGCGCAGCATACTGGCACCGACGCGTCCGCGGGCTGCATCGCCTGTGTACGGAGACCGAGCGCGCGATGCTCCGCGCCGTGCTCGCGCTGGAGGCCGATGCGAGCACCGGCGACGTACCGCTGGCCGCCCATGAACTGGTGATGGGGCGCCGCTACCTGCTGCGCTCAGACGTGAAGGCTCGGCTCGCCAAGTCGTTCGACGGAGAGACCGGCCCCCTCGCCCCGTCGCGCCTGGCTCCGATCGCGGCCGAGCTCCCCCGCCTGATGGAGCACGGCCTCATCGACCTCGCGATCGGACGCGCACTCACGCTGCGCAAGCAAGGAAACCTGTCGGTCGCGTCGATCGAGGGCTTGCTGCAGCAGGAGCTGGGCGCGGCCGAGGGCGACGAATACGTCGAGCGGCTGCACAAGCGCGTCGAGAACGCGACCAAGCGCGGCACGGGCACGGCGACGGGCACGCTCGAGCACGCGCCGGATCCCACGTGGCCTTCGGCGAGCGTGGTCGCCCGCGGACAGCTCGAGGCGATCGAGGCGGCCGACGACGCCTTCACGCGCCGCTACGCGCTGGCCCGGGCCGTCGTCGTCCTGCGCCGCCGGCCCGACGCCCTGCGCATCGCCCTGGACCGGGCCCGACGCGCCCCCGACCCCGCGGTCGCGAGCGCCGTGCCCTTGCTGCGCGCAACGCTCGATGAGCTCGACGATGGCCGGCTCGCCTACCTGCGGCGTCAGGTCGCGACCGATGACGCCGTCGTGACCCCGGCCGAAGGCGTCCGTCGGCGCAGCGCCGCGCTCATCGCCCGGGACGCCGGCGACGCAGCGCGCTGACGCTGGACAGGCCGGCGTCAGATACCGAGCGGCACCGCGTACGCTGGCGCGCGTGGAGTACCGCAACCTCGGCCGCAGCGGCCTCAAAGTGTCTTCCCTATGCCTCGGCACGATGACGTTCGGCGAAGCCGACTCGAACTCGTTCATGCACAAGGTCGGCTGCGACGAAGAAACCTCGTTCCGCATCATGAACACGGCGCTCGACGCCGGGGTCAACTTCTTCGACACCGCCGACGTGTACGGCCAAGACGGGCTGACCGAGCGGATCATCGGCGCGTGGTTCGAACGGGACGGACGCCGCGACGACGTGGTGCTCGCCACCAAGTTCCGCTTCAAGATGGGCGATGGCCCCAACCACAAGGGCGCCTCACGCCTGCACATCCGCCAGGCCGTCGAGGCGAGCCTGCGCCGCCTGAAGACCGATCGGATCGACCTCTACCAGGTCCACATGCAGGACACCGCCACGCCCGAAGACGAGATTCTCCGGGCGCTCGACGACTTGGTCCGCGAGGGTAAGGTGCTCTACGTCGGCTGCAGCAACTACGCGGCCTATCGGCTCGTCGACAGCCTGTGGACGAGCCGCGACCAGAAGCTCGAGCGCTTCGTCTCTGCGCAGATGCAGTACAGCCTGCTCGAGCGCTCGATCGAGCGCGAGCACGTGCCCGCATGTCTGGAGAACGGACTCGGCGTGCTGCCGTGGTCGCCCCTGGCCGGCGGCCTGCTCACGGGCAAGTACAGGCGCGAGTCGGGGGCTCCGGCGGGCTCGCGACTCGAGCAGTGGAAGGACCAGTTCGGACGCCGCAACACCGAGCACACCTGGACCGTCATCGAGACCCTCGACGCCGTCGCCAAAGAGCTCGACCGGCCGGCAGCCGCCGTCGCGCTTGCCTGGGCCATGAAGCGGCCCGCCGTCACGTCGGTCATCTTCGGGGCCCGGAGCCTGGAGCAGCTGGAGAAAAACCTCGCCGCGGCCGACGTCGACATCCCCGACGCGCTCATGGCTCGGCTCAACGATGCGTCCGCGCCCAACTGGGGCTATCCGTACTCGTTCATCCAGAACATCGCCGGTCGCTGGTAGCCGAGCCCGCGCGCACGCCGGTACCATGCTGCCGTGCGCGCTCGGCTTGCCCTGGGGTGTCTGTGCATCGGAGGATGCTTCACCGACCCGTTGCCGGTCCCAGGAGACGGAAGTACGTCGCAGTCCGGGACGACCGAGGGCGGGGACGAGACCCTCGCCGACGCGTCATCCACGACCGCCGACGTCGAGGACACCACCGGGACCTTCGGTTCGACCACGGGGACCACGGGCTCGACCGGTACGAGCGGCACGGACACAATGGACCCCTGCCCGCCGGGCGCGCTCGGCTGTCCATGCGATCGCGGGGCGTGTGAGCCGCTCTTGCAGTGTATCGAGGGCCAGTGCGTCGAGGCGCCCTCGATGTGCGTCGTCAGCTACGGCGGTACCGCGACCACGATCGAGGTTCAGGTCACCCGCGTTCTCTCGGGAGGGGGCCTGGTCACCGGGCCGATCGCAATGGAGACGTCGTCCCACGACATCGACGACGACACGGCCGGGCAGGACATGTTGCTCGAGTGCGGCGGCACGATCTATGCGGCTGCCGTGACCGAGGGCGCCGTGTACAGCTACGGACTCGACGACGGCGTGCTGGAGCCGCTGGCCATCACACCGCTCGACCGCGAGCCCCGGGCTCTGGAGTGCGTGCGCCCAGGCGCCGACCACCTCGTGGTGTTCTCCGCGGGCTCGGACAAGCTCAACAGCTCCCTCGCGGTCCAGTCCTTCGCCCGCGACGACGCCGGCGGACTCAGCCCGCTCGGCGCTCCCCTCGAAATCGCCTCGCTCCCCGGGCCCATCCCCCCGCGGCGCGTCCGAACCGCGTGGGGCCCGGACACGAGCACCGCGTACGCGATCTACGACAACGTCCAGGGCAACAGCTCCACGCTGGCGGCGGTCTCCATCGACGCAGGCAGCGGCATGATCGAAGCCTCCGGCATCTCCGGCGAGACGATCGACGGCATTCAGGCGCAGCTGGGCGGCCTCGACTACGAGCCGCCCTCCAGCCAGCTGGTCCTCACCGGCGGGCAGGTGGGCGACCCGACCGGCGCCGGCAACTTCGTCCGGTTCGGCACGAACGGCGGCATCCCCTCCACGACCTTCGTCGACCTCCCAGACGCCGCCGGATCCGCGTTTTTCGAGGACTCCACCTCGGTCAAACTCGCCGAGGTTGGCACATTCGGACCGGTTGCCCTCGTGGGCAGCGCCGACGCCATCGGCGTCGTCACGCTCATGCAGGCAGAGCCCGTACTCGAAACCACCACCCCCCTGGTCGCGGGCGGTGAGGTGACCGCCCTGTCGGCCTTCGACGGCTCGATTGTGGTCGTGGTCGACGGTGAGCGCGTACGGACGCTCGATGCGTTCCAGATCTCGGAGGACCGGGATAGCATCCTCGAAGCGGTCGATCACGAACTCCCCGGCTACACGACCTCGGTGCTCGCCCGCTGCGACGCCACGCCCTGAACCGGCTCACCCGCAGGGCCGCGCGGTCGCGGTGATCGCCAGCGGCGCGACGATGTAGCCGGGCACGGGGAACTGCACGCTCACGTCGCTGACGTCGCCATCGAGCATGCGGACGCTACCCAACGTCTCGCGCATGCTCTGCATCGGCAGGCTCGGGTTGGAGCGCTCCGCCGAGGTTGGGGCCGCCCGCAGCACTGCGTGTCCCTGCGAGACCGACCCATCGATGTCCGTGCGCACCGGGCCGTTCCAGAACATCGTCGGTGGATCCGACCATCCGGTGCGATCGAAGAACGACTGCGTGGGGGTGCGGTCTGCGGTACCGCCCTTATCGATGTAGGAGACCATCTCGACGAGCACGTCGCTGCAGGCCCCGGTCTCGTTGATCAGCTGCACGTCCACATCGATGAGCGCGCCGTAGTTGCCGAACAGGATCTCGGCCGAGTCCGAGGGGCGACCGGTGGCGACGATCGACTCTTCGGGCCGAAGCAGACCCACGCCCTGCGCGCCGTGGCTGCGGAACGTGAGGGTCGAGCGTGCCTGCACGCCGTCCTGGCCGAACATGCCCGCGGCCCGACCGTGCCCGATGCCCTGGTACCAGCCCGGCCACTTCACGTCGCCCTCCGCGGCGCGATTGAGGTAGTCGGTCGCACGCCCCGGTGGCGACGCGACGACCAGCGCCTTCACGCAGGCGTCGGCGCTGACCTGCAGTCGCCCTTCGACGAGCGACCGGGCCGTTTGCTCAGCAACCACCGTCGGCTGCCCGGGCTGCAGCGTGTACGTGCGCTGCGAGGGGGACCCGTAGAAGAACGCGTCGGCGATCGCGGCGCTCAGCCACGACTCGCGGATGGTCTTGTAGCCGCCGCTGTCGGACCAGTCGGTGGTCCCGACCTCTCCCCAGACCGTGACGTTTGCGCCCTGAGGCGCCTCGAGGACGAGGCTGAACGCCGCGCTCGAGACGTTCGACCCGCGAATGTGGGCCAGATACACGCCAAAGTCCGTGTACCCCTCTTCGCACTGCGACGAACCGTTCTCGCCGTTCCAAGTCCCAGCGGGGGCCTCGTCGCTGCGCTGCCCCCAGCCGATCGGGCTCCCGCCCTGCGAGGCCGCCAGGACGCCGTATCCGTTGACCACCTCCGGGTTGTTGCTGACGAACAGCGGGCCGCCGTCGAAGCCCACCGTGGGGGTTTGAAGCTGCGACCACGTCAGCGCGCCGGGGTCGACTCCTGCGCCAGCCGGAGCGGCCCCATCGTCCGCCTTGCCCGCGCCCGGCGCGTCCTCTGCTTCCGTACCGCTTCGCTGCCCCGGGTCGGCGTCACACGCGAACAGACCCAACGCCAAGAGAACCCCTGCCTTCCGAACCTTCATCACCCTACACGTTGCGCGGGCGGGCGCAGCGGTTCACGGCGCGGTCAGGTTCGCATCCCAGGCGCCTCGCACTGGGTGCTGTGCACGTACTCCGCGTAGCCGCCCTCGTACAGGCGCGGTCCGCCGTCCGAACCCAGTTCGAGCACGCGGTTGGAGACCTTGGTCAAGAAATCGCGGTCGTGGCTGACGAACAGCATCGTGCCGCTGTATCCGTCGAGCGCCCGGACCAACATCGCCTTCGTGTCGAGGTCGAGATGGTTGGTCGGCTCGTCGAGCACGAGAAAGTTCGGCGGATCGTAGAGCATACCGGCGAGCACGAGCCGGACCTTCTCGCCCCCCGAAAGCACGCGAACGTACTTCTCCGCGTCGTCACCACGGAAGCCGAACGCACCGAGCAGGCTGCGCAGCGAGCCCTGTGAAGCCCGCGGAAACATGCCCTCGAGCTGACCGAGCACCGTGGCTTCGGCGTCGAGCACCTCCATCGAGTGCTGCGCAAAGTAGGCCATCTTCACGCTCGGGCCGATCTTCACGTTGCCGGCGTCCGGGCGGCCTTCCCCCGCGATGAGCTTGAGCAGCGTCGACTTGCCAGCCCCGTTGACCCCCATCACGCACCAGCGCTCGAGGCGTCGAATCGTCAGGTCGAGCCCGTCGTGGACCACGTGCTCTCCGTAAGCCTTACGGACGCCCTGCAGCACCGCGACGTCCTCCCCCGAGCGGGGAGGCGGTGCAAAGTCGAAGTCGACCACCACCCGCCGCCGTGGCGGGGCGACCGTGTCGATCTTTTCGACCTTCTTCACGCGCGACTGCACCTGCGCGGCGTGGCTTGCCCGCGCCTTGAAGCGGGCGATGAAATCTCGCTCCTTGGCCAGCATCGCCTGCTGCCGCGCATACTGGGCTTCGTGCTGCGCAGCCATCATCGCGCGCTGCTGCTCGTAGAAGTCGTAATTACCCCCGTGGGTGACGAGGTCCCCACCCTCGATCTCCACGATCTTGGAGACCAGGCGGTTGAGCAGCTCCTTATCGTGCGACGTCATCATGATCGCGCCCCGATACGCCTGCAGCCACTGCTCGAGCCACAGGATCGATTCGATGTCGAGGTGGTTGGTCGGCTCGTCGAGCAGCAGCACGTCGGGCTGCATGAGCAGGATGCGAGCAAGCGCGACGCGCATCTTCCAGCCGCCCGAGAGCTTGCCGACGTCGTCGTCCACCACGGCCGGCGCGAAGCCGAGACCCGCGAGCACCTCCTGCGCGCGCGGCTCGAGCTCGAACCCGCCAAGCTCGGCGAAGCGCGACTGCACGTCACCGTAGCGCTCGATGACGGCGTCCATCTCGTCCGCCTTGTCGGGGTCCGCCATGGCGGCTTCGAGCGCGGCGACCTCCTCGGCAAGCGCGGACACTTCCCCAGCCCCCGCCATCACCTCCGCCAGCACGCTGCGGCCGGACATCTCCCCGACGTTCTGGTCGAAGTAGCCGACCGTGACCCCGCGCTCGACGACGATGCGCCCCTCGTCGGGCTGCTCTTGCCCCACGATCATGCGGAAGATGGTCGACTTGCCGGCGCCGTTGGGGCCGACCAGGCCCACCTTCTCGCCGGCGAAGAGGTTCATGGTCGCGCCCGTGTACAGGATCTGGGCGCCGTGGCTGAGCGCCACGTTGTCGAGCGTGATCATGACGGGCGCATGCTACCCGTCGCAGCCGCGCGCGGTGACCTCGAGCTCGAAGTGCTCGTCCTCGACCAGACGGACGGCCGTGGCGTCGCCTCGTCGCACGCTCACCCGGGCGTGCAGCGGTTCGTTCGTCCGCCCATCGTTCACCGTGACCTTGAGCAGTCCGCCGCGCCCCTCGCTCAGCAACGCGCACTCGCCGGGGACGAGCGCCGCGTCCCCAACCTGCAGCGTGGCCGGAGCGTCCGGGGCGGCTTCGAAGCACACCCGCGGGGGGTCCGCAGCCGCACAGACCCTGTCCTCACGGGTCCAGCCACGACGCGGCGCACAGCCAGCCGCCGCCACGAGGACGAGCGCCGACAGGACGTGGCACACTGCCCGAGCATGGCGCGTCGACGCATGAACCACGGCGAGCGACGCACGGCGGGCGAGCTGGCCGCACATGCGATCCGGCTCATCGTGCCGCCCGACCGCCTGCGTCTGACCCGGCTGCAGATCGCCTGGCCCCAGCTTGCCGGTGAGCGACTCAGCCGCGTCGCGTGGCCCGGTCACCTTCGGACCGACGCGCTGACCGTCTGGGTTCGCGATACGCAGTGGCAGCACGAGCTGGTCTACATGCGGCCCGAGCTGCTCAAGCGGCTCGCGGAGACGGTTCCCGACGTCGTGGTCAAGTCGATGCGCTTCCGCGTCGGCGAGATCCCCGAGCTCATGCCCGAGCCCCCGCCGCCGCCCCCGGTCGTGCTCAACGACCTGCCCGACGAGCCCGCCGGCGACACCGTCGAGGCGCTTCACGAGGTCGAGGACGAAGGGCTGCGCAAGGCGATGGCCACCGCCCGCCTTGCGCTGTCGGGCAAGCTCCGCAAGTAGGCGGGTCATCCGCCAGCCTCGGTGCCCTGCCGAAGGTCGCGGATGAGCTCGCCCAGCGCCTGCACGCTCTCCTGCCCGGCGCGGATGAGCGCGGACCCGACGACGACGCCGTCGGCCTTGGCCGCGAGCGTGCGCGCCTGCTTGGCGCTGCGCACCCCGAAGCCCGCCGCCACCGGTACGTCGAAGCGCGACCGCACGGCCTTGAGCTGCGCCTCGAGTTCGTCGGAGTCGACATCGAGCGCCGCCCCGGTGACGCCCCGCAGCGTGACCGCGTAGACGAAGCCCGAGGTCACCTTGGCCACGGCGTCCATGCGCTCGGGCGTGGTGGTGGGCGCGACCAAGCCGATCCAGTCCAGGCCCCGCGCCGCGATCGGCTCGCGAAGCTCGGCCGCGTGCTGCGGCGGGCAGTCGACGACGAGCACGCCGTCGATGCCGGCGTTGGCCGCCGCGGCGCCGAGCCGACTGCCCATCTGCATCAGCGGGTTCGCGTAGCTGAACAGCACCATGGGGATGTCGCTGCGCTCTCGAATGGCGCGCGCCAGGTCCAACACCCCCGGCAGCGTCGCGCCGGACTTCAGCGCGCGCACCATGGCGGTCTGCACGTCGGGACCATCCGCCGTGGGATCCGAGAACGGCACGCCGAGCTCGAGCACGTCGAGCCCGGAGTCGATCGCCGTCATGATCCGCTCGAGCGACCCTTCGCGGTCGGGGTCGAAGGCGGTGAGGTAGCCGACGAGCGCGGCGCGCCCCTCGGCCTTGGCGTTGTCGAACGCGTCCGCAATCCGGCTCACGAGGGCGCCCCCTCGTCGGCGTTCGGCGCCGCCTCGGCGTTCATCCGCTCCATCACCGTGTGCATGTCTTTGTCGCCGCGTCCGGACACGTTGATGACGACGGTCGCATCGTGCCCGACCTGGTTCAAGACCTCGGGCAGGCCCGCGAACGCGTGCGCCGTTTCGAGAGCCGCGATGATGCCCTCGGTCTGCGCGAGCTGGGAGAGCGCATCGAGGCACTGCTCGTCGGTGACGCTGAGATACGTCGCGCGGCCGCTGACCATCAGGTGCGCGTGCTGAGGGCCCACGCCAGGGTAGTCCAGACCTGCGGAGATCGAGTGCGCCTCCTGAAGCTGACCGTGGCCGTCTTGAAGCACCAGCGAGCGCATGCCGTGATAGACGCCCAGCTTGCCCGCCGCCATCGTCGCCGCGTGCTTGCCTTCGAGGCCCTCTCCGGCCGCCTCGACGCCGAACAGCTTCACTTCGGGCTCATCGATGAACGGCGCGAAGATCCCCATGGCGTTGGAACCTCCCCCAACGCAGGCCACGATCGCATCGGGCAGCCCACCGGTGAGCGCCTTGACCTGCTCTTTGGTCTCGTCGCCGATGACGCGGTGAAAGTCCCGAACCATCGAGGGGTATGGATCGGGCCCCATCACCGAGCCGATGACGTAGTGCGTGCTGTCGACGTTCGCGACCCAATCGCGCAGCGCCTCGTTGATCGCGTCCTTGAGCGTGTGGCTGCCGCTCTTGACCGGCACCACCTCGGCTCCGAGCAGGCGCATGCGGAACACGTTGAGCGCCTGCCGCTCCACGTCGACGGCACCCATGTACACGGTACACGGCAGCCCGAAGTAGGCGCAGACCGTCGCCGTCGCGACGCCGTGCTGGCCAGCGCCGGTCTCCGCAATGATGCGGGTCTTGCCCAGGCGACGGGCGAGCAGCACCTGGCCGACGCAGTTGTTGATCTTGTGAGACCCCGTGTGGTTGAGGTCTTCACGCTTGAGCAGCAGGCGGCCGCCGTCTTTGAGACCCAGCGCCTCGCCAAGCCGCTTGGCCTCGCTCATCGCAGAGGGGCGACCGGCATAGTCTCGAAGAATCGCGCGGTACTCGTCGACGAACGCCGGATCCGACCACGCTTTGGGCCACTCGTGCGCAAGCGCTTCGACGGCAGGCATCAACGTCTCGGAGACGTAACGCCCGCCAAACTCACCGAACTGGAGGTTGTCTGCGGACAGGTTCGTCATGCGGCCGTTGTATCAGCCGGGTGCGGTTCCCGCTCGCGCTTCGTCGTCTCGATCAGCCTGCGCCCGGGCCTGCCCCTGGCGCGCGCGTCGCCTCGAGCAGGGCTTCGATCCGGCCGCGATCTTTTTGACCGCGCGTGGCCCCGACGGACTCCGCACCACTTGCGACGTCGAGCCCTGCAGGTCGCACCTGCAGCAGAGCGGCCGCCGCGTTGTCCGGCGTGATGCCGCCGGCGAGCCACACCGGCAGCGGCGCCAAGGCCTCCACCGCCGCGGATGCCCACGTCCAGTCCGTGGTTTTTCCGGCGCCCCCGTATCCTGGCACCGCGGCATCGAGCAGCACCCACGCCGGCGCGGGCGTGGGCACGCGGAGGGTCTCCAGATCGGGCGTGCCGCGAACGACCCAGATCCACGGCAGGCCCAGCGCCGCGAACCCCTCGGGCGGCGCGTCCCCGTGCGGCTGGATCGCATCGAGATGCAGGGTCGCGGCCGCTTCGGCGACCTGCGCGGGCGTGAAGTCGACGAACACGCCCACGCGCTGCGCACCGCGAGCCCCCTCGAGCAGCGCGGCCGCCTCGGGCACGCCCAGCCCTCGCTTGCTGCCGGTCCACAGGTTGATGCCGACTGCGTCCACGCCGAGCGCGTCGCAGACCTCCAGGTCTTCGCGCCGCGTGATCCCGCAGACCTTGAGTTTGGCCATCACCCGACCGCGTCGAGGATCGACGAGAGCGCAGCGCCCGGATCCTCGGCGCCCATCAAGAGGGACCCGACGAGCGCCGCGTCGACGCCTGCGTCGCGAAGCTGCCGCAGATGCTCGGGCGCCTCGACGCCGCTCTCAGCCACGAACGTGAACGACCGCGGCACGCGGGCACGCTGGGCGATCGCGGTGTCGAAGTCGACCTCGAACGTCTTGAGGTCGCGGTTGTTGACCCCGATGATCCGCGCGCCGGCACTCATGGCGCGGTCGACCTCGTGGCCATCGTGGGCCTCGCACAGCACGTGCAGCCCCACGTCGTGGGCGAAGTCGATGAGCTGCTTGAGCGTGGGGGCCTCGAGCGCAGCGACGATCAGCAGCACCGCGTCCGCGCCGGCCTGGCGGGCCTCGAGGATCTGGCTGCGCTCGAGGATGAAGTCCTTGCGAAGCAGCGGCAGGTTGGTGGCCGCACGTGCGGCCCGGAGGTCCTCGATCCGCCCGTCGAAGTGGCGGTCGGTCAGCACGCTCATTGCGGCCGCCCCGGCATGCTCGTAGGCCATCGCGATCTGAGCCGCGTCGGCGCCCTCGCGAATCGGACCCGCCGACGGCGAAGCCCGCTTGAACTCGGCGATGATGCGCGGGGCCGGCCCCTGGCGAAGGGCGGCCTCGAAGTCGCGCACGGGCGGCAGGCCGGCCAGCGCCTCCTCGAGCTGTCGCGCGCCGAGAACAGAGTTGCGGCGCGCGGACGCGAGGTCGGCTCGCTTCGCGGCGAGGATCCGATCGAGATGCGTCTGCGTCATGGCAGCCGTAGCCTACGCTGCCTGCGTGGCGGCTGCGAGCGCGTCGAGCGTGGCCAGAGCCGACCCATCATCGAGCGCGGCGGCGACCCGGCGCGCGAGGGCTGGCAAGGCTTCGGGGCCCTCTTCGCCCGCTGCGAGCATCGCGGCCGCACCGCTGTAGAGCACGGCATCCCGGTAGCGGCCCGGCGCGCCCTCGAGCACCGCCCGCATCGCCGCGGCGTTCTCGGCGGGATCCCCTCCGGCGATCTCATCCAGCCCGAACCGCTCCAGACCGGCCTGCTCCGGGGTCAAGACCCAGGTCTGCACGCTGCCCCCGCGGGCGTGAGCGACGAGCGACTCCCCCTCGGGGCTGAGGTCGTCGATCCCCCACGGCGCCTCGGGGCTCGCCGTGACCCCCTCGCGAAACCCATGCACCACGAGCACGCGCTCGCTGCCCAAGGCCGACAGCGCGCCGGCCAGCGGAACGCAGCGCGCCGGGTCGTACACGCCGAGCAGCTGCCGGGTGGCCCCCGCGGGGTTGGTCAGCGGGCCGAGCACGTTGAACAGCGTCCGAAGCCCGAGCGCGCGGCGGACCGGCATCGCGTGCTTCATGGCCGGGTGCAGCGCCAATGCGAACAAAAAGCCCACGCCGATCTCGTCGATGCAGCGGCCGACGGCATCGGGACCCGCGGTGATGTCGACGCCGAGCGACTCCAGCACGTCGGCGCTGCCACTGCGGCTGCTCGCGGCCCGGTTGCCGTGCTTGGCGATCTTGACGCCGCACGCGGCGAGCACGATCGCCACCGCGGTGGAGACGTTGCGCCGCGGGACGCCGCTCCCGCCGGTGCCACACGTGTCGAGCAGTGGACCGACCGTGGTGGGTACCGGCGTCATCGCTTCGCGCATCGCCATCGCGGCACCGACGATCTCCTCGGTCGTCTCGCCCTTGATCGCCAAGCCCATCAGCAGCGCGCCGAGCTGCCCCGGGTGCGCGTCGCCAGCCATGATCTCCCGCATCACCGCGGTCATCATCTCGCGCGTAAGGTCGCGACCGGCTCGGACCTGCGCGAGCGCCTCGCGAACGTTCGCGTCAGGCATCGGGGACCTTGTGGGCCAAGAAGTTGCCCAGCAGCTGGTGCCCTGCTTGCGAGAGGATCGACTCGGGGTGGAACTGCACGCCGAACACGGGCCGGGTCGCGTGACGCACCGCCATCAGCTCGCCCGCCTCGGTCCGCGCCGTCGCCACAAGCTCGGGCGGCAGCGTCGGTTCCTCGACGATGAGGCTGTGGTACCGGGTCGCGGTGAACGGCGAGGGGATCCGCGCCAAGACGCCGCTGCCGTCGTGCAGCACCGGTGACGTCTTGCCGTGCATGATCCGCCCGGCCCGCGAAACCGTCGCGCCGTGCACTTCGCACAGCGTCTGATGGCCCAGGCACACGCCGAGCATCGGGATCTGCGGGCCGCTGCACAGCAGCCGACACACGTCCCCACAGACGCCCGCATCGGCGGGACGTCCCGGCCCCGGCGAGAGAAGCACGTGGGTCGGCGCGTCCTGGACCACCTGCTCGGCACTGAGCGCATCGTTTCGGTACACGTCCACGACGGCGCCGAGCTCGAGCAGGTACTGGACCAGGTTGAAGGTGAACGAGTCGTAGTTGTCGACCACCAGGACCCGCGCGCCGGTTCCATCGTCGGCGGGGGTGTAGCGGCGGCCTCCGGCGGGCAGCGTCTTCATCGGGCGTTCTCCCGGGCTTTGCGAGCCATCTCGATCGCGCGGAGCACCGCGCTGGCTTTGTTGCGGCACTCCTGATCCTCGGCGTCGGGATCGGAATCGTAGACGATTCCGCCGCCGGCCTGGACGCGCAACGTGTCCCCTTGGGCCACCAGGCTGCGGATGCAGATCGCAAAGTCCGACCCGCCGTCATAGCCCAGGTACCCAACCGCGCCGCCGTACCAGCCGCGGCCCTGCGGTTCGAGTTCATCGATCAGCTGCAGCGCCCGCACCTTGGGCGCGCCGCTGAGCGTGCCGGCGGGGAACGTGGCCGCGAGCGCATCGATCGCGTCGAGCTCAGGGCGGAGCGTGCCGGTGACCTCCGAGACGATGTGCATGACGCGGCTGTATCGCTCGATTGCGAACCGCTCCGTCATCTGGACCGAGCCGCCCACGCTGACCCGCCCCACGTCGTTGCGGCCCAGATCGATGAGCATGAGGTGCTCGGCGCGCTCCTTCGGGTCGGCGAGCAGCTCTTTTTCAAGCGCCACGTCTTCGGCATCGGTGCGTCCGCGCGGCCGCGTCCCCGCAATGGGGCGGACCGTGACCTCCCGGGAGTCTCGATCGACCCGCACCAGCACTTCGGGCGACGCACCCACCAGCGTCGCCGACGGAAGCTCCATCGCGTACATGTACGGCGCCGGGGTGGTCATCCGCAGCGCCCGGTAGACGTCGAGCAGGTCGAGGCCGGCCCGCGGGGTGTCGAACACCTGCGATAGCACGACCTGAAAGATGTTGCCCGCGGCGATGTGTTCTTTGGCCGTGGCCACGGCCGCGAGGTGTTTCTCCCTCGACCACGGAGCGGCCGGATCGGGCTGCCAGTCGTCGCCCTCGGGCTCTCGCAGCGTCAGGTTCGGCGCCGCCGCCCCGTCGCCGCGCAGCGCGTCCACGATCTCCGCGATGCGCTCGACCGCCCGCGCATAGCCGCGCTCCAGGCCACCATCGGTCGCCGGGCACACGCTGCCGACCACCTTCACGCGCTGCGTGAGGTTGTCGAAGATCACGAGCGTGTCGGTGGCGACCAGCTCCATCGGCGGGACCGCGTCCGGCGCTCGCCCCGGCGGGGGTGGCAGCGCTTCGACCGCGCGGATGAAATCGTGGCCGCACACCCCGACGAGGCCTCCCCAAAAGCGCGGCAGATCCGGCTGCGCTTCTCCCCGCAGCGCGTGCAGCACCGCACGCACCGAGCCGAGACCGTCGGCGGCCAACCCCGGCGGAAGCGTGAAGCCTTCAGCCGCGGTCCACGTCCAGCGCAGGCCCGCACCATCCTGCCAGGCGGCGCGACCGTGCAAGCGGTGGCCGACACCGAGAAAGCTGTACCGAGCCCATCGCTCACCGCCGACGACCGACTCCAGCAAGAAGCGGGTCGGTGCCACGGCGCGCACGCGAGCGAACGCACCGACCGGCGTCTGGGTGTCGCACAGCACCTCCGTCCACACCGGCACCAGCGCCGGCGCCGAGGGCTCGGCGAAGCGGGTGCGCAGCGTCTCTTCGGGGGGGAAGACGTCCACGGCCCGCACCATAGCGCCCCTTC
Source organism: Myxococcota bacterium (assembly GCA_039024335.1). Classification (GTDB taxonomy): domain Bacteria; phylum Myxococcota_A; class Polyangia; order Nannocystales; family Nannocystaceae; genus CAJXVA01. The sequence goes on from JBCCQM010000016.1 coordinate 25,657, forward strand.
GTCGGATTGGTTACGGTCCCGTCGTGACCTTCGATCCCCGACTCTCAGACGCCGACTCCGAGGTGGCCCAGCTCATCGCGGCCGAGGACACCCGACAGCGCGACAGCCTGCGGCTGATCGCTTCGGAGAACTACGCGAGCCGGGCCGTGCTGCAGGCGAGCGCGGCGAGCCTCACCAACAAGTACGCCGAGGGCTACCCGGGCCGTCGCTACTACGAGGGCATGGACGTCATCGACCCGCTGGAGACCTTGGCGATCGAACGGGCCAAGACCCTCTTCGGAGCCGAGCACGCCAACGTGCAGCCGTACAGCGGCTCGCCAGCCAACCTCGCGGTGCTGCTGGGCCTCGTCGAGCCCGGCGACGTCACCATGGGCATGTCGCTGCCCGCCGGCGGTCACCTCACCCACGGGTGGAAGGTCTCCGCAACCGGCATCTACTACAACGCGGTCCAGTACGGCGTCCGCGAGTCGGACCACCGCATCGACATGGACGAGGTCCGCGCGCTCGCGAAGGAACACTCGCCCAAGCTGATCTGGTGCGGTCTGTCCGCGTACCCCCGCCAGCTCGACTTCGAAGCCTTCGCGTCGATCGCCAACGAGGTCGGAGCGCACCTCGTCGCGGACATCGCCCACATCTCGGGCCTCGTCGCCGGCGGAGCGCACCCCTCCCCCGTGCCCCACGCCGCGGCGGTCACCACGACCACGCACAAGACCCTGCGTGGCCCCCGAGGCGGGCTCATCCTCAGCAAGAAAGAGCACGCCAAGGCGATCGACAAGGCGGTCTTCCCCGGCCTTCAGGGCGGCCCCCACAACCACAGCACCGCCGCCAAGGCGGTCGCGTTCGGCGAGGCGCTCAAGCCGGAGTTCAAGGACTACGCGCACCAGGTCGTCGCCAACGCCAAGGCGCTGGGCGAAGCCCTCATCGAGCGGGACCACGCGCTGATCACCGGCGGCACCGACAACCACCTCCTGCTGGTGGACCTCACCCCGACCGGCATCTCGGGCCGCATCGGCGCCAAGGCGCTCAACCGCTGCGGCATCGAACTCAACGGCAACTCGATTCCCTTCGACAAGCGCAAGCCCTTCGACCCCTCGGGGGTCCGGGTCGGCTTGGCCGCCCTCACCTCGCGCGGGCTCAAGGCCGAGCACATGGGCGCGGTGGCTGGCTTCATCGACGAAGGCGTGCGTGAAGCCGCCAAGCACGATGGTGAGGTCTCCGATGCGTTCGCTTCGGACCTCGCCGGCCGGGTGAAGGAGTTCCTGCAGCCCTTCCCCGCACCGGGCCTCACCCACTGAGCGTCGTGAAGGCGACGCGCGAACGCAGTCGCGTCCGTCCCGTACGCGCGTGGGCCGTTGCCTGCGCGCTCGGCCTCGGCGCGTGCGAGACGGATGCTCCGCCGGCCCCCACCGAGGACTCGGCGACCGAGCCGAAGGCCCCCACGACGGAGGTGCAGGCCAAGGCCCAGCGCGAGGCGCTGACCCGGCTCGCGCCCCTGTCCGCGCGGGTGGCCGCGCTCGAGGACCCGCTCACGTCCGCGCTTCGAGACGGCACGGCGCCGGGTCTGCCGCCGATCGGCGCGGCCGGGCGAGAGGCGCTTCGTGCCGCGGTCGTCGAAGCCGCCCGGGAGAGCGAGGGCCTGCAGGCGCGCCTGCTCGAATCGCGGGACCGGGTGGTTGCCCTGACCGCCCGGTTCGTCCTCGACCGTGCCCGCGATGCGCTCGACCGTCGCCGCCCGTATCGCACCGACCCGGGCTGGGTTCTGATGCACGCCGAGGGCGTCGTCGACGCGCTCGAGACCGATGCGCGTCGCACGGGCACGTGCACGCACTGCGAAGCCTCGCTGCGCGCGCTGGCGGCCGCGCTTCCACTCGCCCAACGCGAGCTGGGTGCCGCCTCGATCGCCACGACCCGAGCGGCCCGTGACGACGCCCGTGCCCTCGCCACGCGGGTGGAGGCCCTTCGTCACGACCTGTCGGACGCCCCGACCGCCCTGCGCAGCTACGCCACCCACCTCGACGCCGTCGCGGCCGCTCTGCCCGCGGCCGACGAGGTCGCCTACGACGCCGTCGTGCCGCCCGCAGCCAGCCCCGCGCTCGTGCGTCGCCTGCCCAATCGCGTGCCTGCGAAGGAGCTGCAGCGGCGGCTGGAGGTCGAAGAGAACGTCGGGGCCGACGCGACGGCCTCGTTCACCAAGCTCGGCAGCACCGTCGCGCAGCTCGGTGCACTGACCAAGAAGCGCCCCGCCCCAGCGAAGGCGCCTCCTGCCGCGGTCGACCTCGCGCGATGCGAATCGGCCTGGACCCCGCTGGCCGCGCTGGCCGCCTCACCGCCCTCGCTCGCGCCCGGTGACTTCGGCTGCGCATCGTTCGTGGCCGGCCTGGGCGCGACGCCGCTGACCGACGCGGAGCTGTCGATGGCGCTCGTCGACACCGCCCTCGTCTCCACCACGCGCGCCACGAACCACGCCGCGCTGCCCCCGGTCCTTTCCTCGGTCGGCGGGCGACTGACCCGCGCTGCCCAGGCGTACACGCTGCGGACCGCGCTGCTGCTCGGCACCCCCGAGGCGACCGACGCGGCCGCGACCGCGCTGGAGGCCGAGCTCGACGCGGCCTGTCTCGCCGCCGCGGCGCTGTGGATACACGGCGAGCTGGGCACCGACGAGGACCTCGAGACGCGGCTGACCGGCCCCTGCCCTCGAGAGACATCCGCGTACCTTGCAGACGCACAAGCTCGGCCCCGCCGCGCCCTGGCCGGAATGGCGCTCGCGCGGGTCGCCGAAGGCCCCGCGGGTGTCGTCCCGCTCGACAAGTACTGGTGGCTGCCGCTGGGCTTGGTGACGCTGGTGGCCGACCCCAGCCGCACCGAGGCCCCGCAGTCCGCCGGCGTCGAGATGAAGGTCGAGCCCGTGCAGCCCAGCGGCCAGGAGCCCGCCGCGCCGTGAAGCCCGAAGACGAGCTGGAGCCCGCCGAGCGCGAGCAGCTCACCGGTGGTTTTCACGAGGACGCAGCGCGTTCGCTCCGGGCCCGGGGTCGTCCCGAGCTCGCCGGCTGGGTGCTCGAGCAGATCTGGGACTGGGACGGCGCGCTGGCGGCCTACCGCGACGCCGACCACAAGCTCGACGCCCTGCGCATCGCGATCGAGTCCGGTGCGGGGGCACACCTCGACACCGTGCTCTCCGACATCGAAGAGGACGCGGTCGGCGACGAGCTCGACGCCGCAATCGCGCTGCTGCAGAAGCGACGCCGCTCGATGGAGGCCGCCCGCTTGCTGGCGCTGCGAGACGACCCCGCCGCCCAGGCCCGCGCCCTGCTCAAGGGCGGCGACGCGCTGGGTGCCGCGCGCTCGCTGGCCGAGGCCGGCGAGGTCAAGGAGGCGCTCGACGTCATTCGCGAACGCGAACTCCACTCCCACGCCGCCCTCGCGCTCGCGGCATCGCTGGCGTGGGAGCTGGGCGACGCCGAGGGTGCTGCGCAGTTCTCTCAGTCGGCGCTGCGCCTCGATGAAGACGATGACGACACCCGCGACCAGCTCGGCCGTGCGCTGACCGCCCTCGGTCACGACCTCGCAGCGCAGATGGTGCTTCGCGGGCAGTCGTCGCGCTCGGTCGACGCGGTCAGCCCCGGCCGCTACCGCGTCACCGCCCTGGGCGGCGCGGGCATGGTCGGCAGCACCTACCTCGCGCTCGATCGCGCCACGCTCGAGGAGGTCGAGCTCCACCTGCTTCTGGCCGAGCACGGCGACGCCCCCGAGGTCGACCCCGACGTGCTCGCCCAGCTCGATGCCTTCGGGGCCGTCGCCCAGGCGGCCGCGGATCTCGGACACCCTGCGATCCGCCCCATTCTTCGGCTCGACCCCCGCGCCGGTCTGCTGGTGATGCCGCGGACCGAGGGCCCTTCGCTCCGCAGCCTGCTGCGCCCGCCCGGGATGCGGCGGGTCCGTTCCCGTGCCCGCGCGCTGGTGGCCTTCCTGCTCGAGGGACTCACCACCGCGCACGCCCGGGGCCTCGTCCACGGCTGGCTGCTGCCCAGTTTGATCACCTTCGACGCCGCCGGCCGCCCGTTGGCGCCGCCCTTTGGCGGGCACCACCTCTCTGGGCTCACCGCCACGCACACCGGCGGGCTCGAAGAGCTCATGGCCGTGACCGCGCCGGAGATCCGTGGCGGCGGCGCGCCGACGGTCAAGAGCGACCTGTACGCGGTCGGCGTCCTGCTGCAGTGGTTGCTCGACGGGGTCCTCGACGCCGAACCGGACGAGCCCACGCCCGAAGACGAACTCGCCCGCGCCCTGCAGCATGACGACCCGGACGCACGGCCCTCGGCCGACGCCGCGCTGGCGATTCTCCGCGCCCCCGTCGCCGACATCAACGAGCTCGGCGGTGCGGCAGGCTCGATGAGCGGCGCCTCGCTCGGCGCCGGGTCGAGCCACGCTCGCCTCTCCTCCGAGGGCATCGTCATCGACGCGGCAGAGAGCTGGTCGGACGAGCTGCTCGACGCGCTGTGCCAGCACGCGAACCCCTGGCTGCAGCCGATCCTCGACCGCGAAGGACGCCAGGTCACGCTCGCCGCCTGGCCCGACGGGTGCGCCGCGCTCGACCCCGACGCCGAAGGCTTCGCGTCGCTGCTCGACCCGCTTGCGCTTCAAATGCCGACGCCCGGCCTGGAGTCCGCGCTGCGAGAGCGCATGCTGGCGACCTCGGTCGTGCGGACGGCCTCCGGAGAGTGGATGCTGGCGCTCGACGACCTGCTGACCCGATGACCGACTCGTCTCGTCCCACACGCGCCTCATGGCGCAGCACCGCGCTCGTGGTCGGCGTGCTCCTGCTCGTGGCCGCCTGGGCCCTTCCCCGCAGCGTGCAGGCGGGCGACGCCGGCGAGTTCGTCACCGTCATGCTCGCCGGCGGCGTCCCCCACCCGTCGGGATATCCATGGATGCGCATCCTCGGCGTGCTCGCGCGGGCGCTGCTCGCGTTGGGCGTGCCACCGGTCCTCGCGGCCTCGGTGCCCTGCGCCCTGGCGGGCATCGGCGGCATCGCCCTGCTGCACCGCGTCGCGCTGCGCTGCGTCCCCGAGGCACCCGCCCGCGGCGCAGTCACGGTCGCAACGCTGGTCACGCTCCTGTTGGCCTCGACCAGCACCGTCGTCCTGCACGTCTTCGACGCCGAGGTGTGGGGCCCGCTCCTGCTCGTCGCCGGTGGATTCACCTGGCTCGCGGTCGTTCGTCGCGCCCCGCCGTGGATGCTTGGCCTCGCGCTCGGCCTCGGCGTCGGACACCACCTCACGGCGGTGCTGCTGCTCCCGCTGGCGGTGGCCGCAGCCTGGCCCGACGAGCGCACGCCGGCCGCCGTACTCAAGGCGGGTCTGTCGGGCCTGGCCGGCAGCCTGCTCGGACTCACCGTGCTGTTCACGCTGATGCTCGGCGCCCATGGACCCGAGGCAGCGTGGGCCTGGGGAGAGACCGAGACCCTCGGCGGCTGGCTCCACCACGTCACCCGCGCCGACTACGGCGTCTTCCAGCTCAGCCTGCAGGACCAGCGCCCGCCCGCGTGGGCGCAGCTGCGGCGCGCGTACACCGTGCAGGGCGGCGCGCTGTCGGCCCAGCTCAGCCCCCACTGGCTGCTCGGCGCCGCGCTGATCGGGATCGTCTGCGTCCTCGCGGTGCGTCGGGGACCCCTGCCCCTGCGGCTGCGCATCGGCCTCGTGCTCAGCGTCGTCTTCAGCGGCACGCTCTTCCCCACCGCGCACAACCTGGATCCAACCTCGCCGTTCAGCGCGTGGATCCTGGAGCGATTCGACCTCCTGCCCATCGCGCTGCTGGTCCCCGTGTGCGCGCTGGCCCTCGCCCCGCTGCCGGCCGCCGCTGCGTCGCGTGGTCGCGCTGGCCTGGGGTTGGCAATCGGGGGCGGTCTGCTCGTGCTGCGGCAGCTCATCTTCACCGCGTGGCACGGCGTCCCGGCAGACAATCCGTGGGTCGAGAAGTACGCGGTCGATGCCGTACGCACGCCCGAGGCCGAGCGCGCAATCATCGTGGGCACCGACGACCACCGCACGTTCCCCATGCTCTACGCCCAAGAGGTGCTGGGCGAGGGTCCAGGCGTGCTGTACATCGACGCCTCGCTGCTGGCCCATCCGTGGTACCGCGCGCGTCTGCGGCAGCGCATGCCCGGGCTGCCCGATATCGACAAGCCGGTGCGACTGCTGACCGCCCTGCAGGCCGACCCCGCGTGGGACGACGTCCCGCTGTACCTGAGCAACGACTTCTCGCGGCACTCGGTCGGGCTGCCTCGGGTGCCCGAGGGCGTGCTGTGGCGCCTGGTCCACCCTCGGCTGCCGCCGCCCACCGCCGACGAGGTGCTCACGCGCCACAAAGCCGCGCTGCGCCGCTACGGGGCCATCCCCAAGGACGCGTTCTACGGCGGCCACCCCTTCGCGGCCGACCTGCTCGCAGGCTACCTCGCAACCACAAAAAACCTCGGCGAGGCCCTCTATGCGCAGGGGCGCGACGCCGAGGCCGAGGCGCTGCTGCGCTTCGCGATGGATCCAAATATGGACCCGGCGATGGATCCAAATATGGACCCGGCGATGGATCCGAGCTGACTCAGCCGACGGGCGTGCAGACCAGCTGAGGCTCGGTCTGGTTTGACTCGTCGCATTCGTTGAGCGCGCCCGCCCCGGTCCCGTCGTCGTCGACCACGGCGTAGATCGTGGCCGAAGGAATCGACTGCCCCGTCGAGAGCGTGACGGTCTCCGACGCGCCTGCGGGCAGCGGACCCTGCGTGGTCGCGGTGCCCAGCAGCCCCGCCTCCTCCTCGTAGAACGACACCGACACGCCCGGGCCGACGCCGAGGCAGCCGATGTTCGCCACGTCGACGCTGAGCTCGAGCGTCGGACAGACGACCTGGTCCACCCGCAGGTCGAACAGCGCGAGGTCGGGCGCGCAGAAGTTCGAGAAGCCCTGGGCGTTGCGTCGGTACGCGTTGAACCCCGGCGTGTCCCAAGCGTCGGCCTCGATCGCGGGGATGGTGCCGTCCACCTCGACGTTGGTGATGTGGTAGCTGTGCTGATTCCAGACCGGACGGGTCGCGACCCAGTTGTCGAGCGCGTCCTCCCAGACCTCGATGCCGCCGTCGAGCCCCCAGGAGATGTCGGAGTTGTTCGAGAACACCAGCTCCGCCTTGAAGTCCCCATCGACGTCGGCGACGACGGGGTACTCCGTGCGCGTCCGCGACGTGTTGGGGTCCTGAAAGAGCACCTCGTCGTCGGTCATGATCCCGTCGCAGCCGGGCCCCGGCGGGCTGAGCTGACAGTCCGGCTCGACCCCGGGATAGATGCGAATGAAGAACTCGTCATTGTAGATGACCTCGTTGGTGCCGTCGCCGTCGAAGTCGAACACCGAGGATCCCGTCACCCGCGAGGAGTCGTCTTCGGTCGCAGCACGCCACAGCTCGGCGAACGCGGTCCCGTCGAACTCGGCGACGACGTAGAAGTTCGCCCCTGCGGTTGCCACGTCGGGACGTCCGTCCCCATTGAAGTCCGCGATGTTGGGCGCCCCGCCACGGTCGTTGGTGCCGGGAATCGCGAACGAGGCAATCTCGGCGCCGGTCTGCCCGTTGAGCGCGTGAATGGATCCGCCCCGCACGAGCATGACCTCGGGCAGCCCGTCGCCGTTGAAGTCCGCGATGCCGCAGCGCCCGTCGCCGACCTCCGACTCCCACAGAATCGACCCGCTGAAGTCTCCACCCGCCACGGTGCCCGTGGTCGTGTACGCCGTGTTGCCCCCGATCAGCTCGGGCCGGCCGTCACCGTTGAGGTCCGCCACGCACGAGATGGGTCCCTGCCCATCGCGGCCGATGCCCGCGGAGCCTTCCCACACGAGGGTGCCGCTGCTGTCGACGATGGCCGCGCCGAAGACCAGCTCGGGGTCTCCGGCGTTGTCCATGTTGGCGATCGCGACCGAACCGCTCGAGTTGGCGCTCGTGAACGTATCCGAGACCCACAGCGGCGTGCCGTCACTGTCGATCGCGACCAGCGTCGAGCCGAGTCCGGCAACCACCACCTCGGGCAGCCCATCGCTGTCGATGTCGCCGACCGAGGGGTTCGCCGTGGAGTTGGTCTGAAACGCGGGGTCCGTGACCGACCAGACCGGCAGCCCGGTGTCTCCACGAATCGCCCGAATCACCCCTTGGCTGCCGATCGTTGCGTCGATGTACGTATTGAAAATGATCTCGGGCGTGCAGTCGGCGTCGAGGTCCGCCACGACCGGGATGGAGCTGACCTGGTAGTTCTCGGGCGCGACGTCGGGGTCACGGTGCGTCCACGACGGCACGCAGACGTCCGCGACGCAGGTCTCGGCGGTCTGGCACTCGCTCCCGTCGGTACACGGAACCTGGGCGCGGGTGCCCCACGTGAACCGAGGCACGGGGTCGAACTCTGCGGGTGGCGGCACGAACTCGCATGCCGGGTTGGCCATCGAGGGCACGCACAAGCCCAGGTCGCCCGCGCAGATGAACCCCTCGCCACAATCGCTGTTCTCGACCCGCGTGGCGCAGCCGCTGCTTTGACAGGCGCCCGCCGGGGTGACGCATTGGCCGAGGTAACAGGTGTCCCCCGCCTCGCAGCAGACCTGCGCGACGCCGCAGGCCGGCACGCCGCCGCAGTCGTCTGCGCAGGCGCCTTCGAAGCACACCTGGGTGTTGGGGCAGCACTGGGCACCGCACGCGAGCTCGTCATCGGCACACGTCGGGCCGGTGGTGCTCGTCGGCGCCGGTCCGCTGGTGGTGCTCTCGTCCGCCGCGTCGGTGTCGAGCCCGGTCGAGCCGTCGGTGCCTGAAAGCGTCCCAACCGACCCGTCGGAGGTCCCGGTGTCTTCGGCCGGCGAGGTTGGACACCCCAGCAGCACCAAGGCGCCCATCCCCAGCGCGCCCGTCTTCCATGAAGTCCGCATCACGACCAGAGTAGCGCCCTCCGGGCCGGCCGAGCAGGTCACTGCAGCTCGCGAAGCATCCAGACCTCGTCGTGGACCACGCCACCGTCGTGCATGCCCCCCACGAGCCACAGCGCGCCGTCGACTTCGATCAGCCCCCGCGCGTCCATGCTGCCTCGCGGCAGCGGTGGCAGCTCGATCCACGCGCCGGTAGAGACCTCGTAGGCGAACGCCTCCCGCTGCGCCGTGGCGGGTATGCCGTCGTAGCCGACGCCGTCGTAGTTGTACGGGCGACCGGTGCCTCCGGCAAAGACGATCCAGCCGTGGCGCTCCAGCGGCCCTGCGGCGACCCGGTACCGCGCCGGGCGGCCATGATGTTCCACCGCCCGCCACCGGGGCGGCGACTCGCCCAGCGCCAAGGCGTGGCACTGCGCCACGGCGAAGAACGGCTGCGCGCGGGACCGATCGACGCCGACGCCGTCGCAGGTCACCAGCGTGTCCCGCACCACGCCGCCGGCGTGTCCGAACACCGGCTCCCCAGGAAACGCCGGCAGCGTCCGCCACCCTTCACCGGGGACGAAGTACTGGGTTGCAGCGACGTTGTCACGGTCGTGCCAGCCGCTGACGAGCACCACGCCATCTCGCCACACGCCCGACACCGCGTCGTCGACGGGCACGGGCATGCTCGTCGCCACCGACCATCGATCCTCGTGCAGCGCGTACACCTGCGGCGTGCTGACCTCGGCGCCGTCCGCCGCCACGGTATAGCCCCCGAACACGTACGCGGTGTCCCCGAGCCACTGGGCCGTGGCCGCCAGCCGTCCCTGCGCGACGGGCAGCGACGGGGCCGACGACCACCCTTCGGCACCGCCGACCAACGAGGTCGAAAGGACGTCGGAGAAGGTCCGCCCGGGCCCCAACCCCAGTCCCGCCCACACGCGCGCACCATTGGTGGCGACCGCGACGTTGGCCCGGGGCTGCGGCAGCGACGGACCCCGCTCCCACCGCCAGTTCGACGGGCGCGAGCGCGGTCCCGCGGCACAGCCCGCCACGAACGCCGCCGCGAGCACGTACGCACCCGGCGCAGGCCCGCGAACCGGCGCACGAAGACGCGCGCAGGCCCGTTCGCGGCCCGATCCGGTGCGCGCACCGAGCTTTTGTCGCCACGGCGCGCGCAGAACGCTACGTTTGGAGGCACGTTGACGAGCCTCGACGCAGAACGACGGCTGGCCCTCTCGCTCGCCCAAGCCGGGAGCGAGATCGCGCTTGGATACCAGCGCGGCGGCGCCAAGATTCTGCGGATGCGCAACAAGCCGCTCGGTGGCGGACCCGTCACGGCGGCCGACGAAGCCGTCGATGCCCACATCGTTCGCGCGCTCACCGAGGCGTTCCCCCACGACCACATCGTCGCCGAAGAGAGTCATGAGGACCAGGCGTGGGTGAACACCGCGCGATGCTGGTTCGTGGACCCCATCGACGGAACCCGGGAGTTTGCCCACGGCACGACGGGCTGGACCGTTCAGCTCGGCCTGTGCATCGAGGGCGTACCCGTCTTGGGCGTGGTGGCCGAGCCCGGGCACGGCCGCGTCAGCTGGGCGCTCCATGAGGAGCACGGCACCGACGCCGCCCGCTGGGTGGGCGGGACCCTCCAGCGCGACGGCACCACCTCCCCGCTGCGCGCGGCGGGCCGGCCGTGGCACGACATGCGCCTCATCGGCGGCAAGATCTATCCGTTCTCCCGCCAGAACGCGATCCGCAAGGTCTTGGGCATCACGTCCGACCGCGCGAGCGCCGTCGGCTCGGTCGGCGTCCGGATGACCTCCGTCGCGCGTGGCGACGCCGACTGCTACGTGCAGGCGCCGGGCAAGACGAAGATGTGGGACACCTGCCCGCCGCAAGCGTTGGTGCTCGCCGCGGGTGGACGCGTCACCGACCTGCGTGGACGACCGCTGCTGTTCGGGGCCCCACCGGTGACCCACCCCGGCGGCGTGGTGGCCTGCTCCGCAGAACAGCACGAGGCCATCCTGGAGCGTATGGCCGACCTGACCGACACGTGGGTCCGGGATGATCCGGGCCCCGCCGCAGGCTAACTGCCCACTAACTGCCCATTAGGTGCCCGCGATCGTCATGTGGTCGACCCGGAAGCTGGGCGCGGCCACCGACGTGCGGTGCTCGAGGTCGTTGGCGATGCGATCGATACCCCCGAGGATTTCGTCGAGGTTCCGCGAGATCGTGATCTCGCCGACGGGCCGCGTGAGCTTGCCGTTCTCGATCAGGAAGCCTTCGGCCCCTCGCGAGAAGTTGCCCGTGACCGAGTCGAAGCCGAAGCCCATCATGCGGTTCACGTACAGCCCGGTCTCGATGCCCTCGAGCAGCGCGCTCGGCTCGACATCGCCGGCGCGCAGGTAGAGGTTGCTGGTGGAGCTGTGCGGGATGCCGCCGCCGCCCGACGCGGATCCGGTCGGCTCCAGCTCGAGCTTGCGAGCGCTGTAGGTGTCGAGCAGGAACGTCGACAGCACGCCGCCTTGGATGACCTCACGGCGAGACACGGGCCGGCCCTCCCCGTCGAACCGCCGCGATCCTGGACCACGCGCGACGAACGGGTCGTCGACCACCGTCACGCCGGCGGCGGCAACCTGTGAACCGAGGCGCTCGGCGAGGTAGCTGCGCTTGCGATACACAGCGTCGCCCAGGATGCAACTCGCGACCAAGCCAATGATGGCCCGCGCTGCGTCCTTGTCGAACACCACCGGGTACTGACCGGTCGGCATCTTCGAGGCACCCAGCGTCCGCACGGCCCGGCGCGCCGCTTCGGCGCCGACGCTGGCGGGGTCATCGAGGTCTTCGAAGAAGCGTCCGCCGGTCCAGAACACGCCGTTACGCTTCTTGCCGCCCTCGTCGTCGGCGACCGCCTGCACGACGAGCGACTGGTACGTGCCCAGGCGCGTGCCGAGAAAGCCACCCGTGGTGCCCAGCACGCTGTGTCCCGAGCTGCGCGAGAAGCTGGCGCCCTCCGAGGTGGTGATGCGTTCGTCGGCCGCAAACGCGGCCCGCTCGCCCGCCTTTGCGAGCTCGAGCGCCTTCGCGGCGTCGATGCCGTCGGTGTCGGGATCGAAGAGGTCGAGATCGGGGAGCGCGTCGCCGCTTGCGAGGGCCGAAGGCTCCGGCGGCGCGGCCATTGGATCAGGCTCGCTGATCTCGGCCATCTCGACGACGCCCGCGAGGAATGCCGCGACGGCGTCGGGCGAGAGGTCGGTGGTCGAGCTCGTCGCCACCCGCTCGTTGCGCATGACCCGAACGGACAGGCCACTGCTCTGCGCCTCTTTGACCAGCTCGGGTTCGTCGCTGCGGACCCCGACCTCAAGTTCCTTGCCGACGCCGACGCTGACCTCGGCGTGGTCGACCCCGAGCGTGCGGAGCGTGGACAGGGCGTGCTCGGCCGTGGCGGTGAGCCGGCCCAGAATTTCTTGGCTTGCCTTCGTGGTGGGCATGTCCAGCTCCTCAGGCTTCGGTGCCGCCGACGGTGAGTTCGTCGAGTTTGACCGTCGGCATGCCGACGCCGACCGGGACGCTCTGGCCGTCCTTGCCGCAGGTCCACATCCCGTCGGAGAGCAGGTAGTCGTGCCCGACCCTGGAGACGGTCGCGAGCGCTTCGGGTCCGTTGCCGATCAGGTTCACGCCCTTGAGCGGCGCGGTCAGCTTGCCGTCTTCGATCAAGTAGCCCTCGGTCAGGCTGAAGACGAAGTCGCCGTTGCTGATGTTGACCTGGCCGCCGCTGAACTTCTTCGCGTAGACGCCTTTGGAGACCGATTGGATGATCTCCTCGGGGTCGTCCTCGCCAGCGGTCATCAACGTGTTGGTCATGCGCGGCAGCGGAACCTCGCGAAAGCTCTCGCGGCGACCACTGCCCGAAGCGGACAGGTCGAAGTGGTCGGCGCTGATGCGATCGTGCATGTAGCCCCGCAGGACGCCGTCCTCGATGAGCCGCTGCTCGCGGGGCATCTCGCCCTCGTCGTCGACGTTGATGCTGCCGCGGCTGCCTTCGATGGCGGGGTCGTCGATGACGGTGACCAGCTCCGAAGCAACGGACTCCCCCACGCGATCGGTGTAGTTCGACGTCCGCTTGCGCGCGAAGTCGGCCTCGAGACCGTGGCCGACCGCTTCGTGAAGCAGAATGCCGCTATCACCCGGTGCGAGCACGACGGGCATCACGCCGGCGGGTGCGGGGCGCGAATCCAGGTTGACCAAGGCCACGCGCGCCGCTTCTTGCCCGTGGTCCTCGGGCGAGATTTTGTCGAAGTACTCGAGCCCGAAGCGGCCGCCACCGCCGCTGCTGCCCGACTCCGTGCGCTCTCCGCCCGAGGCGACGACGGACACGCCGATGCGTGCCATGGGCTGCACGTCGTGGACCACCGCACCACGGCTGTTGCAGACCAGGATTTCCTTGTGGACGCTGACGAGCGACGCGTCGACCCGCATGATGCGACTGTCGGCGGCGCGGGCAGCCGCATCGGCGCGTCGCAGCAGCGCGACACGGTCGACGCCGGGGACGTCGACCACTTCCGTTTTCACGGGGTACAGGTTCGAGCGGGGGCGACGAGACACCGCGACGGGCTCCACCGCGCCGCCTCCGGTTGCGATGCGAGCCGCGGTCCGGGCCGCTGCGAGCAGCTCCTCGGGCTCGAGGCTCTCCGCGAACGCGTAGCCGACCGCCGTACCGTGTACGACGCGAACGCCAACGCCAAGGTCGATGCCGCCACCGACCGAGCGAACGCGCCCGTCTTCCATCGAAATCGATGCGGCCCGTCGGTACTCGAAGTACAGGTCCGCAAAATCACCCCCATGTTCGAGCGCGGTGCAGAGCGCCCGATCGATGAGGGTGTCGTCGATCGACTGAGGCCCCGTGATGAACGGGGCCTCACCTGCAGCGACGCTCGATGCGTCGCCGCCCTTCGGTTTGCCGTGCGCCTCGGACACGAGCGAAGACTACTTGTCTTTTTGCTCGTCCGGTTACGCTTCTGGCTTGGCTTTCGACTTCTTCGTGCGACCGGCGTAGCGGCGCTTGAAGCGGTCGATGCGACCTTCGGCGTCGAGCGTGCGAGCCTGGCCGGTCCAGAAGGGGTGGCTGTGGCTCGAGATGTCGAGCTTGACGACGGGAAGCTCCTCGCCGTCGACGTCGCGCTTTTCACCCGACCGCATGGTCGAGAAGGCGACCCACTCTTTGCCGGTGGAGGAGTCGACGAACAACGTCTTGTGGTAGTCGGGGTGGACGCCCATCTTCATGGTTGCGAGTCCTTTCGGGTGCGAGGCTGGAGCTACCAGCTCGACTTGGTGACGCCAGGCAGGTCGCCGGCGAGCGCGAGGTCGCGAAGCATGATGCGGGAGAGCCCGAACTTGCGGTAGACGGCCTTGCTACGGCCGGTGAGGACGCAGCGGCGAGTCTTCCGCGTGGGGCAGGAGTTGCGCGGCAACTTGTTGAGCGCGTCGATCGCTTCCCACTTCTCGTCGGGGTCGAGGTTGGGGTCTTTGATCTTCTTACGAAGCTCCGCCCGCTTTTCGGCGAACTTGGCGATGAGCTTGTCGCGCTTTTCGTCGCGCAGAACTTGGGAAAGCTTGGCCATGACTGAAGTCTTTCGAGGCGTTGTGGGCAGGCACCGAAGGCGGCCGGCCCAGAGCGCGAGAACCTACACGAACGGTCCCCGAGGGCGCAAGGACTACTGCGCCGAGTCTGACGGGAGGCTCCTCTCGCCCGCGCAGCGGCGCTACGGGGCCGAATACGGCCGCGAAGCGCCAAGAAGCGCACCTTGCGCCGGCATTCTCACCCGTTCGGACCGGCAGAGGACGGGCCGCCTTGCAGCCCCGTACGAGCGCGTAGATCCCCGAGTTCGGGCTCACGCAGGCGTCGGAACTGGCCCTCGGGCAGGTCGTCGGCCGTGACGTCCGCAAACGCGACGCGCAGCAGCTTGAGAACGGGGTGCCCGATCGCTTCCCCCATCCGCCGAATCTGGCGGTTGAGCCCCTGGCTGATCGTCATCTGTACCCACGTGTTCGCCTCGGTGTCCTTGATGACGAGCAGCTCGTCGACCGGGCGCGTGACGGTGCCATCTTCGAGCGTGACGCCAGCCTTGAGCTTGTCGACGGCCTCGTTGTCCAGACGACCCTGGAACTTGGCGTGATAGGTCTTCGGCACCTGGTAGCGCGGGTGCAGCAGGCGCGACGCAAACTCGCCGTCGTTGGTCACCAGCAGCACGCCGCGCGTGTGGTAGTCGAGCCGACCGACGGGGAAGACGCGCGCATCGATGCCGCGCAGCAGCGAGATGATGGTCGGGCGGCCGCGGTCATCGACCTTCGGCTCCGCCGAGCACACGAACCCGTCGGGCTTGTTCACCACCAGGTAGATCGGCGGTTCGGCCTCGACGAGCTTGTTGTCCACCGCCACGCGATCGCGCATTGGGTCCACCTTCGTGCCCAGCTCGGTCACGACCTGGCCATTGACCTTCACGCGTCCAGCGGTGATGAGCGCTTCGCCGCCGCGACGCGAGCTGACGCCGGCGCGGGCGAGCAGCTTTTGAAGTCGGACCTCACCGCTGAGTTCACCGACGTCGCGTGAACGCGCCGGGCGAGCTTTGCTGGGCCGCGAGGGCTTGGACCCGCGAGCGGGCTTTTTGGGTTTGCCGCTCATGTCGGGTCTCCGTCGTCTTCGGGGGATGCATCGCTGTCCGTCGCGTCCGTCGGCGCCGCGGCAGGGGATGCGTCATCGTCCGCCGTGGCCGGCGTCGGTTCAGGCCCGTCGTCGACCGGGATCTCCGCGTCGACGCCGGCCGGCCGCCCTGCAAAGGTGGGCTCGCCCTCCGGGGCCTGCGTTGCGTTCGCGTCTCCACCGGATGGCGCCGCATCTGGATTCGCGGCGGGACTCGTGCCGGCATCCGAATCGGACTCGGCATCCGACGCAGACTCTTCCGCCGCGTCCGGGTCCGCCGTTGCACCGGACGCCTCCTTCTGCGCGGAGGCATCGACGTTGGGCGCAGTCTCGTCGTCATCGTCCGCGGCGACCTGCGCGTCCTCGACCGGTGCCTTGGGTGCACCGCTCGCGGCCGTCGTGGACGCTTCCACGTCAGGCGGGTCCGGGCTCGCGCCTTCGGACGGCTCGGTGTCGTTTTCGTCCGCGGGTGCGGCGTCTCGGGCCTCGTCGACCGCGGCCGCCCCTTCGGACTCGGCTGCCGCCGGATCCGAAGACTCCGCACCTTCGCCATCCGATGAGGCATCCACGGACTCGGCGGCGGCCGACGCGTCCGTGCCCTGCCCTTGCGCCCCCTGCTCGAAGTCCATGCGCTCCTGACCCATCGCCTCCTGCTCGTCGGAGAGCGTGTTGCCCATCGCGTGCTTGAGCGTGGCCTCGGACTCTTCGCTGAGCTCGCGGAACTCCTGAAGGTCAGGCAGGTCGCGCAGCCCTTTGAGGTTGAAGAACTCGAGGAAGCGAACCGTGGTGCCGTACAGATGCGGGCGCCCGGCTTCCTCTTTGCGGCCGACGATCTTCGCCAGGTCTCGCTCGAGCAGCACCCGAAGAACCGCGCCACAGTCCACGCCACGCACGTGGTCGAGCTCGGCCTTGGTGACTGGCTGTCGGTACGCCACGACCGCGAGCGACTCGAGCTGAGAGCGCGAGAGCCGGACGGGTTTGCCTGCGAGCATCTTCTGCACGAACTGGGCGTTGTCCGGATGCGTACGCAAACGGAAGCCGCCGGCGACCTGACCCACCACCACGCCGCGGTGCTGGGTGTCGACGATGAGCTGCTTGAGCGCGAGCTGAATCTGTCGCTTGGTCGGCTCCTTGAGCAGCCGGCGGATGTCCTTGACCGTCATCGCCTTGCTCGCCGCGAACAGCAGGCTCTCCACGATCGACATCAACCGAGGCGACGCTTCCCCCTCGATCTTCGACAGGTCGTCGTCGGGGTCGATCGGCAGCGATGTCGCGAGATCGAGGTCGCTGTACTCGGCGTACGGATCCGGCGCTTCGTCCTTCGATGGACCGTCGGGGCCGGGGGGTGCCTCCGCAGAGATCTCGTCGTCGTCTTCGTCGTCGAACGCGTCGTCCCGACCAGGGCGCGGCTTTCCGAGCGCAGCGACGAGATCTTCGAGGCTGGCTTCGTGCGCGTCGGAGGAGGTCGTCTCGTTGCGAGGGTCAGGCATCGGGGGTCGGCTCGGCGTCGTCCTTCGGCGAAGGCGCGGAACTCGCGCCAGCATCGTCGGACGAGCCCGCAGCCTCACCCGACTCGGCCGATTCTTCAACCCCGGGTTTCACGTGACCGAAGCTCGCGGCTTCGTCGTAGCCCTCGATGGCCTGCTTGGCCTCTTCCGCGGACGCTTTGCGCTCGATCACGATCGCCGACGCGCCGATGTCCTGGCGGACGGTGATGACGCCGAGCTTGGTCAGCTCGAGCACGGACATCAGCGTGACCACGAGCATCGAGCGCAGCTCGGCCTCCGAGGACCAGCTTCGGCCCAGGAACAGCGCCTCGAACTCGACCTTCGGCTGCTGCGTGAGCATCTCGGTGAGCTGCTGCATCCGCTGCGCCACCGAGACGGTCTCCATGACGACGTCGTGGGACTTATGGATGCGCGCACGATCGAGCACGCGGTGATACGCCTCGGCGAGGCGAAACAACGTCAGCGGTGCCAGGCCGGGGTCGACCGGCGGCAGCTCGATTTCCCCACCCCGCCCGAACACGTCGCGCCCGGAGATGGGCAGGCGGTCGAGGTCGGAGGCCGCAGCCCGGTACTTTTGATACTCGAGCAGGCGCGCGATGAGTTCCTCGCGCGGGTCGGGTCCCTCCGCCTCGGTCTGCGCCTCGTCGGCAATCTCGGAGGGCTCGGTCGGGACCAGCTCGCGACTCTTGAGGTACGCGAGCGTCGCCGCCATCACGAGGTAGTCGCCCGCCACCTCCAGGTCGAGCGCCTGCATGAACTCGAGGTACTCGAGGTACTTCTCGGTGACGAACGCGATCGGGATGTCGAGGATGTCCAGCTCGTGGCGCCGCACGAGGTGCAGCAGCAGGTCGAGCGGACCTTCGAAGTCCGGCAGCTCCAGCAGCCAGGAGCGTCCCTCGGCCGCGGACCCCAGCATGGACGGCGTCGGCGGACCTACGGTCGCGGCCGCTTCGGTGGTCGATGTCGGACCAGTTGCCGGCTCCGCGTCCTTGGCCGGCTCCGCGTCCTTGAAGGATTCATCGGCGTCCGCCGGGTCCTGCGACGTGTCGACTGCGTCGTCCGCGTCGAGAGGCTTTTCGCCCTCCTCTACAAGGCCCTCAAGAGCCGCATCATCGCTCTCGGTCGACCCCGCTGGGTCCTCGTTGCTGGCGTCTGAGCCCGACAGTTCCGAGGCGTCTTCGGGGCCATCGCCAGCCGGCGTGGTCGCGCCCGTGGGCTGCTCGGCCGCACCATCCGCAGGCTCGTGCCGCGACTCCGACGTCTCGCTCGCCTGCGCGGCGGGGGCATCCGCAGGCTCGGCCGCCGCTCGATCAGCGGCGCCCCCGTCCTCGTTCGAGGGCGGGGTGTTGTCGTCGGAGATGCTCACCGGGGAACGGGGCCTCTACAGCACCGCCGCAAGCGCAGCGTTGCCCAGATTGAAGACCGGCGTGAGCAGATACCCCAGCAGCCCCGAGAACACCAGGACGATGAGCAGGATGCCTCCGTACCGGGCGAGGAAGTCGTCCGCGGGCTCCCATTTCGGGCCGAGCATCCAGCTGATCACCTTGCCGCCGTCCAGCGGATGAATCGGGACCAGGTTGAACGCGAACAGCAGCAGGTTGAGCGTGAAGAACAGCGCGAGCGGCTCATACATCGTCTGCGTGAGCACGCCGGCGGCCGACAGCCCCGCGACCGCGGCCAGCACGAGCGCCGCCTGCAGAAGATTCGAGAGCGGGCCGGCGAACGCGACGATCGCCATGCCGCCGCGCATCGTCACGTTGCGGGTGTAGTTGCGGGGCTGGGTTTGGACCGGACGGCCCCAGCCGAACAGCAAGCCCCCGGGGCTGAGCGCCAGGATCAGCGGCAAGATGAGCGTGCCGATCGGGTCGGCGTGGGCCATCGGACTGAGCGTGAGCCGCCCCTGCGCCTCCGGGGTTCCGTCCCCGAGCTTGTGCGCAGCGTAAGCGTGGGCGAACTCGTGGACCGTGACCGCGAGGATCAAACAGATCACGTACAGGCCCGCGCGGCGCAGCGTTTCGGGCGTGAAGGCGGGTCCCGCCAGCAGGGGGGAGAGGGTCAACAGGGCAGCGTTCACCGGCGTGGGCAAAGGTACCACTGCGCGGCGTGCGAGGCCGATCCGCCCACCCAATCTGCCCGGCCCGACGCACGACACCCGCCAGGAGCCAGGCTCGAGGCGGGTGCGGTGAGCGCAGCACACCGGGTGCGCGCGTCGCGACGAATCGCGAGGTTTAGCAGTCCTTGTTGTTCGCCGTGCTGCCGCCGAACGGGCCCTGCTTGATGCCGGTCTCGCACATGTCGACGATCGTCGTGATGCAGAGCTCGGGGTTGTTCGTCACCGTGCACTCGCCCCCGATGAACAGGATGTCGCGAAGGCCGCCCGAGTCGATGGTCTCCAGCACGGGGTTGAAGCGGACCGCAAAGTCGCGCTGCGTGCCCACGAGCCCTTGGAAGCCCGAGATGGACGTCATGCTCTCGTTCTCCGAGATGGACAGCGAGATTTGGGTCTGCTGCAGGCCGTTGAACCCGTTGAGGTCCTCGAGCGCGTTGTTCTCCGAGAACACCAGCGTGCCGTCCTTCTCATCCGCGGGCAGGTCCGCGGTCGCGACGCCCAGCGTCGTGATGCCGTCGGTGCCCGAGACGTCGGTGAGGAAGTCATTGCCGAAGATGGTCACGTCGTGACCGACCGTCTCCATGCAGGCGAGGAAGTCGAGGCAGGTCAGGTCGCTGTCGAAGACCTCGAGCCATCCCGTCATGCTGGTGTATCCCGCGATCTCCTCGATCTGGTCGGCCGTTTCGATCCGGATCGAACCGACGAACTCACCCTTGTCGCACGGCGGGGGGTCGCCGCAGCCGAGGCCGGCCGGCGGAGGACCGGTGGTCTCTTCGCCCGTGGAGTCGCCCTCGGAGTCGGTGGTGGCGTCCGTGGTCTCGGTGTCGGCCGACGTGGTCTCGGTCTCCGAGGTCTCGCTGGGATCCTCGGTGCCCGAGTCGTCATCATCAGCCGTCCCAGCCCCGGTCGTGGCCGTGTCCGTCTCAGCATCGCCGCCTTCGGAGTCACAGCCGGGCAGCGCGACCGTTGCGGCCACGAGGACCAGAGCCAGAGACCCTGGTGCGAACGTTCGTTTTGCAAGTTTCAAATGGATGCCCTCCTGAATCACTCGCGTGATCCGTGAAGCGCACCGTAGATTGCGCGGGCGCACGCGCGCAAGGGTTCTCGCACCGGGTTGCGTCGTTTGCGCTATCCATCTATGCGACGGCTCTAGGCGGCTTTGGCAGCCAGCGGGGCGTGCGCACAGCAACCCCGTGAGGGATCACATTCCTGCACGGCTCAAGCGCAACCCGAGACGTTGGCGATCCAGCCTACGAATCCGTTCGCGGTCATGCGCGCGGGTGGTGCTCGTCGTACGCGGCCCGGACGTGGGCATCGCTGACGTGCGTGTAGACCTGCGTCGTGGAGATGTCGGCGTGTCCGAGCAGCGCCTGGACGGAGCGCAGGTCGGCCCCGCCCTCCAGCAGGTGGGTCGCAAAGCTGTGACGCAGCTTGTGCGGCGAGATCGCGCGATGAATCCCGGCCGCCTCTGCGTGCTTGCGGATCCGAACCCAGGCCGACTGACGGCTGAGCCGTGACCCTCGCAGGCTTAGGAACACCCACGGCAAGGACTGCGGCGCCTTGCCCCGGCACATCGCGGGGCGCCCCTGCTCCATCCATGCCGCAAGGGCACGAAGCGAGATCGCCCCCATCGGGACGAGCCGGTGCTTGCTTCCTTTGCCGATCACCCGCGCGACTCCCTGGTCGGCGTGGAGCTGGTCGAGCCGCAGGTCGAGCGCCTCGGACACCCGGCACCCGGTCGCATACATGAACTCGAGCAGCGCCGTGTCGCGCAAGCCCAGCGGCGTGTCAACGCCGGGCGCGGTGAGGAGCGCGTCGATCTCCGCCCGCGTCAGCAGCTGCGGCAGACGCCGCGCAAACTTGGGGAGCGTGACCGTACGCGTTGGATCGACGGGCACGCGGTTCTCCCGTCGCAGGTACTTGAACAGCCCGCGCACCGCGACAAGCAGCCGCGCCTGCGAGCGGGCAGAGAGGCCGTCGTCGACCAAGCCCGACACGAACCGCAGCAGCAGCGGCGCTTCGACGCGCGCCGCATCTTCGACGCCAGCCTCGACGGCGAACACACAGAAGCGACGCAGGTCAGACGCATAAGCGGAGATGGTGTTCTTGGCCAGCCCGCGCTCGACCTTGAGGTGGTCGAGGTAGTCGTCGATCGCGTCATCGAGCGCGAGGCCCATGCTCACCCCTCGTGTAGCTTGAGCGTCTCTCGGACCAGTGCGATGACCTGCGGCGCCTGGATCGGCTTGGTGATGTACGCGTTGGCACCCAGCGCGAGCGCCCGCTGACGGTCTTCTTCTGCACCTTCGGTGGTGATGATGATGATCGGCACCGTGCGGTACGCGTCATCGGCCCGCAGCCGCTTGACGAGCTTGAGCCCGTCGAGAATCGGCATGTTGATGTCGGTGATGATGATGTCGAATTTCGTGCTGGCGATGCGGCGCAGCGCATCGACGCCGTCATCGGCTTCCACCACGCTCAGCTCGCGCACGCGCGAGAGCGCGAACACGATCATCTTCCGCATGGGCGGGCTGTCTTCGACGACCAGGGCGTTGAGTTGACGGGGCGCGTTCATGTCAGCAGCGCCTCCACGGCTGGACGAGTGAAGGAGACGTCTCGAGCATGCGCGCGGATCCAGACGGCCTCGAGGGCGGCGCCGGACTCCTCGGAGATGAGTTCGAGCAAGGCAAAGTCATCATCGGTGAACTCATGTTTTTGCGGCAGGAAGCGCATCAGGTGCGCCACCGCCACGGCTCGGCCCCCGCACACCAGCGGCAGGACCATGAGCGTATCGTCGCCCGAAACGATCGGCGCACCCACGCGCCAGCCTTCGGTCGCTGCGGCGCCCCGTGCAACCGGATGCGCGTCGTCGACCGACAACTCCGGCGGCGACGGGTCCGCGTCACGCCCCTCGACGGCGAGGGGGAACAACGTCTCGCGACTCTGGTCGATCCCATAGATCGCGAAGTGACCGATGCCGACGAGGTTGAGCAGGATCTCGGTCGTCGCGCGAAGCACTTCGTCGACGCTGGTCGAACGCCGCAGCTGCTCAGCCGACACCTGACGCGCAGCGAGGTGGTAGTGCGCCGTCTCCAGCTCTTCGAGGCGCTGGCGGTACCCGCCCGACTCGCGCTCGACCGACCCTGCAAGGCGCCGGATCTGCTCGCACTCCGCCTCGAGGTCGGCGATTTGCTTGCGAAGCCGCGTCACCAACTCTCCTGTCGGATCGCGACTGCTCTCCTGCGCGCTCAGCCGACTCTTGAGAGCTTCGTTCTCTTCGATCAGGTCTCGTACGAGTTCCTGACCGCGGTTGAAGAACTCCGCCAAAAACGCCTGCGTCCGCGCCTCCAACGAGGTTCCGGAAGCATCATCTCCGCTCACACTCGGACGATAGCACAAACGCTCTGGCGTACCCGGCCCGCAGCGAGCCCCGGCGACCCGAAGCGGACCGCCGGCCTCAGGTTCGGCGGCAGAACTCGAGCAGCGCGGTCGCCATGTCCTCGACGGGCAACACCTGATCGGCGAGGCCGCCGTCGATCACGGCGTACGGCATGCCGGGCATGACCGCCGCATCGGGGTCTTCGGCGATGACGTGCGCACCGCCGGCCTTCGCCACCTGGCATCCGCTGCGACCATCGGAGCCCATGCCCGTGAGCACCACGGCGCACATCGCCGGACCGAACCGGGCGGACAACGACTTGAACAGATGATCTCCAGACGGCGTGATCACGGGACCCGTTCGGCCTTCGCGGTCAGGCGGCACGACGCGAATCACGGCACCGTCAGGGCCCGCGACGACTTCCACGTTCCCGGAGCCCGGCGCGATGTAGACGACCCCTTCACAGACGCGCTGGCCGTCGACCGCTTCGACGACCCGCAACGGGACGAGCCGGTCCAGCCGGTCGGCAAACGCCTTGGTGAAGCGCGCTGGCATGTGCTGCGCGACGAGGATCGCGGCGGGCAACGTACCCGGCAGCGCGCACAGAACCTGCTGCACGGCAGGGGGTCCGCCGGTCGACGCCGCGACGGCGATGACCCGCTTGGCCGCAATACCATCGGAGACCTCCGCGCGCGCGGCAGGTGCAGGGGCCGGCGTCGGCGTCGGCCGAGAGAGCGTCGCGAGCGAGCGGGCTCGCTCCTTGAGCCGGACGACCTGCAGCTTGCGTACGAGTTCGATCTTTTGCCGCAGGTCGTGTTCGATGTTTCGAATGTCCGGAGAGACCTCGCGCGTGGGCTTGGCGATGAAGTCGAGCGCCCCCAGCTCGAGCGCTCGGAATACGTTCTCCCGCTGCGAGTACGACGACACCACCAAGATCGGCGTGGGCTGCTTGGTCATCAGCAACCGCAGGAACGAGAACCCGTCCATCTCCGGCATCTCGAGGTCGAGCGTGATGACGTCGGGGTTGAGGTCGAACGCCATCCGAAGCGCCTCCTTGCCGTTCACGGCCCGCCCGACGACCTCCACACCCGGTTGCGCGTGCAGCATCGCGGTGATCGTGCGCCGGTTGTAGGCGGAGTCATCCACCACGAGCGCGCGGAGCTTTTCGAGCGTGGTCATCGGTCGAGCGGGCGGCGATAGACGAGGTCGCGGGAGAGGTGAACGAGGTCGAAACGCGTGGTGACGTTCAGCAGGGACTCGGAGTGTCCGAGCAGCAAGTAGCCGCCTGGATGCAGCGCATCATAGAACGCATCGACGATGCTCTGCCGCGACTGCGCTGACAAATACATCAGCACGTTTCGACAGAAGATGACGTCGCATCGTCCCAAGACGCGAAACCGTTCGGTGGCGAGAAGGTTGAGCTGACCAAAGGAACACATCGCCCGGACGTCTTCGCGGACGACGTACTTGCCGCCGCGCTCCCGGAAATACTTCCTGTGGAAATAATCGGTCGTCGTACGAAAGCTTGACGGCCCATATTGGCCCCGCCGCGCGTGCGCGACGACCCGCCGCGAGATGTCGCTGCCGATCACCCGCAAGTTCCAGTCGCGCAGACGCTCGTCTTCTCGGAGCAAAATCGCCAGGGTGTAGGCCTCTTCGCCCGTGGAACAGCCGGCGCTCCACACGGTCAGCCGCTGTCGGCCCGCGTCACGCTCGATCAAGTCGGGCAGCAGCTCCAGCCGAAACGCGTCGAGCTGGTACTCCTCGCGAAACAAGTACGTCTCGTGGGTGGTCAACCGCTCGACGAGTGCCTCGAGCTCCGCCGGACCTCCGGGGTCGTAGCGGAGGTAGTGGTAGTAGTCGCGCGCGGACCGAAGCCCGAGCGCATCGAGCCGCGGACCGACGCGCCGCTCGAGAAAGAACGTGGAGTCCAGCCCGTAGCTGAGCCCGCAGAACTCCATGATGAGCTCTTGGATCAGCCGCGCCTCCTCGGGCGTCATCGGCGCGCGGGGCTCCTCGCCGAACCCCGGAGAGGTCCAACGGCGCGTCACGACAGGTGGGCCTCCAGCGCAGCCACGGCGCGGGAGAGCACGTCACGGACGAGCCGGTCTTCTTCGGCTTCGAGCGCGCCACGAAGCGACGCGACCGCCGTCGCGTCGGCGCGCGCTTCGAGGACCTCGGCCGCCGTCCAGCGAACGTCCCAGCGCTCGTGCCCGAGCAGGCCCAGCAGCGCGGCCGTGGCACGGTGCGCGCCGAAGTTGCGAAGCGCCCGAGCAGCAGCTTTGACGACCTCCCAGTCCTTCGACGTGCAGAGGCTCATCAACATGGTGAGGTCCTGCTCGAGACCCGAGCGGCCCAGGCCCGCGATGGCCGCGACGACGACCGACGGCACGGGGTCCTCCGCGATGATCGCCCGCAGGCGTGCAAGCGAGACCGGGTTGTCGAGCTCGACCAGCGCGTGAACGGCTGCCGCGCGCACCAGCGGAGAATCGTCCGAGGTCGCGGAGACCAGGGAGGGCACCGCCGCTGGCGCGCCTCCGAGGCTTCGGCACGCGGCCGCCCGGACTTGAGGTTCTTCGTCGGCGAGCGCGAACGACAGGGCCCCGACGCCCTCGTGCTCGCCTTCGAGCTGGCCGATCGCCAAGGCGGCGGCGATGCGGACGCCAACGTCGGCCGAGCCGAGCATGGACACCAGCCGCGCCGCGTACCGGGAAGACCCCAACGCTCCCACGACGCGGCACAGATTCCGGGCGAGGTCTCCAGCGTCGGGCCAGTGCGTCCCGACGATCATGCCGACGTCGCTGTGAACCTCGTCACCGCTGCGGTGCAGGATGGCAGCCATCGCCTCGGCGGCAGCTTCTCCCCGTCGACCCGGCTCGGCCATCCCGCGGTACAGCTCGGGCAACGCAGCCCGCGTCCCGACCGACGCCAAGGACTCGGCTGCGGCCAGCGCCGTGTCTTCGTCCGCGTCACCCAGCCCCTGCGCGAGGACGCCGAGCGCCGCGTCACCGACGTGCTCGGGCGAGACGGCGCCCAACAGCCGGAGCAGATGTTCGCGCCGGGCATCGGGGCTCTCGTCAGCGGCCTCGAGCAGCGCGGCCGAGACGCCCTCCCCGACAGCGCCGACGAAGGCAAAGGCGTGCTCGTGGACGAGCGGATCGTCCATGGCCTCGAGGACGGCCGGCACCGCTGCGCGGTCCCTGCCCCACGCTCCGAGGTGGATTGCCGAGACGCGGACGGCGAGTTCAGGGTGGTGAATCAGCGCGCGAACGTTCGTCCGCGTGGTCTCGCCAACCTGCGCCATCGCGGCACCCAGCAGGTCGGACTCGTCCTGCGCATTCAGCCCCTCGCCCAGCCTCCGCAGCGCGAGCGCAGCCGCAGCGCGGACGCCAGCCATCGAATCCTCGAGCAGCGGGACGAGCACGGGCAGCGCCGCCGGGTCCTTGGTGTGGCCCAGGGCCAGTGCCGCGGGCTTGCGCGTGAACGGATCGGCGGCGAGCGGTTCGAGCTCGGCGACCGGGACCGACGCCCGCATCGCATCGAGCGCGTCGAGCACGTGAACGACGAGCATCTGCGACTCGGACTCCAGCGCCGCGCGCAGGGCAACGAGCGCCTCGGGGCCGCCAAGACGACCCAGCGCCGATGCGGCCGAGGCCTGCAGGTTCGGGTCGACGGACGCGTCGAGCAGCAGCTGAGCACACCGAGGAACGACCGCCCGCTCGCCCAGCTCGCCCAGCAGGTCCACCAGCAGCCGCGGAGGCGTGTCCTCGTCGTCGAGCCGCGCCATTACGAACGTGGCCGACTGCGGCGCCATCGCGACGAGCACCTCGTGGCACGACGCACGACCCTCGAGCGCGTCGGGTGAGAGCAGGCCGTCGATCAACGCGTCGGCAAGCGGCGCCATCACGTCATCGCGATGCCGGTCGTCAGCAACGCATGCACGAAGCTGTGCGACGGCTTCTTTGCGTTCACGCCATCCCGGCGCGCGCAGCTGCGGCAGCAAGAGTGCGTACGGCTGTGGAAGCTCGCTCACGAGGCCACCTCCGTACGACCGAGCGTCGACATCAGCCGGTCGAACGCATCCTCGATCGGCGCGATGGGGTCGACCCCGTCGAACACCTGTCCGAGCAGGTCTCGCGCAATGTCGAGGTCGTCCCGCAGCGCGGTCCGAGCGTCGGCGAGCGTCGCCGTCTCCGCAATCCGGTCACCGTTGTACAGCACCATGTCCGCGACGATGAGCGCCGCCAGCTGTGCGGGCGTCTGCTCCTCGAACCGCGTATCGGCCTCGACGCAGACAGCACGGGTCGCCGCGTCGACCGCCTCGGGCGCCGCCGCGGGCTCGGGCAGTGACAGATGCTTTGCGAGCTTTTCGGGCAGCATGTCGCCGAGGTGGTGCAGCTCGACGTAGTCGTCGGCACCGTACAAACGCGCCGGGCGGCGCTTGTACGAGGTCTTGCGAAACACCGACGCGACGAGCACGACGACCCTCGCCCCGCGGCCCTGCTCGCGACTCTCGCGCGCCACGTCGATGAGCTCGTACGCGGGGCGTCCGGGCAACGCGACGTCGACGACGAACGCATCGACCGGCCCGTCGCGCAACGCCGACGCGGCCGCGTCACCACTGGCAACGGTCTGCGTCGTAAAGCCGCGCGCGCCCAGGACGTGACCGACCGCGCGACGGACCGACGGCCGCTCGTGCGCAAAGAGGACGGTGCTCATGCCGGCCCTTCCGTCGATCGCGTCGGCAGGCTCTGCACGCGGACGTCGAGCAGCGCGTCGAGGTTGACCACGAAGACCATCTGGTCGTCGGTCCGACAGACGCCGGAGAAGAACTCGGGCCCCCCAGGGCCACCGGGGCGCAGCATCGAGGGCGCCGGTCGCAGCGCGCCGGCGGGGATCCGGAGCTCGCCGACGATCTGGTCCACGCGCAGGCCGACGATCCGGCCGCGGACGCTGACGATGATCAGCTTGCGGAGCCGATCACCACGCTCGTCTTCCTCGGCCGACCCGGTGGAGACGACGCCGAAGCGCTTGCGCAAGTCGACCACCGGGATGACGACGCCACGCAGCGCGATGACGCCCTCGACGATGTCTGGAGCGTGGGGCACCGGTCGCACGGGGTACGGACGCGACTGGATCACCTCTTTGATCCGCATGATGTCGATCCCGTAGACGTCGGTCCCGACGTGAAAGCCGGCGAGCTTGAGCTGCTCGTCGTCCGCGGACTCGGGCGCGTCGTCGTCGGGGCGCATCATGCTGCGACCGGCGCTGAGGCGGCGCAGCATGGTGTTCGACTCGCCGCTCATCCGCGTGCTCCCTTGGCTTTGACCGACGCGGCCAAAAAGTCGTCCGGGTCGAGCAGCGTGCCGAGGTCGAGAATGATGATGATGCGGCCCTCCCCTCGTGCGAGCGCGCGGATGAAGTCTCCGCGGGCGCCCGCGAGCGCACCGGGGGCCTCCTCGAGGTTCTCCGGCGCGATGGACATCACCCCGATCACGCCGTCGACGAGCAAGCCATACTGCTCGCTCTGGTGCCGCACGATCAGCACCCGCGCGTCGCGGCCACCGCCGGGCGTCTTGAGCCGCAGGCGGGTCGCGAGGTCGATGATCGGGATGACCACGCCGCGCACGTTGCCGATGCCGAGCACGAAGTCCGCCGTCCGCGGGACGGGCGTGGTGAACATCGGCTTCGAAATTTCGCCGATCTGCGCGATCGGGATGCCATACGTCTCATCACCGACGCTGAAAACCACGTGCTGCTGCAGGTCGACGCGGACGACCCGCGCGTAGCCGTGCTCGTAGTCTTCCTCAGTGGCGAGCGCGTCGCTCCCCATCTGGTCCCAGATGTCCTCTTCAGGCATGCGCGACCTCCGGTACGGAATCGTGGGGGCCGCCGTCCCCTCGGCTGAGCGCTTCTTCGACCAACACGGAGACGTCGAGCAGCAGCACCGTGCGGCCTCCGCCCAACTCGGTCGCGCCCGCGATGCCCGGCACGCCCCGCAGCGCACGCCCCAGCGGCTTGATCACCACGTCTTGCTGCCCGAGAAGCTCGTCGACGACGATGCCGACGCGGTGCTGCGCCAGGCCGACGATGACGATGTAGATCCGTGCAGGATCGAGGTATCGCGTACTCGCGCGAAGCCCGAAGATCTCCGAGAGGTGCAGAATCGGCAGCGTCTTGCCGCGGAGCGAGACCACTTCATGCCCCTCGACGGTCTCGATGTCCGCCTGGCTGACCATGATCGACTCGAGCACCGAGTTCAGCGGCACGCAGAAGGTCTGCCGCGCGGTCTCGATGACCAGCGCCTGAATGATCGCCAGCGTGACCGGCAGCGTGATCGAGAACTTCGAGCCGCGCCCGGGGACGGTGTCCACATCGATGAGCCCCGAGAGCCGGGCGATGTTGGTCTTCACCACGTCCATGCCGACCCCGCGCCCGCTGACCTCGGTCGCCGTATCGCGCGTGGAGAACCCCGGTACGAAGATGAGGTCGATGACCTCCTGCTTGCTCATCTCGCGGCTCTCGAGGTCGCCGACGATGCCGCGGGAGACGGCTTTGTCCCGGATCGCGCGCCAGTCCATCCCGCGCCCGTCGTCTTCGACCTCGATGATGACCCGATTGCCCTTCTGAAACGCACGCAGGTCGATCCGCCCGGTGGCGTTCTTGCCCGAGTCCGCCCGCTCGCCCTGCGTCTCGATCCCGTGATCGATGCAATTGCGGATCATGTGCATCAGCGGATCGGAGAGTTCCTCGACGATGAGCTTGTCGAGCTCGGTCTCCGCACCCGTGATGTTCAGGCGGATCTCCTTGCCCGCTTCACGACCCAGCTTTCGGACGACCCGCGCGAGCTTGTCGAAGACCTGTCCCAGCGGGACCATCCGGACGTCGAGGATGCCCTGCTGCAGCAAGGAGAGCTTGCGCTCCATCGTCCGCAGGTGCGTCTGGAGTTCGCGCGACACGTCGGCCGCGCCTCCGAGCCCCCGCACGGCCTCGAGCGTGCCCGAGAGGTTGGCCTGCACCAAGGCGAGCTCGCCGACGAGGTTCATCAGAATGTCGAGGCGCTCGAGGTCGACCCGGACGGTCTGCGAAATGGAGCGCAGGCTGATCTCGGGGCCCGCTTCGACGAGGTCGACGGGGTCGGGCTCGGGCGCGGGTACGGGCGCGACGGGCGGGCGCGACGCGGCGGGCTGGGGACCGGTGCTCTCTCGGGCTGGTTTGGGGTCGAGCGGGTAGACGCTGACGCCGTCCTCGGCCACGCCGGCAGCGATTTCGCCGACCGCGAACTCCGAGCCGAGCAGGATGTCGAGCTCGATGCGATCCTCGGCGCCGGAGTCGGCGCTGGGCAGGTAGGTGATGACCTCCCCGAACTCCTTCATCTTCGACTTGAGCGACTCGATGCCGACGTCGATCGCCAGCAGGTCGAACGCCGCGTGGACCCGGTAGAGCTTGCGGCCCATCCGGACGTTCTCGCGAAGCCGGTGCTCCTCATACTCGGTGAGCACGCCGAGGCTCGCCGGGTCGAGACCGTCGAGGTCGCCCGCGCCATTCGCCGCGCCGTCATCGGGCGACAGCGCCGTAATCCGGGCGAGCAACGCCTCGGGCGAAACGGGTTCGGCATCCTCGGCGCCGAACGCCGCGAGCATGTTCTGAAACACCTCGACCGCCTCGAACAGGACGTCGAGCGCCTGCTGCGACAGCGGGAGGCGACCCAGGCGCAGGCTGTCCAAGGTGCTCTCCAAAGAGTGCGCGAGCGAGCTGATCTGCCCGGCCCCGAACAACCCCGCCAACCCTTTGAGCGAGTGGATCGCCCGGAACGCGGCGTTGAGCAGGTCGGGGTCGTAGTCGCCGGCGCGCTGCTGGGCGTCGAGCTGGAGGAGGTTGCGGGAGAAGGCCTCGATGACCTCCTGCGCTTCGGAGAGGAACTCGGCCGAGGGCTTCGGAGGTTCGCTCATGCGCCTCCCGTGGCCTTGACGACCGCGTCGAGGAACTCCTGCGCGGTGAACGGCTTTGCCAGAAACGCGGTCGCGCCGGCGTCCATCGCTCGCTGCGTGTCGGGATGCGCGGCGTCGGTGCTGATCACCAGCACGGGTGTATCCGCGAATTTTTCTTGGCCCCGCACAAACCGCGTGAGCTCGATGCCGTTGACGTCCGGCATGTTCACATCGGTCACGATGAGCGCGTAGTCGGTGCGCGGCAGTGCGCGCAGCGCCTCGAAACCGTTGTCGACCTCGTGCACGTCATAGGTTCCCGCCGACTCGAGGATCGAGCTGACGAAGGACCGGACCGCGCGAGAGTCCTCCACGAGGAGCACGGGCTGCGCCATGGGTGGCGACGATACCATCCATCCGGGCTCGCGCGCCGGCTCGGGCCGTGACTCGACGCCCCGTCGAGTGTGGCGGAAAGAGACTCGACCAAGGCCCGCTGGGCGGTCTCAGGAGCTGCTCGAGGTTTCCAAAGCGGCCCGCAACGGTCCGTCGAGCAGACGGCGAAGCCGCGCCAGATGACGCTCTTCGACGACCACCCACCACCGGTGGGGAGGTGTAGTCATGAACGACGCGGGCGCACTGCGAGACTCGTCCTCGAGACCGCGAAGCATGCCGCTGAACAAAGACTCCAGCACGTCGCGCTCTCCGGCGACCGACGGCATTGCGAGCAGCACGCTCGCCGGGCGCAGGCCGAGCGCCGCACGGGCGACCCTCGCACCCACCTGCTCGGCAAGGTCTTCGCCAAAGTCGGCTCGGGGGCCGCAGCCGAGCAGCAGCAGCCGCGCCGCCGGCATTCCGCGCCGAGCCGGGAGAAGCACCGCCTCGTCCCAGGCGCCACTCGCGTATCCGCCTCGGGCGAGGTCGGACAGGCAGCCATCGCCGCGCCAATCGAGCAGCCCCAGCACCCCCTGCAGCGGTCGCTCGTCGCTGAACCACGGGAGCACGCACAGGTCGACGTGCTCGCGCTGCGGCGCGTCCGCGTCTGCCTGCAGGACCCCGTCGAGAACGTCCCGCGAGATCGCCTCGAGTCGGACTCCTGCGCGAGCGCTCGCCCGCGGCCGACTGCTCATCCGGGCTCCTGGTCCGCGTTCTCAGGGCGTAGCTGACTCGCCAGCGACGCGGCGAGTCCGTTGACGAACGATGCGCTCTTCTCGTTCCCGTACGTCGATGCCAGCCGCACCGCCTCGGAGAGCACGACGCCCCGGGGCGTACGGTCCCGTCCGCGAAGCTCGGCCGCCGCGATACGTAGCGCGTTGCGGTCGACCCGGTCCATTCGCTCGAGCCGCCACCGGCGCGACGCCGCCGTGATGGCGTCGTCGATTGCGTCCCAAGCGGTGATGATCTCCCCGACCAGCGACTCGGCGAACTTCCGCGCGGACCGATCCGCCGCCAGGTCCGCGAACCGGGTTTCGCCGATCTCATCGCCCGTCGGTGGGCCGTCGAACAACAGGCCCAGCGCACGCGAGCGCTCGTCGGGATCGACGTCTTCGAGGTGGCACAGCGCGCCGAGCACGAGTTCCCGACCGCGTCCGCGGGCATCGAGCTCGCGGGTTTGCGTGGAGTCGTTCACGCCGACCTACTTCTTGCGGCGACGCCCAGTGGCGGGCTTGGTGCCCAGGGCCCGATAGACCCCGATCTGCTCGACCGCCGCCTGCGCGACCTCGGCGCCCTTGTTGCCGTACTTGGCCCCGGCACGATGGACCGCTTGCTCGAGGTCGTTGGTGGTGAGGACACCGAACAACACCGGTACCCCGGTCTGCATGCCCAACGCGGACAGGCCCTTGGCCGCCTCGGACGCGATGAGGTCGAAGTGAATCGTGTCGCCACGCATCAGGCATCCCAGCGCGATGACGGCGTCGTAGCTGCCGGTCTCGAGGATGCGCTTGGCGGTCTGCGGAAGCTCCCAGGCACCGGGGACCTTCACGACCGTGATGTCTGCAGGGGACGCGCCGAGGCGGCGCAGGGTATCTACGGCGCCACCGAGCAGGCGGTCGGTGATGAAGCTGTTGAAGCGGCTCACGAGGATCGCGAACCGGGCTCCCTTTGCATCGAGGTCGCCTTCGACCACGTGTACGCCGTCAAGCGGATCGGGCATGGGCGGGTTCTACCACGCCGGCGCGAGGGCGAAAGGCGCTGCGGCCGGAGTGTTCGAGAACGATGCCCGACGCCGCACCGACCTCCGCCTCTACGACAAAAGGCGCCTCGGGTTTCCCCGAGACGCCTCCGCGCGCGACCCAGCCGCGTCATGCGGCGGGCCGTTGACGACGGTCCTATTCCTCGTCGTCGGACGCTGCCGCAGCGGCGTCTTTGAGCGTCGCAGCCATGAGGTCGCCGAGGGTGGCGCCGGCCTGGCTGGCGTTCTGGAAGCCCTGTGCGTCGGCGAGCTGATCCTGGCGACGTGCGCTCTTGATCGACAGACCGATGCGACGCTCGCTCGCGTCCATCTGGATGACTTCAGCGCGGTGCGTCTGGTTGGGCTCGAGCACCTGCGCCGGATCTTCGATCCGCTCGTCGGTGATTTCCGAGATGTGGATGAGGCCTTCGATGCCGGGCTCGATTTCGGCGAACGCACCGAAGTCGGCGAGCTTGAGGATCTTGACGTCGATGATCTTGCCGATCGGGTAGTCGTAGGGGATGCGGTCCCACGGATCCTGTTGAAGCTGCTTGATGCCGAGGCTGATCTTGGGCTTCTCACCGGTGTTGTCGATGTTGAGCACCATCGCCTTGACCTCGTCGCCCTTCTTGTAGAGCTCGGAGGGGTGGCGAACGCGCTGCGTCCACGACAGGTCGGTGATGTGCACGAGACCGTCGATGCCGGGCTCGAGCTCCACGAACACACCGAAGTCGGCGATGTTGCGGATGACGCCTTCGACCACGGTGCCGGGCGGGTACTTCTCGACGACCTTCTCGTAGGGGTTCTCCTCGAGCTGCTTCATGCCCAGGGAGATGCGGTTCTGCGAGACGTCGATGTCGAGAACGACGGCCTTGACCTCGTCGCCAATCTTGAGCAGCTGCTTGGGGTTCTTGACCTGGCGCGTCCACGACATTTCGGAGACGTGCACGAGGCCTTCGATGCCCTCTTCAAGCTCGATGAAGGCGCCGTAGTCCTTGATGCTGACCACCTTGCCCTGAACGACCGTACCGGGGATGTACTTCTCCTCGGCGTTGATCCAGGGGTCGGGGGTGATCTGCTTGAGGCCCAGGCTCACGCGCTCGGAGTCGCTGTTGAACTTGAGGACCTTGACCTGGACCTTGTCGCCGACCTGGAACAGCTCGGAGGGGTGGTTGACCCGGCCCCAGCTCATGTCGGTGATGTGAAGCAGGCCGTCGATGCCGCCGAGGTCGATGAACGCACCGTAGTCGGTGAGGTTCTTGACCACGCCTTCGACGATCTGATCTTCCTTGAGCTTGGCGAGCGTGCCCTCTTTGAGCTCCGCGCGCTCGGCCTCGAGGAGGACTCGGCGGGAAAGCACGATGTTGCCGCGCTTCTTGTTGAACTTGATGATCTTGAACTCGAGCTCCTGGTTGATGAAGGAGTCGAGGTTCCGGACCGGACGCAGGTCGACCTGGCTGCCGGGAAGGAACGCCTTGACGCCGCCGGCGAGCAGGACCGAAAGGCCGCCCTTGACGCGCGCGGTGATGGTGCCCATCACGAGGCCTTCTTCGTCGACGGCCTTGCTGATCTCGTCCCAGACCTTGCGCTTGCGAGCCTTCTCCTTGGAGAGGATCACCAGGCCATGCTGGTCCTCGGCGGTTTCGAGGAGGACTTCCACCTCATCGCCGATGTTGACGACGGGAAGGCCGGGCTCGGGACGCTCTTCGCCCTCTTCGCCTTCGGCACCTTCTTCTTCGTCGTCGCGGAATTCGCGGAGGGGGACCTGGCCTTCGGCCTTAAGTCCGACATCGACGACTGCGTAGTCGCCGATGATGTCGACCACGATGCCCTTGATGATGGATCCTTCGCGGATCTCGGGCTTGGTCTCGGTGACGCCTTCGAAGAGCTCGGCAAAGCTCTCGTCGCCGTGGGTTTGTAGTTCGTTCATGGTTTTGGGTTGACTTTCATCCCGCGCGGCTTGGATTGAGTGTCCCTGCGGCGGCGAAGCGCTCACCATTGAGCACTCTGCCGGGATACTCCCGTGCGAGAACGCGGAACGTAGGGGTTTGTGGACGGCGGGTCAACCGCGCGTCGGCTCGCCGCGCAGGCGTGCCATCACGCGCGAGCACCTAGATGTTGGAACCGAGCACGAGCGCCAGCATGTGCTCGATCACGGCCTCGGGGCCCATGGCAGAGGTGTCCACCAATACAGCGTCCTCGGCCTGAGTGAGCGGCGCCGCGTCTCGGGTACGGTCGCGCAAGTCCCGCGCTTCGATGTCGCGCCGGACCGCGTCCACCGACGGGACGTCATGGTCCCCCCGGGCCAGCCGCTCGTCGCGGCGGCGGGTCGCCCGGACCAGCGGCGAGGCGGTGACGAAGAACTTGTGGGTCGCGTCGGGAAATACGACCGTGCCCATGTCCCGGCCCTCGGCGACGCAGCCGGCTTCACCGAGCTTGCGCTGGATGCCGAGCAGGCGCGCGCGCACGGCCGGATGGGCCGACACGACGGAGGCGCCGGCCGAGATGGGCTCGGTTCGAATCTCTTCGCTAACGTCCTCGCCCGACAGCAGCACCCGCTGCGCGTCGCTTCCCGACTCGAACGCGATCGGGAAGTCCTCGCAGAGCGCAGCGAGCCCCGCTTCGTCTCTCCAGTCGACGCCGGCTCGTGACGCCGCCAGCGCGAGGGTCCGATAGATGGCCCCGGTGTCGAGCATGCTCAGCCCCAGTCGCCGGGCGAGCTCTCGGGCGATGGTCGACTTGCCCGCGCCTGCCGGGCCATCGATCACCACCACGCGCGGTTGTTGCTGTGCGTCCAAGCCGCCGCGCATGATGCCAAAAAAACCGCCGACCACAACCCGGGGGACGCGCTTGCCCCACGGCTCGGTCTGCGGCAGCGTGAGGCGCATGAAGACCGCCCGCGTCGCCGCCGGACTCGCCGCATGCTTGGCCCTGGCCGGATGCGTCACCGTCACGCCGGCGCAGCGCGCCAACCTCAGCACGCCCGAGATGACGCCGGCCGTCGACGCCGACGAAGAGAGCTTCCACACCCATATCGAAGCCGCGCGCGAGGGCAGCATGGGTGGCCACGGCGCGGCCGGAGGCGGATGCGGGTGCGGCTGAGCGCGCGCGCCCTCCCCTGGCTGTGGGTCGTTGTGGTTGCCATCACGACGCTGCTGCCAACGGCCGCTTCGGCCGAGGACCGGGTGACGCTTCGCGGCAACTACTACCGCGAGCAGTCGACCCGGGTGCTCTCGCCCGAGGTGAAGATGACCGTCGACGTCCCCGACGAGCGGCTCACCCTCGGCGCGGCGTACCTCCTCGACGCGGTGACCTCGGCCTCGATCGCCACGGGCACCAGCACGGTCACCGGCGGTGACTTCACGTTCACCGAGATCCGCCACGAGGCGACGGTCAGCGCCGCGTCGCAGCTCAAGGACTGGCAGCTGGGCACGTTCTTTCGCTACTCCACCGAGACCGACTGGCAGTCACGAAGCCTGGGCGCGCGGGTCGGCCGCGACCTCCTGCAGCGCACGGTCAATCTGTCGCTGTCGTATGCCTTCAACTTCGACCGCGTGTATCGGATCTTCGACGGCCAAGGTCGGCGCCTACCCTGGTGCGGTGGCAGCGTCGAGCCCAGCTGCTCCGACGGCGGCTTTGGGGAGGGCTCCAACCTGCTGCGGACGCACTACCTGTCGGCCGGCTACTCGCACGTGCTCAGCCGCAACCTGCTCTCGCTGGTCACGGTCGAGTACGCCAACGCCAACGGCCCGATGGACAACCCGTACCGCGGCGAGCAGATCCCCGGGCTGGAGTTCGAGTCGCACCCGCTGCAGCGCAACCGGCTGACCCTGTTCGGATCGCTGCGCTACTACCTTCCCAGAGCCAAGACCACGCTCGAGCCGCGCTACCGCGTCTATACCGACGACTGGGGCATTCGCGCCCATACGATCGACCCGCGCATCCACGTCCGCGTCGCCCCCAACGTGCGCCTGCGCTTCCGCTACCGCTTCTATACGCAGTCCGAAGCGTTCTTCTTTCGCGACGACATGCAGTACCAAGAGAGCGACGCCGCCTGCACCCGCGCAACGCCGGACGGCTGCGCGAGCGCGGACGTGAAGGTCGACGATTGGCGCTCCCATACCGGCGGCGTTCAGCTAACCTACGGGCTGGATGGACTCGCCGCGAAGACCGGCCAGGCCTGGCTCGAAGGCGCGTGGTTGCAAGCGACGTACAACTACGTCCACCAGACCAACCGATTCGGGCCCATCCGCGCGCTCGGCAGCCTTGCCTACTCGATGGCGTTCTAGCGCGGTCGGCCTTGCGGTGGGGCTGGGCGTGCTGGCGTGCAGTGGCGAGCGTTCGACCAAGCCCGACGCGAACGCCTCGGTGGCATCGATGGTCGCCGCGCGCGATGGCCTGTCCAAGGCCGACGCGCAGCGACACGTCGAGGACGTCGCGCTGCTGGTCGCGGCCGCCGAGGCTGAGCGCGAAGCGCTCGTGGACCCACCTCCTCTGGTCACCGACGCCCGGGCTCGCTTCCTGCGGCGCGCGGCGCTGGGCCGCGCATGGCTGCACGACGTCTTCGAGCCCGAACACACCGCGGCCGACATCTCGCTGGACCACCCGGTCATGCAAAAGGCGCTGACCTCTCCCACGAACGTACGCCCAAAGCTCCACATGCTGTGTCAGCTGGTCGCCGTCCCCAGCGGCTTTGACGATGACCGCGATGGCATGTTCGCGAAGGCGGCCGACCCCGAATGGAAGGCCACCGCGCAAGCCCTCATCGCGCCGGTCGAGGCCCGTCTGCGTCGATACATTCGACCTGAAGATCCGCAGTCGTGCCGCTTGATGGGCAAGCTTCTGCGCTTCGAGAACAAAGACGTGGACGGC
Source organism: Myxococcota bacterium (assembly GCA_039024335.1). Taxonomy (GTDB): domain Bacteria; phylum Myxococcota_A; class Polyangia; order Nannocystales; family Nannocystaceae; genus CAJXVA01. The sequence continues at coordinate 63,240 of JBCCQM010000016.1, forward strand.
GTGAAGCTGCGCGTCGAATCCAAGGCGTGGGACCTCAACGCGTGCCTGCGCCAAAACCCCGATGGCAGCTGTGCCGAACCGCAGTGGGCGCCCGAGTGGACCGAGAAGATCGAGGGGCAGACGCAGACCGGGTTCTTGCCGCTGTTCGAGACCCGCTTCGGCTATCACCTCGTGTTTCTGATCGAGGTGCTCGACGCAGCGCCCAAGGACGATCCGGAGACGATCGAAGCGACCCGCACGGCAACCCTCGATGCGTGGCGGGCCGCCGAGTTCGACGCCACGCTCGACCAGCTTCGCAAGAAGCGCGCGGTCAAGCTCGCCGCACAAGGCGGCCTCGCCCCATGATCGTCGCTCCGCGTACATCACGGGCCGTTCGATCCTGCCTGGGCACCGAGTTCGGCGTGGCGCTTCAGACCATGGTCGTCGGTACGCCCGGCGCGGTCGCAGGGGTCGTCAGCGACGACGACGGCGACGCCATCGATTACGCGCATGACCCCGAAGAAATCGACGCGCTCGATGTCCAGCTGCTCGCCGCGCAGATCAGCCAGTCCCTGTTCCGCGTGGATCGAACCGCGACCTGGTTCGGCCTCGACGCCCCGGTGCTGCTGCTCGAGACCTCGCGGTACGGGCTGGTCGCGAGCCCCGTCGCAGAGGCCTACGTGGTCGCGATGCTGATGGAGCGTCGCGCCAACATGGGCCGCGCGTTCGACTGCTTTCGGCGCGGCCGCCACACGCTGCACGCGCTGCTGGCCTGACGCCCCTGCTACGATCCTCCTCCGATGGATACGCCCTCCCCCAGCACGCCGGGCTCCAGCCGCGGCGTCGCGCTGAAGCTGGGCGTATCGGTGCTGCTCGCGGGTGCGTTCGTCTGGGCCCTGCGGCCCTACCTCAGCGCCCTGCCCTCCGACCTCGACGTCTCGGCCGCGGTGCTGCTGGGCTACCTCGCGACGCTGCTGCCCTACCACCTGCTCCGCGCCGGACGCTGGGTCCTCCTGCTTCGACCCCTCGGCGAGACCCTGCCACCCACCCGCGAAGTGCTGCGGATCGGGTTGGCGGGCTACATGTGGATCGCGCTGATGCCGTTTCGACTCGGGGAATTCGCGCGGCCGATGTTCCTGGCCCAGCGCAGCGACGTCCGCGTCTCGCAGTCGCTGGGCACCGTCGCCATCGAGCGCGCCGTCGATGGCGTGATGGTCTGCGCGCTGTTCTTCGTCGGCATGGCGGGGGCCACCCCCGAGGGCGACACCGAGCTTCTTTACCTGGCCTGCTACGGCGTCATGGGAGCGTTCACCGTCGCGCTCGCCGGCATGCTCGCCGCGGCCCGATGGCCTGCGCAGGTTGCCTCGCTCGCCGACCGCCTCGTCCGATGGGCATCGCCGCGGCTGGCCACGTGGGCTCGGGACACCGTCCACGGCGTCGCCGACGGCTTCGCGGCCTTGCCCAACATCGGCGCCATCGCCGGCTTCGTCGTCGCGACCGCCGGCTACTGGGCCGCGAACGCGGCCGGCATGTGGCTGCTCGCGCAGGGATGCGGACTCGATCTCTCCCTCGGGGAGGCCGTCGCGACGCTTGCCATCATGAACCTCGCGCTGCTCGTCCCCGGTGGCCCCGCGCAGCTCGGCGTGTTCCAATCGGGGATCGCCCTAGCTCTGCACCTCTTCGTCCCCGCCGACGTCGTCCAGACCGCGGGCTCGAAGTTCGCGTTTTTCCTGTACGTTTGCCAGCTCGGCACCATCGTCACGCTCGGGCTGACGTCGCAGTGGAGCTTGTCGCTCGACTGGCGAGCAGCGTTACGGGGCCCCAGAAAAAAGTAGCCAAGACCCCCAGATTTTCACCGAATCGAGGTGTCCAAACCACGGCTAGGCACACATGAGTCATCGAAAGCATCCAGGGGGGACATGGGGCATCGCGATGGCCGCGATGGCGGTGAGCGGCTGCGGCGGCTTCACCGCGGCGGCCGACACCGACGGTGCGTCGGACGGGATCGTGACGGTCAGCGCGACCGAGGGCGAGACCGAAGACGCCGCCGACCCCACCGGGAACACCGACGACAGCGAGAGCGGGACCGACACGGCCGACGCGGACTCCAACGGCTCCGACACCGACAACGACACCGACGACACCGACGGAGGCAGCGCGTGCCCGGGCGAGGAGAACGCCTGCGGCGGATGTGAAGACCTCCCCCAAGCGGTCGGCGAGGCCTGCAACGGCTGCGAGGGCCTGGCATGGAGCTGCGACGGCGAGGACGCGGTCGTCTGCGACGGCTTCGACCCGCAAGCCGAGTCGTTCTGGCCCGACGAGGACGAAGATGGCTACGGTGACGCCGACGACCCCGGGCTGGAGACCTGCGAAGGCGCGCCCGAGGGTTGGGTCGACAACGACAACGACTGCGACGATACGAACCCCGATGTGAACCCCGACGGCGTGGAGGTCTGCAACGGGCTCGACGACCAGTGCGACGGCAACGTCGACGAGGCGCCGACCGAGTTCTGCGACGACGTCTGCTGCAGTTTCGAGCTGTTCTGCGACGGCACCGCGTGCGTGCCCAAATGCGAAGACGGCGACATCTGCGGCGAGAACCTCGACGAGTGCTGCGGCGCTGGTGAGGTCTGCTTTGCGAACACGTGCGTCACGCCCGGCGACGACTGCGAGTTCACCGAAGAGTGCCCCGTGGGCCAGATCTGCGCGCAGTCGACCGGCCAGTGCGTGCCCGAGGACGCCGCCCCCGAGTGCGAGTTCATCCCGCCCGTCGGGGAGTTCGAGCCTGAGATCGGCGGCCAGTGGACCGACGCCGACACCACGGTCGACACCAACCGTGACGACGTCGTCGCAACGCCGGTCGTCTTGAACCTGACCGATGACAACGACGACGGGTTCACGGACAACGACGACATCCCCGACATCGCGTTCCTGACGTACGACCGCCAGGCCGATGGCTGCTGCAACCGCCGCGCGACGCTGCGGATCGTCAGCGGCCAGCCCGAAGCCGACGGCAGCATGCTCGAGCTGGGCACGATCAACGAAGACCTGCTCACCGATGGCTACCGGCTCACGAACGACGCCGGCATCGTCGCGGCGGACCTCGATGGGGACGGCGTGCCCGAGCTGGTCGCGAACACCCTCAACAGCAGCAACCAGCCCCAGGGCACCGCGGCATTCCGACGGGAGGCCGACGACGGCAGCGAATGGTCGCTGCTGTGGTTCAACCAGACGTATCCAACCTGGAACGTGCACACCCGGGGCGGCCCGGTCGCCTCGGTCGCCGACCTCGACGCAGACGGAAGTCCGGAGGTCATCGTCGGCAACGTGGCGATCAACGGCCAGACCGGCGACCTGCTGTGGGATGGCAACGACTCGGAGCTCCCGATGGGTGCCGGGCCGCGGGGAATCGGCAACAACGGCTTTCTCGGCCCGACCTCGGCCGTGGCGGACGTCGACCTCGATGGAGACCTCGAGGTCGCGGCGGGCAACACCCTGTACGACGCCGACGGCACGATCCTCTGGAGCTTCGACTACACGACGTCCAACAGCACCTGCGGTGGCAGCATCCCGTGCGACGGGTTCAACGCCATCGCGAACTTCGACGACGATGACGAGGGCGAGATCGTCATCGTTCGCCTCGGCGAGGTGTTCGTCTTGGACACCGACGGCACCGAACTGCATCGCGTCGTTCTGCCCATCGACAACTGCTCGTTCAACGAGTCGGGCCCGCCCACCGTGGCCGACTTCGACGGCGACGGTCAGCCCGAGATCGGGACCGCGTCGGCAGACTTCTACGTCGTGGCCGACCCGCTCGAATGCACCGGGGCGATGCTCCCGGACGAATGCGCGAGCGAAGGCATCCTGTGGCAGACCGCCAACCAGGACTGCAGCTCCCGCGTGACGGCCTCCTCCGTGTTCGACTTCGAAGGCGACGGCAACGCCGAGGTCGTCTACGCGGACGAGGTCGACCTGCTCATCCTCGACGGCCGCGATGGCTCGAACATCCGGACACTCGGGCCGCACGACAGCCACACGCGCATCGAGATGCCCGTGATCGCCGACGTCGACAACGACGGCAACGCCGAAATCGTCGTCGGAGAGAACAGCGCTGAAGAGGGAATCATCGTGTGGGAGGACTCCTCGGACAACTGGGTCCGGACGCGCCGCGTCTGGAACCAGCATGCGTACTCGATCACCCACATCACCGAAGACGGAGAGGTCCCGGCGGCGATGGAGGTGAACTGGCTCAACGAGCGCTACAACAACTTCCGGCAGAACGTGCAGCCCGACGGGTTGTTCGCTGCGCCGGACGCCGTGCTCGGCGGCAACATCTGTACGCCGGTCCAAGAGAACGGCGCATGGTCGGTGGAGCTCTCGGTGCTCGTCCGGAACGAGGGCGCGCTGACCATCCCCGCGGGCACGGACGTGGCCATCGTGCTCGACGACGGCATGGCGACCTCGGTGCTGCTCGAAACGCAGACGACGATTGCGCTGGCGCCCGGACAGTTCGAGGTCCTCAACCTGGACATCCCGCTGCCCGACGGCGTCGTACCGCCGGTGACGATCCAGGCGATCGTCGACCCCAGCGATGAGGACTCGCCAGCGGGCGACATGAACGAGTGCAACGAGGACAACAACGTGCTCGACACGCTCTGCGCCCAGCCTGCGTGACCCATCCCCCGACCGGCCCGTGCACCAGCTGATACGCTTGCCGTATGGGTTGGATGCGCGGGCTTGGCAGTGGTTGGCTGCTGCTTCAGTCTCTCGCCTGCACGCTCCAGCTCGACGACGACATCTCCTGCGGTGACGACTACGTCGACCAGGCGGCTGGCGAGCAGTGCGAGCCCGCCCGCGAGGCCACGTACGTCGACGCCTGCCGCACGGTTCTGGGCATCGACCGGCCTGGCGCCTGCGCACCGTCGACCTGCACCTTCGACCTGAGCGTCTGCACGCCGCAATGTGGCAACGGTCAGCTCGACGACGGCGAGGAGTGCGACCCCGGAGGCTCCGCCCCCGATCCCGACGCGGACAACTTCGGCGTACCCGGCGTGCCCTGTGCGTCCCTGCCCCCGCTCGACGGCGGGCAGGACTTCACCCGCGGGCGCGCAACCGAATGCACCAACGCATGCCTGTGGGACCGGGCCTCATGCACCCGCTGTGGCGACGGCAGCGTGCAGAGCGGGACTGAGGTTTGCGATGGCACGGTCGTGGACCACGACGCGGTCGAGGCGTTCTGCCTGGGCGCCTGCGTGCCGCCGGGCGTCAACCCGCGCCCCGCCGTCGTCAGCTGCGCGGCGCGCTGCGCCGACGACTGCCTCGGGTACACCGCCGCGCAGACCGGCCTGGGCTGCTGCATCCCCAACGGCGCGCCGATCAACCCGCACGTGCCGTGCTGCGGTGTCGCCGACGGCGAGAACTGCGGCCCCGTACTCGGCGGCGAGTAGCCTACGCGTCGTCGCCCGCGAAGTAGCGGTCGACCAGTGAGTGTCCGAAATAGATGACGGGCAGCGTGGCCAACGCGACGATGAACTTGTAGCCGTAGTTGGTCACGCTGAGCTCGAGAACCTCGCTCGGCGCAATCTTGCCCGGCAGCCCGAAGGCGATCGTGTTGATCACGAAGGTGTCGATCAGCTGGGAGATGATCGTCGAGCCGACGGCCCGAAGCCACAACAGCCGGCTCTTCGTCCAACGCCGCAGAAACACGAACACGCTCGCGTCGAGCAGCTGACTGAGGGCGAACGCGACGATGGACCCGACGATGATCCACATCGACTGACCGAACACGCGATCGAACGACGCGTCATCCACCGGCGAAATGTCCGCCGCCGGCACGAGCATGCACAGGTACAGCAGGCCGAACGTGTAGACGATCAGCGCGATCGCCAGCAAAGTCAGCCGCCGCACCGCGCGAGGCCCGTAGTACTCGTTGACGAGGTCCGTGGTGACGAACACGACGGGCCACGGGATGACGCCGATGCTCATCACCCATCCCCCCGCCTCAAACAGCTTGCCGCCGAGCAGCTCCCCGAGCAGCGCGTGCGTGATGAAGATCCCCGCGAGCACGAAGAACACCAGCTGCCGCCGCGACCGAGGCGCACCCCGCCCCAACCCCTCGGTCACCGCCGGATCACCGTCCATCGCCATGCCCCGCTCCTAACACGCCCCTCCCCCAGAACCCAACCGCCTCAGACGGGCCACAGCACGCTCCGGCCCCGAACCGGACGAGGGAACAGCCAGCATCAAGCACACCGAGCCTCCACGACCGTACCGAGCCGAGCCGAGCCTCCCAACACCCAGCGAGCGCGGAGAAGCGAGCACCCCGAAGGGGTGCGCAGAGGAAAAAAAGAGCAAGGCGAGCCCAAGCCAGGACCCCGGAAGGGTTGCGAAAGGCCCCCAACCCCCAATGGGGGCGCCGCCGCAACCCGCACGACAAC
>JBCCQM010000017.1:0-68025 GCA_039024335.1 Myxococcota bacterium
CCGACTACCTCGTCGACCTCGCCCACCACGAGCTGTTGGAGTACGACATTCGCAACGACCACCGCGGCGGAGAGGCCCCAACCGGCCTCGACCTGGCGCTGGACAAGCCGCTGCGCTTCGACTCCGCGGCCCGGCTGATGCGCTACGACTACGCGGTACATCGCCTGCCCGCGGGCACCGACGACACCTCCGCGCCGCAGCAGGTTCCGACCCGCCTGCTGGTGTACCGAGACCCGAAGTCTTCCGTCCGCTACCTCGAGCTCACCCCGCTGGCGCATGCGGTCCTCGAGCAGCTGATGGAACATGGGCTCGCGGTCGCAGCGGGTCTACAGGCGGCCTGCGCAACGCTGGGGGAGCCCCTCGACGACGACCGGTTGGCGACCACCGCAACGCTGCTCGCGGACCTCGCCGAGCGCGGCGTCCTGCTGGGCGCCGAGCCGGACGCACCGCCCTCCGCGTAGCGACCGGTTTGCGACCGACGCGAGCATCACCGACAATCGAGGCCGTGAGCGACGCCAAGTGGACCCGGGTCGGTGAAGACATGCGCATCGAAGGTTCGCTGAGCACGGGCTCGCCGCTCGTCGTCGAGGGGGAAATCGTCGGCGACGTCACCACGCCGCGGCAGATCGAAATCGCCGAAGACGGCTTGATTCACGGAGCCGTCCGTGGGGACGAGGTCATCGTGGCGGGCAAGATCGAGGGACCGGTCACCACGACCGGCCGCCTGCTCATCCTCGCCTCGGGATCGGTCGTCGGCGACGTCGCGGTCAAGAGCATCCTCGTCGAAGAGGGCGGCAGCCTGACCGGCCGCTGCAAGATGGGCTGAGCGGCCAGGCCACGGAGCGTCGGGCGCTCAGCCTTCGATCAGCACGAGCAAGTCGCCCGCGGCCAGGTGATCGCCTTCGGCGACTTCGAGCCGCTTGACCGTGCCCGCGACTGGCGAGGCCACGACGGTCTCCATCTTCATCGCGCTGAGCACGACCAGCGGATCGCCGACCTCGACCGTGGCGCCGACCTCGGTCCGAACGTCGAGCACCGCGCCCGGCATGGGTGCGCCGACCGACCCCGGATCGCTGGCGTCGGCGCGCTCCCGCACGACGACTTCGGTCTGCGCCGACTCGTCGGGCACGCGAATCGAACGCGGGCGCCCATTGAGCTCGAAGTAGACCATCCGGTTGCCGTCGTCATCGAGCGCGCCGAGGGCCTTGAGCTTGATGATGAGCGTCTTGCCGCGCTCAATCTCCACCGAGATTTCTTCGCCGATCTCCATCGGCGCGAGGAAGTTTCGGGTGGGCAGCACGCCAACGTCGGCGTACTTGTCCCGGAACGCCCGGTACTCCTCGAACACCTTGGGGTAGAGCGCCGCGCTGATGACGTCGACCTCGCGAATGTGGGGGCCGTGTTCCTCTCGGAGCTCGCGACGCATCGCGTCGAAGTCGGCAGGGGGCAGCGACGCGCCGGGCCGGCCGTCGAACATCTCTCCGCCGCGCACGACCTTGGCCTGCAGCAGCTCAGGAAAGCCGCCGTGCGGGTGCCCCAGGGAGCCACGCAGGAAGTCGACGACCGAGGAGGGGAAGCTCAGCGTCTCGGCCTGCTCGACGACCTCTTCTTCGGTGAGGTCGTTCTGGACCATGAACTGCGCGAGGTCACCGACGACCTTGGAGGAGGGCGTCACCTTGATGATGTCGCCCAGCAGGCGGTTGGCGGATGCGTACGCGCGCTTGATCGCGGGCCACCGCTCGGCGAGGCCGAGCTGGTTCGCCTGGAACTGCAGGTTCGTGTACTGACCGCCCGGCATCTCGTGAAAGTAGACGTCGGCGCTTCCGCTCTTGAGCCCGGATTCGAACGGCGCGTACAGGCGACGGGCCTGCTCCCAGTAGTCGGACAGGTCCTGCAGGCTCTGCAGCGAGAGCCCCGTGTCGAGTTCGGTGCCTTGAAGTGCGGCCACGACCGCGCCCACGGCGGGCTGCGAGGTGAGCCCGGCCATCGCTTCCAGCGCAACGTCGACCACGTCCGCGCCGGCCTCGGCACAGGCGAGCATCGACGCAACGCCCGCGGAGGCGGTGTCGTGCGTGTGAACGTGAATCGGCGTGTCTGGGTACGCCTTGCGAAGCGCACCGACGAGCATCGTCGCGGCCTTGGGCTTGAGCAGCCCTGCCATGTCCTTGATGGCCAGGACGTGCGTGCCCATGTCGACGAGCTTGCCCGCCACGTCGACGTAGTACTGCAGGCTGTACTTCGTCCGCTCCGGGTTGCTGACGTCGCCCGTGTAGCAGACCGCCGCCTCGATGATGCCGCCAGCCTCACCGACCGCGTCGATGCCCAGCTGCAGGTTCTCGATGTAGTTGAGGCAGTCGAAGATGCGGAACACGTCGACGCCGAGATCGCGGGCCGTCTGCACGAAGCGTCGCACGACGTTGTCCGGATAGTTCGTGTAGCCGACCGCGTTCGCGCCGCGCAGCAGCATTTGGAACGGAATGTTCGGCACCAGCTCGCGCAGCTGCTCGAGCCGGTCCCAGGGGCACTCGCGCAAGAAGCGAAGCGCGACGTCGAAGGTCGCGCCGCCCCACATCTCGAGGCTGTAGGCCTGCGAGAGGGTGTGGCTGGTGATCGGCGCGACCTTGGCCAGGTCCATGGTGCGCACACGCGTCGCCAGCAGCGACTGGTGAGCGTCGCGCCAGGTCGTGTCCATGAACAGCAGCCCCTTGTGCTTGCGAATCGCCCGCGCGAACGCTTCGGGTCCGTCGTCCAAGAAGACCTGACGCCAGCCTTCGGGCGGCGCGCCCAGAGGTGCAGGCGGTGGCTCCGGAGCCGTGCTCGCCGGCGGTGCCCCGGAGATCCACGGCGTCGACGGGCCGTTGACGATCACGTTGCCCAGGTACGCCAGCAGGCGCTGGCCCCGGTTCTTGCGCCGCGGAAAGCGGAACAGCTTGGGCGTGGACGCGATGAACTCGGTGTCGATGTTGCCGCCGAGAAAGCGCGGGTGCGTGAGCACGTTCTGCACGAACGGGATGTTGGTCTTCACCCCGCGCACCCGGAACTCGGCGAGCGAGCGGTGGAGCTTCTGGGCCGCGCCTTCGAAGGTGGAGGCCGTGCTGGTGACTTTGACCAACAGCGAGTCGTAGTGGGGCGAGATGGTGGCGCCGTCGTAGCCGTTGCCCGCGTCGAGGCGGATGCCGAATCCGCTGCCCGGGCGAAACACCTCGAGGCGCCCGGTGTCGGGCTGGAATCCCGAGAGGGGGTCCTCGGTGGTGATCCGGGCTTGGATCGCAAAACCGCGAACGCTGACGGTGTCCTGCGAGAGGCCGAGGTCTTCGAGCGTCGCGCCGCCGGCGATGCGGATCTGCGACTGGACGATGTCCACCATCGTGACCTGCTCGGTCACGGTGTGCTCCACCTGCACGCGGGGGTTGGCTTCGATGAAGTAGTGTGCCTCGTCGGCGCCCACGAGGAACTCGAACGTTCCCGCATTGCGGTACCCGACTTCGCCGGCGAGCTTCACCGCGTCGGCGGTGATGCGCTCGCGCAGCGCCTGGCTGATGCCCACGCTGGGCGCGATCTCGACGACCTTTTGGTGCCGACGCTGCACCGAGCAGTCGCGCTCGAAGAGGTGCAGGACTTCGCCGTTGGCGTCGGCGAGGATCTGGACCTCGATGTGCCGCGGACGCTCGACATACTTCTCGATGAAGCACGTGCCGTCCCCGAAGGCGCTGGCCGCCTCCGACGTGGCGCGCTCGAGCGCGTCGGCGAGTTCATCCTCGGAGCGGACCACCCGCATGCCGCGGCCCCCTCCCCCTTTGGCCGCCTTGATCATCAGCGGGTAGCCGGCGCTGTCGGCGAAGGCCTTGGCGTCGTCGATGCCGTCGACCGGGTCGGTCGTGCCGGGAATGACCGGGACGCCGGCCTTGATCGCGAGGGCGCGACCGGCGGTCTTGTCTCCGAGCGCTTCGAGCACCGCAGGCGGAGGACCGACGAACGCGATGCCCGCCTCTTCGCACGCCTTGGCGAAGTCGGCGCGCTCCGAGAGGAAGCCATACCCGGGGTGAATGGCGTCGACGTCGTTCTCGACCGCGACGCGAATGATGTCCTCGATCGCGAGATAGGCCCCGACCGGAGACATGCCTTTGCCCACGAGATAGGCCTCGTCGGCTTTGTAGCGGTGCAGGTGGACCCGGTCTTCGTTGCTGAAGATCGCGACGGTCCGAATGCCGAGTTCGGTCGCGGCACGGAAGACGCGAATCGCGATCTCCCCCCGGTTGGCGCACATCAGCTTGCGGATCGGTCGAGAGCCTCGAGTCGTCATCTGCGAGCGCAGTCTACTCGGGCGCCGGCGCCCGCGCGACCGTCGTCTTCGTGGCTGCGCTGAGGTGACCGGGCGCGTCCGTGAACGCGCCGGCCTCGACCCAAATCGACACCACCTGCTCCGTCGCTGGAACGCACAGATCGAGCACGTTGTCCTCCCGCTCCTCGCGATCGGAGCGATGGTCGTCGAACGCGACGGGGTGCGCCGTCCGACCGCCCGACAGTTCTACAGTGACGGCCTGCAGATCGGCAGGCTCTACGCCTCGCAGCGCGTCGGTCCAATAGGTACGGACCCGCTGGGCTCCCGCGTCGCAGGGCGTCTCCGACTGCTCTGCCGCGACGATCCTTCCTCCCTCGTCGTAGCCGGAGATTGGGCCAAGCAGCCCACGCAGCGACTGTCCGGTCTCGGCGTGCAGCGTTCGAATCACCAGCACGTCGGCGGGCGGACGCCGTCGCGGGTCGCCGAAGTCCCCGACCAGCAACACCGTGCGGTTCTCGTCCGCCTCGCTGGAGGGCGCGAGCACGGCTTCGGTGGGGAAGGCACGGGTCCCGTCCGCGAGGACGACCATGAATGCCGACGGCTGCAGGCTCGCCGGGTCGACCTCCACCGAGAACACCACCGACACCGCATCGAGGTCTCCGAGCGACGGCGCGTCGTCGAGGGCGAAATGGGCAGACAACAGCGTCGGCTCGGGGAGCGTCCGCGCGGGCGCGGCGGGACGAACCGGCGGCGCGATCTGAACGGGGGGTGACGAGCGGACACGACACCCCGAAGCGGCGATGGCCACGAGGGCCACGAGGACGAAGCGCTGCACGGGCGGCGAGCGTACCGCATGAGCACGAGGGTGCGACTCCTGCTAAGGTCCGCGCCGTGCTCCACTTGGCCCACCCCACCGCGCCGCCGTGGGCCCCGTGGGCCCTGACGCAGCTCGACGAAATCCTGCTCGACCACGCCCACTGCGAGAAGAAGGCCGCGTCCACCGCGATCAACCTCATTTTCCGCTACCAGGACAAGCTCCCGCTGATGGTGCCGCTGTCTCGGCTCGCCCGCGAGGAACTCGCCCACTTCGAGCTGGTCCTCGGGCACGTCCACCGCCGCGGCGGGACGTTCGGCCGCCAGCAGCCCAGCGGCTATGCCGGGCGGCTCATGCAGTGCGTCCGCGCCGAGGAGCCCAAGCGCCTGCTCGACACGCTGCTGTGCTGCGCGATGATCGAGGCGCGTAGCTGCGAGCGCATGCAGCTGCTCGGCGCGGCCCTCGAGACCGACGGTCGGGACCCCGAGCTCACCGCGCTCTACCAGGGTCTCCTCGCAAGCGAGGCGCGTCACCACGCGTCCTACCTCGACCTGATCCGCGCCCTCGAGCTGACCGATGAAGCGGGGCTCAAGTCGCGGCTGGCCGAAGTCGCCGCCCACGAGGCTGACGTCATCGCATCGGCCCCGGCCGAGGCGCGGCTGCACTCGGGCTATGCCGCATCGAACAGCACCAGCGCGTAGCGAGACCGGTCGCTCGGGTCGACGCGCATGCGCACCGTGCTGCCCGGCTCGAGACGGCACCATTGATCGCCGGGGCACGTCTCCACGAACGTGACCCGCTGCGTCGGCTCGGGTGCGGCCGAACGATATCCCCCAACCGACTCCGAGGGACCGCCCTCATGACGCAGCGTGGCCTCGAGCGTGATCGAGAGGATGTCGTGCGCGAACGGTTTTGGGTCTCGGGCCACGACGACCGCGTCGATCTCATCGCCGTGCGCGAGCGCGTCGCTCCGACGACGACGGACGCGATGCAGCGCCCACGCGTTGACAAAGCACGCCCCGACCGCGACGACAGCCGGCACGGAGAACAGGCCGAGGTAGAGCGTCTTCGCGGACCCCGGGTAATCGCCCATCATCGACACGGCGGGTGCGAGCGCGAGGCTCATCATCGAAATGACGCCACCGATGAGCACCCAAAGCCGCACCGACGCCTTGAAGTAGGCATCCTCGGTGACGGCACCTTGAATGGTCGCCGCGGTCAGCACCACGCCTGCAACCATCGTCCCCGCCACGCTCGCCATCACCACCGCCCACAGCACAGTTCGAGGGTGAACAGCGGAGACGATCGTGTCAATCGGCGTCACCGCAGCCGGGCGGTTCGCACGTGGTAGCGTGGACGACATGGGAGCCCCCGCGACACGCCCCTTTCGCGTCCTCGGTGTTCAACAGATCGCGGTCGGGAGCCTCGACAAGGCGCCGCTACGCACGCTGTGGGTGGACCTGCTCGGCGCGACCCCCGTCGGTGACTATCGCGCCGAGTCCGAGAACGTCGACGAGGACATTCTCGAGGTTGGTGCCGGCCTTGGCCGCTGCGAGATCGACTTGATGATGCCGATCGATCCCGAGAAGCGCCCGCGGGTCCACGACCCGGCGCTCAACCATGTCGGCCTGTGGATCGACGACCTCCACGCCGCCGTCGCGTGGCTGCAGGAGAAGAAGGTCCGCTTCACGCCCGGCGGGATCCGCAAGGGCGCGGCTGGCTTCGACGTCTGCTTCATCCACCCCAAGGGCAACGACGCGGCCCCGCACGGCGGCTGCGGCGTGCTCATCGAGCTGGTCCAAGCCCCGCCCGCGCTGGTCGAGGCATTCGACGCAGCGTCCGCAGCCGCGGGCTCGTAAGCCCCGCCACTGCATCGCGTGCGCGCTCTCCACCCGCAGCGAGCTCCGCACGATGTCGGCATGCTCGACGTCGGCGACGGGCACCGGCTGTCGTACACCTGCTCGGGCAACCCCAACGGGCGGCCCGCAGTGGTCCTGCACGGCGGGCCGGGCGGAGCGAGCAACCCGAGGCAGCGCCGCTTCTTCGACCCGAGCGCGTACCAAATCATCCAGTTCGATCAGCGCGGCTGTGGCTCGAGCACGCCGCATGCCAGCCTCGAGCACAACACGACGTGGCACCTCGTCGCGGACCTCGAGCGGCTGCGCGTTCACCTCGGTGTCGAGCGGTGGCTCGTGTTCGGTGGCTCGTGGGGGAGCACGCTCGCGCTCGCCTACGCGCAATCCCACCCCGACCGCGTCCGCGCGATGGTGCTGCGCGGCCTGTTCCTGCTGCGAGCCAGCGAGCTTCGGTGGTTCTATCAGGAAGGCGCCAGCGGCCTCTTTCCCGAAGCGTGGGCCGCGTTCGTCGGGCTGATCCCCGCCGAAGAACGTGACGACCTGCTCCGGGCCTACCATCGACGCCTCACCTCCGATGATGCCGCGGTGAGATTGGAAGCAGCGCGCGCATGGACGATATGGGAGACGAGGACCAGCAGCCTTCGCCTCAACGCCGACGCGATCCAGCGTGCTTCAGACGCGGAGTTCGCCACCGCCTTTGCCCGCATCGAAGCCCACTACTTCGTCCACGGCGGCTTCTTCGAGACCGACGATGCCCTTCTTCGCGGCTTGCCTCGTATCCGGCACATCCCCACCACGCTCGTTCAGGGCCGCTATGATGTGGTCTGCCCGATGACGACCGCCTGGACACTCAAGCGTCACTGGCCAGAAGTCCGGCTGGAGATTGTCGACAACGCGGGACACTCGTCCTTCGAACCGGGTATCGTCCAGCAGCTGGTCGACGCGACCGACCGATTCCGCTGAGCGCTGCGCCATGGAGTTCATCGCCGTCAACTTCACCGGGTACTCCCGCGGTGGTCCCGACTCGCTCTACCGCTACCGCGCGGGCTCGCAGCTCGGGGTGATCGCCGAGGGCCGCGGCGGCTTCTCGGGCGGAGGCCTCGCCGCCGAGCTCGCTGTGGACCTGCTCCCCCTCGCGCTCTCCGGCCCCGGCTCCGCCGACCCCCTGCACCGGTGGAATCTCGCGGGCACCCGCGTCCACGAAGCCATCCGGCGCGCGTCTGCGGTCGACCCGTTTTACCGGGGCATGGAAGCGATCTTCGCCGCGGCCCATTTCGACGGTCAACAGATCGTCGTGGGCAACGTTGGCCAGAACCGCGTGTACCGAATCCGCGGAAGCGCGATCGCCCAGCTCACCAAAGACCCCGTCGACGACGTCGCCGGCGCGGCCGGAGGCAACGGTGCGCTCCGACTCGACCTCGTCCGCTTCACGCCGCAGCACGACGACCTGCTGCTGATCTGCACGGCGCGCACGTATCAGTCGATTCACAAGTCCCTGCTGCTCGAGATCCTGCAGCAGGACGCGCACGAGCCCGAGGTCTGCGCTCGCGAGATCGCCAACTCGACCTCCGGCGAAGAAGCGGCCGTCGTCGTCGGGCGGGTCGATGGCGGTGGACGTCGTGGCAGCTCCGGTGCCGCGGTCGTCGTCGAAGACTGAGCCTGTCGACGTCCTCCGCGCCGTTTGCTGGCGGGCGCGGGCCAAACCTGCAAAGCTCGGGTCGTGGCGACCCTCTATCCAGAGATCGACCCTCACGCCTCGGGCCTGCTGCGCGTCAGCGACGTCCACGAAATCTACTGGGAAGAGTCCGGCAACCCGAACGGCAAGCCGGTGGTGTTCCTTCACGGCGGTCCCGGAGGCGGTACCGAGCCCAAGCATCGCCGCTTCTTCGACCCCGCGCGCTACCGCATCGTCCTGCTCGACCAGCGCGGATGCGGCAAGAGCCGGCCGCACGCGTCGCTCCAGCAGAACACCACGTGGGACCTCGTCGACGACATCGAGCGGCTGCGCGAGCACCTGAGCATCGAGCGCTGGCAGGTCTTCGGCGGATCGTGGGGCAGCACGCTCGCGCTCGCGTACGCGCAGAAACACCCCGACCGCGTCACCGAGCTCGTCTTGCGCGGCATCTTCACGTTCGCGCAGGACGAGATGGACTGGTTCTACAAAACCGGCACGCGGATGCTCTTCCCCGACGCATACGACGACTTCCTCGCCGCGATCCCCGAAGAGGAGCACGGCGACATCATCGGCGCCTATCACAAGCGGCTGACCAGCGACGATCCCAAGGTCCGCGCCGCCGCAGCGCGGGCATGGAGCATGTGGGAGTGCCGCGTCGCCACCCTGCTTCCGGACCCCGACCTCGTTCGCCACTGTGACGAGACCGCGTTCACCCTGGCCTTCGCCCGGATCGAGTGCCACTACTTCGTCAACAACGGCTTCCTCGAGTCGCCGACGCAGCTGCTCGACAACCTCGACGTCATGCGCCACATCCCGGGCGTCATCGTCCACGGCCGCTACGACGTGATCTGCCCACCGCGCAACGCGTGGCGACTGCACCGCGCGTGGCCGGAGTCCAAGCTCGTCTTCGTCGATGACGCCGGACACTCCGCCAACGAGCCCGGCATCATGCGCGCCCTCGTCGAAGCCACCAACGCCTTCGCCGACCTCTGAGCCCGCGAGCGACCCAGGCACCACCCACCGCCCGCAGGGTCATCCCTGGCTGCTGAGTCGCTCATCATGAACCCGCCAAAAGAAGAGCGCGCCAGGTCGATGGCGCCTCACGACGCACTGCCGCTTGCTCGACTTCACGATGACGTCCGCGCGCTCAGGGGAGCCAAGCAGACGGTCTGGGCAATGGTCGCCGTCTCGCTGGTGGTTTCGGCGATCGTGGTGGCAGCGTTGCCCAAGCGCCGGTTGGGACACTCTTCGCCGCAGCGATGTGCTGTTTCGCGGTGAGCGTCTTTCTCATCGGCTTGGGTGTACGCGGATGGAAAAAGGCTCATCGCCAACTCGACCGCGGTCCGCTTCCGCCCAAGCTCGTCAGCGCGGTCCTCTCGGTCCCGCATCCAATGCCGAACTCGGTTCTGCGCCGGCTGAGCAACGCCGTCGATGCCGTCTACGACCTGGATGCGCTGATCGAACACGCCCCCTACGGAGGAAATGACCTGCCCGATGTTCGCCAACTTCGTCGCGACGCCGTTGCATGTCTCGAGCACGTGGTTGAGCGCTGCAAAGCCCTCGTCGACCTGCTCGCAGTTCAAACCGGCAGTCCGTCTGTTGTCGAAGCGCAGCGCGCCGTGAGAGCTCAGATCGACGGCAACCTCCGCGACCTGCATGCGGCCGTCGACGCGGCCGCGGCCTACGTCGCGGTCTCTGATGCCGACCGCGCCCGCAGTCTGGCCGCGAGTGCCGAGCAGCTCCATCGGATAGCCTCCGGTCTCGCCGAGCTGTCCCCGGGCGCCTCGGACCAGCCCGCATTGCCGGGCTAGCTCGGCACCGCGGCCTCGAGCACATCTCATCAACCCGCCACGCTTGACCTTGGGTCCGCCGGCTGTCTCGCGAAGACTCGAAGCGCGACGGGATTCGGCCCCCGCGTCGCTGCGGCCTCACGCCACGCCGAGCTGGGCGAGTACGAAGGTGTAGATGAAGGCGGTCTCCTCGTACGCCGCGTAGCGTCCCGAGGGACCGCCGTGGCCGGCATCGAGGTGGGTCTTGAGCAAGACGGGGGCGTCCGCGGTGTTGCGCATGCGCAGGCGGGCCGTGAACTTGGCCGGCTCCCAATATCCAACGCGCGGGTCGGACCAACCGGCGAGCAGCAGCATGGCGGGATAATCCTGGGCGACGACGTTTTCGTACGGCGCGTACGAGGCAATGTAGTCGAAGGCTTCGCGCTCGTTCGGGTTGCCCCACTCTTCCCACTCGACGACGGTCAGCGGCAGGGTGTCATCGAGCATGGTGTTGAGCACGTCGACGAACGGAACGTCGGCCACGGCAACGTCGAACAAGTCAGCGCGGGCGTTGACGACGGCTCCGATCAGCAGTCCGCCAGCGCTGCCGCCATAGATCGCCAGCTTCGATGCGATGCCCTGACTTCGCAGCGACTCCCCCACGGCAATGAAGTCGCCGAACGTGTTCTTCTTGCGCAGAAGCTTGCCGTCCTCGTACCAAGTCCGCCCCTTATCGGCCCCACCGCGCACGTGCGCCACGGCGACCGCGACGCCGCGCTCGAGCAGGCTGACGCGCGTGCTGCTGAACGAAGCCGGGTTGGTGGCTCCATACGCGCCGTAGCCGGTCAGCCAGACGGGGACCGCCTTGCCGACGTCCTGTTTGCGGCGCACGAGCGAAACGGGAATCGACGCCCCGTCGGGCGCCTCCACCCAAAGACGCTCGGTTGCGACCGAAGCCGGGTCGAAGCCGTACACGTCGACCTGCTTGCGCAACGTGGCCGTGCGCGTCTTCAGGTCGTAGTCGAAGACCGATGCCGGCACGCCCATCGAGGTGTACGCAAAGCGCAGGACGTCGGTGCAGTAGTCCGGGTTGGCTCCGACCCACACCGAGTACACTGGGTCAGGCATCGCGACGACGTGCTCGTCTCCATCGGAGACTCGCCGCACCACAAGCTCGCGTAGGGCGTCGCGGCGCTGCACGAACACGAGATGGTCCGCGAAGGCCTCGACGTCCTCGATCGTGACTTCGGGTCGGCACGGCACCATCGGGCTCCATGCGCCTGGCTGGTCGATCGATGCGCGCATGACCGCGAAGGTGGGCGCGTCGAGGTTGGTCAGCACGAGCAGCACATCGTCGTGGTGAGCGACTCCGTACTCCACGTCCTGTCGGCGAGGCGCGACGCAGCGCAGCGGCGCGGTGGGCTCCTTGGCGTCGAGCAGATGCTCTTCGGAGGTGACCTGACTGTGCGATCCAATCACGATGAATCGCTCGCTCCGCGTCAGGCGAATGCCGACGAAAAACGCTTCATCGGTATCTTCGTAGACGAGTACGTCGTCCTTCGGGTCTGTGCCCAGCGCGTGCCGCCACACCTGATAAGGCCGGTTCGTGTCGTCGAGACGGAGGTACAGCAGCGTCGTGCCGTCCATCGCCCACAGCACGTCCTCGCCGACGTCCTCGATCACGGTCGGTTGCGTCTTACCCGTGTCGAGGTCGAGAAAGTACAGGGTGTGTCGCTCGTCGCCCGTGCGGTCGACGGTGTACGCGGCGAGGTCGTGCGTCTTGCGAATGTCGAGGTCGCCGAGCGAGAAGTAGGCGCTGCCTTCGGCGAGAACGTTCTCGTCGAGATACACCTGCTCCTCGCCTGCCTCGGACTCCGGCGCGTCCTCGGCCAGGGGCCGGCGACAGTGGAGGCCGTAGTCTTTCCCTTTGACCGTTCGCCCGTAGTACAGGAACGGGCCTTCGCGGACCGGGACCGATTGATCGTCCTCGTTGATCCGCGCGATCATCTCGTCGTAGAGCGCGGTCTTTCGAGACGCCAGCGGCTTCATGTGCGCGTCGGCGTAGGCGTTCTCCGCCTCGAGGTACGCCCGTACGGCCGGGTCCTCGCGGTCGCGAAGCCAGGCGTACGGGTCTTCTCGCGTGATACCGTGGGTTTCGACGGTGAGGGGACGAGGCTCGGCGAGCGGGGCGTCGGTCACCGCTGCACCCTACCCCGCCCGGCGCTCAGCCGCCCGCAAGCCAGCGGCCAACGTCTTTGGCGAAGTAGCTGAGTACGATGTCCGCGCCCGCGCGGCGGATGGACAGGAGGCTCTCCATCACCACCGCCTTTTCGTCGAGCCATCCGCGCTCGGCGGCCGCTTTGAGCATCGCGTACTCGCCGCTGACCTGGTACGCCGCGATCGGCAGCGTGGTGTTGTCGCGAAGCGCGGAGATGACGTCGAGGTATGCCATCGCCGGCTTGACCATCACCATGTCCGCGCCTTCGCTCTCGTCGAGGTCGAGCTCGCGCAGCGCCTCGCGGATGTTGGCCGGATCCATCTGATACGTCTTCTTGTCGCCGCCACGAGGGGCCGAGTCCAGCGCCTCGCGAAACGGGCCGTAGAACGCCGAGGCGTACTTGGCGGTGTACGAGAGAATCGAGACGTCCGTGTAGCCCTCATCGTCGAGCGCGTCGCGGATGGCCCCGACGCGGCCGTCCATCATATCGCTGGGCGCGATGATGTCGGCGCCGGCGGCCGCCTGCGCGACGGCTTGCTTGCAGAGCACGTCGACGGTCTCGTCGTTGAGGATGCGGCCACCGGGCGCCACGATGCCGTCGTGCCCGTCGGAGGAGTATGGGTCCAGCGCGACGTCGGTGACGAGCATGAGCTCGGGCCAGCGGTCCTTGACCATCTTGAGCACGTCGGGGATGAGGCCCTTGGGGTTGTGGGACTCGGTTCCTACGCTGTCCTTGAGTTCGTCGGGCACCTTCGGAAAGAGCGCGACCATGCCCACGCCTACGTCGACGGCCTCTTCGATCTCCTTCATCAACCCGGCCTTGCTCAGGCGGCTGCAGCCCGGCATCGCGCCGATGGGCTGGTCATCGTCGCCACCGTGGACGAATAGCGGGTAGATGAAGTGCTCGGGCCCGATGACCGTCTCGCGGCAGGCGGCTCGGACGGCGGCCGATTTGCGGTTGCGGCGGGGGCGTTCGCGAAGCTCGAGCGTCATGGGACGCATCGTCGCCAGTCAGTCCAGCGGGCGCAAGGCCCGACGATGGCTGACCCACCGGCTCCCCGCCTCCGCGAAGCGCCACGGAAGCGCGCGGTGTTCGGGCTCGGCGTAGTCGATGCCGATTCGGGTCCCGACGAGAACGCCCTCGGGCGGAGCGCCGGCCGCCAGCCACAGCCCCCCTTTGCGCGTGACGTCGTGGTGGGACCAGCTCGTGTCCAGATCGAGCGCCTGCCCCACCTTGCCGGGACCATCGAGCAACACGGGGCCATCTTTGCCGCCGCGCCGGGCACGGACGGTCGACAGCCCACGCAGCGGGGCACACGCTCGCACCAGCACGCCCTGCGCCTGCCCCTCCCGCCCGGTGATCAGGTTGAGCATGTTGTGCAGCCCGTAGCACAGGTACACGTAGGCTCGCCCCGGCGGTCCGAATAACGGGTCCGTCCGCTTGGTCCGACCTGCCTTTGCGTGACAGGCCGTGTCGGGCGGCCAGACGTAGGCCTCGGTCTCCGTGATGCGCAGGGCCACCGGTCCGCGACGAACCGTCTGCCCAATCAAATCGCGCGCGACACCAACGGCATCGCGCGCGAAGAACTCGACCGGCAGCGGTGCAGTGCCGCTCGTTGGCACTGAGTTCGCTCGAGTACTCATCGTTGCGCGTCTTGCGACCTCGAGGTCGTCGAAGTCGAACGTCAGCGTCGAGCGATCGAACTCCGGCCACAGCATATTTGCGGCCGCCCTCACCGCGCAATACAGCGGCATCGGCGGTCGTCATTGGATCGGAGTTGGTTCCGTTGTTCGACTCGAGCGCCACGATCGATGCCGCGGCGAAGTTGTTTCTAGCAGCCTCGTCGCAGGCCGCAGCCCTCGGCGACCTCGTCGCGGTACGCAAGCCAGCCAGCGAGCGCTCGGTCCATGCCCGCGATCACCCGCGGTCGCGCCGCTTCCACGACGTGGTCGAGAATCATGTGCCACGCAGAGGCGCGATGATCGCCCTCGACCTCGCGGTGGACTTTGGTCAACGCCAGGGACTCCAGCGGTAACCCGTAGTGCTTCACGAGCGGGTGTTCTTCGAGCGGTGGCGCTGGGCGTTTCGGCGCATCGGCGTCTAGTTCGCCGCGCTCGTACGGCGTGCCCTCGACGAAGATGGTCGTCACCGCAGTCGCCACCTCCCAGCCTTCGTCCTGCGTGAGTCGGTCGAGCTCTGCGCGGTAGGCCGCCGCCGCGGGCTGGAGTGCCACGGCCTCAAAGCGGCTCAGGTCCATCCCCAGACCCCGTGGGTACTCCAAGAAGAGCTCCGCGTGGGGACGACCGCGCGTCAGTCGGCCGGTCTCCTCTTCATAAAGATTCTCTGCGAGATCGCGCCTCACCGGGTCGACCGGGCACTGCACGTACGCGCGCCCGAGCAGCACCGCGAAGTCGCGAATGTAGACCCCGTACTCCTGCTCGAGGTGAAGGTGCAGCCGGTCCGCAGCGACGAGCCCCTGGGTAAAGCTCGGCCACGCCCAGTGGACCTTGCGCTCCATGACCGAGAGCAGCGCCTCCTGAAAGCCCGTGCGATCCATGCGTCAAACGTAGCAGCCAGCGCTGGCGAGACCTGCCGAGCGTCCGCATGTGGGCGGCACCGAGGTGCGATAGCCGAGCGGTGCAGCGGCACGTTGTGGGACGGACTCCCCGCGAGCGCGCCGGCATCGAAGCCACCGGCTGCAGTCGCGGCCCCTCCTGGTCGAAGACCCCAGCATGCTGGAGCTGCTGCTCGCCTCGGCCGCCACGATGTCGCTGCCCACCGTCGCCAACGATGGCCCCCCCCGCGGGACACCGTTGCTGCCGCCGCACTCGGTCCGAGAGGCCGCCTCCAACGCGGTGTATGGCGGACCCACGCCCGCGACGATCTTCGTGAACTTCGACGGCGCAACGCTCAACGACAGGGGCGAAGACTCGCGGACGAACTCGACCCTCATCGGCTACAGCGGTCCCTTCGACCGCTACGGAGACGGCGCGAAGCGATCGGCCGTGCTTCAGGCCGTGCGCGAGGATTGGCAGCCCTACGCCGCTACCGTGACCGACACCCGCCCCGAAGACGGCGACTACACGATGGTGATGGTGGGCCCGACCAACTTCACGGGCAGCAGCCTCGGCATCGCGCTGCTCGACTGCGCCAACAGCTGGACCTCGAACAACATCGTCTACGCGTTCCACTCCGTCGACGACGGATACACCGCGGCCGCGACTGCCACGACGATCAACCAGGAGGTCGCCCACAGCTTCGGGCTCGAGCACGTCGACGCCCCCGAGGACATCATGCACCCCTACAACGTCGGTGGGGATCCGCGGTTCATCAACGACTGTGAGGACGTGGTCGAGGCGGCAGGCATCGGCATCCTGTGTACCGACCAGCACGAGGCGTCGTGCGGGGCGCCCGACCGACAGAACAGCCACGCCGAGCTGCTGCGGTTTCTCGGTCCCCGACCGGTCGACCTCATGCCGCCGACCGTCGACGTCGTCTCGCCCGAATCGGGGGCCCGCTTCGCCTCGGGCGAGCCGTTCGTGATCAGCGTCGAGGCCAGCGATGACGAGGGGGTCGTCGCGGTCGAGCTGCATCACCTCGGCCAGATGATGGCGCTGGACGACGCACCGCCCTACTCGTGGGAGGTCAAGGGTGCGCCCGAGGGCATGTACATCTTCAACGCCGTGGCCTACGACGCTGCGGGCAACAACTCCTCGTCGCGAGACGTCGTCGTGTACGTCGGCGACGTGGCGGAAGACACCTCCGACGCGCCCGGTGGTGAGACCGACGGAGACGAGACCGACGGGGTCGACACGTTCGACATCGGAAGCACCGGCGACGACGGGCTTCCGGACGAGGACGGCGACGAACCGAGCAACGGCTCTGGATTCGACCCATCCGAGATTCCCCCCGGCGAAGACCCCTTCGACCCGTTCGGCGAAGGCTGTGACTGCCGCCAAGGCAGTGGGTCACGCGGCGCGGCTGGCTGGCTGTTCTTGCTCGCGGTGCTGGGACTTCGACGGCGTCGCTGACTCCCGGACAGGTCGAACCACGAACAAAGGCGCCCCTCGAGGCGCCTTCGTCGTCGCTGGAGTTCCGAAGTTCAGCCCGCTTTGGGGAGAACGGACTCGAGCTTACCGGTGAGGTCGGTGTCCATCGGGTCGACGTTGGAGTCGTAGCGGGCGATGACGTGGCCCTGCGGGTCGACGAGGAACTTCGTGAAGTTCCACTTCACCTCGCCCTTGATGCCTTCGCCCGTCTGCTCGGTGAGCGTCTTGTACAGGGGGACCTTCGCGTCGCCCGTGACGGGCACCTTGGCGAACATCGGGAACTGCACGCCGTACTTCTCCTCGACGAACGTCTTGATCTCTTCGTGCGTGCCGGGCTCCTGCGCGCCGAAGTCGTTGCTGGGGAACGCCAGGACCTCGAAGCCCTTCTCCTTGTACTTGGCGTAGAGTTCTTGCAGGCCTTCGTACTGGGGCGTGTAGCCGCACTGCGACGCAGTGTTCACCACCAGCAGCGCCTTGCCGCGGTAGTCGGCCAGGCTTTTGTCGGCGCCGTCGAGCGTCTTGACCGTGTGGTCGATGACCGGGCCGCCGCCTTTGGGAGCTTCGGCCTTGGCCGCAACGGGCTTGGCATCCGCGTCGGCGCCCGCCTTCGCGGCCGGCTTGGCGTCGGCGGCCGGCTTGGCGTCGGACTTGGCCTCGGCCGAGTCACACGCGGCGAGGATCGCGAGGGAGAGGAGCACGCGCTTCATCGCAGCCGGTATGCGCGCCCGTGCGTCAAACCGCAAGCGTCACGGGGCCACCGCTGCAGATCTGCGGCGTTTGGCGCGATCAGCCCTCAGGCCGCCTGCGCTTCGAGGACCGCCGAGCGCGTGACGGCATGTCGGTACTCGAACATCTTGCGCAGTCGCGGCTCGATCGCGATGGGCGTGGCAAGCCGCCCGAGAAAGCCCATCGGAGGCTCATAGGTGATCGCGTCCTCGAGCTTGCACCCGGCGGGGTCCGGAAGAAACCGATGTTCGTGGCGCCACTGCTTGAACGGCCCCTTGCGCATCTCGTCGACGAAGAGCGCGTTCTTCTCGTACGCGGTGTGCTCGGCGATGATCTCGAGCCACAGCGGGCCGACGCGCTGCTCCATCTGCGCGACCGCACCAACCTCCAGCGATCCTGCTGGCTTCACGTTGCGCACGGTCTCCCACGGCGGAAGCAGAAGCGGGAGCGCGTCGGGGCGCTCGTGAAAGGCGAAGACCGCTTCGACCGAGGCCTCGATGACGCTGGAGAACACGAACTCCATGAAGCCTGCGGTAGCACAATCGTGTCCCCATGCCCGCCAGAGGGGCGTGCGTGACGTTTCGTCACGCCGCGCAGACCCCCCACGACGCGGCGTCGGAGCGCAGCGTCACACTGTCGCGCAAGTCACCGAGATCGCAGGCGCCGGCCGACTGGGACGGCGGGTGCATTGAATCCCGAGCATGGAGTTGGCATTTCGACTGTTCCGCAACCTCGGCATCGCGGCCGCGCTCGGCCTGTTCGCATCCGCCACGGCAACCGCTGCCAGCACGCGCATGCTGCTCGATGTCGAACCCGCCAACCCTCGCGCCGCCCGGGGCGACGTCGATGAAGACGAAGACGATGGACCGCGCGCCCGCAACGATGCCAACGACGACTGGTCGCGACGCAAGCGGGCTCGTGACGCTGCGGTGGCCACGATTCTCGGCTACGACCCCTTCTGCCCCGGGTGCGTCCCCGAACCGCCGGGCGAACCGGGCGGAGGCGGCGGTCGACCGCCCGTGGCCGACACGAAGACGCCGCTGAGCGTCGCGCTACTCGCCACGATGGAGTCGAGCGAACCCACCGCGTCGCTCGCGACGATCTACGACCCCGCGCGCGGGACGTGGGTCGCCAAGGTCGGCGACGAACTCGAGCTGGGCGCCGTGGTCACGGACATCGGCCCCGGCCGCGTCGCGTACGTGCGCGGGGGCGCCGTCGGCATGCTGGACGTATCGCCGGCTGCCCAGGCCAAGCCCAAGACCGCCAAGAAGACGCCCAAGGCCGGGGACCGCAAACCGCCGAAGCCTCCCGCGGAATCGGATCAGATCCAATGCACCGGCGGCTCCGACTGCACCATCGAGCGCGACCTCATCAACGAAGTGCTCGCAAACCCCACCAAGCTCGGGGGCATCCGCGCCTTCCCCTCGGGCGGCGGCTTCAAGATCGCCGGGGTACGTCGCGGCTCGCTGCCCTACCAGCTCGGACTGCGCAGCGGCGACGTCCTGACCGAGGTCAACGGCCGCACCATCGACTCGATCGACGCCGCGCTGGAGCTTCTGCCTCGGCTCAAGAGCGCCCGAAACGTGAGCGTGACGCTGTCGCGACGCGGCAAGCCGGTGACCCACAACGTGGCGATCATCTAGCGCGAAAGGTCACCGTCCGACGTTCGGGGAACGTCACCGACTCTTTGCGACGGGTCCCCGCCACGTCGACCTCGATCTCGTAGGTACCCGGCTCGGCCACGAGCGTGACCAGTGGCCCCGCCCCGATGCGCGTGCCGTTGACGAACACGCTCGCGCCCTTGGGCGCCCCCACGCTCAGACAGTTCGTCACCGGGCGCAGCGCGGGCAAGCTCGCGAGCGCCGTCTCGGCGGTGATGGCGAAGTTGACCGCGTCCGAGTCCACGAGACCCGACGCCACCACGCCGACGACGCGCCCCCGACGATCGAACACGGGTCCTCCCGACGCGCCGGGATTCAGCGGAATCTGCGTCTGCAGTACGCCTCTCGCGCGACCGCCGTGGGCGTTGGAGATCAACCCCGTGGTCAGCGTCCACACGCCCCCGCGGCCGTGGCCGACGCTCCCCGCCCACGTGCCGATTCGCAGGGACCGCGTCGGCGCCAGCGGGAGTGCCGGCGCCCCTTTGACGGCGACCTTCACCAGCGCCAAGTCCACCCCCTTGGCGCCGCGCTCCACGACCGTGCCGGTCACGCGACGGCCATCGTGAAGGCGCACCCGCACCGTCCCCTGGGTCCCCACGACGTGTCGATTGGTGAGGATGTGTCCCAGGGGGCTGACGAAAAACCCCGAGCCGAACCCGTCGGCGGTCTCGATGAGCACGACCGTGGGCGCGACGTGATCGAACAGCGCCGTCGTCTCGCGCTCCACCGCCGCCAAGGTCGGGCTCTGCAGCGTTGGTGCCACCACCATCGCTGCCG
Source organism: Myxococcota bacterium (assembly GCA_039024335.1). Classification (GTDB taxonomy): domain Bacteria; phylum Myxococcota_A; class Polyangia; order Nannocystales; family Nannocystaceae; genus CAJXVA01. Next base: position 19,829 of record JBCCQM010000017.1, read on the forward strand.
ACAACACGAGCGCGGTCAGCATTAGAACCTCCCCGAGAGCACGAGCCCGCCGCCGTTGCGATTCGCCGAACCTAGCAGCACCACCTCACGCAGGCCCAGGCGCTTGCGAAGGTCCGCGTTGTAGGCGTCCCCGAGCTCTTGCAGCTCAGCCGCGCTCTTGGCGTGGGGTCGGATCCGACCGCCCACGACCGAGAGCACGATGCCGCCCGCCAGCAAGCCGCCGCCGATGCCCAGCCCGCGTCGAACCTGGGATTGCTGCCTCGACTCCGCGCGTGCCTCGGCCGCATCGGCGTCGGCCTCACACGCTTCGGCCATGACGGGGTCGTCGATGCCGAAACAGTCCAGGCCGCTGTCGTCGGTCTTCGCGACCGCGGCGAGCGGCACGGCCAGCATCACGACCACGCCCGTCAACATCGCCACGCCACCGCCGGCGATGAGCCCCGATCGCGCGGCCTTGCGGCGTCGATACTCCTTCGCGAGGTCGTCGCGGCCGATGTAGGAATAGAACTCGTCCTCTGGCAGCGGTGCGCCGGCCCCCGTCTGCGGCGCAAAGTCTCGCGAGACCCGCGCGCTGTTCGAGCCGATCGCCGTCACGCGCAGCGAGCCATCGAACACCACCTTCTTGCGCTCGTACTCGATGAGCGCCTCGTCGGCGATCTCGGGCGCGTCCTCGAGAATCGCGAGCGTACTGTCTCCTTCGTGCGTCGTTTCCGCGGGCGGCTCGATCGCATCACCACGCCCAGCCGAGAACCCACCGATTGCAAGCCCCGCGGCGTCATAGACCGACACCGTCGCGCGGGTGCCGTCGAACCGCACGACCACCGCTCGGTCGGCGTCCCCGCTGAGCGCGTCGAGCAGCGCAGCGTCGTCCAGACGCGCCTGGGCCTTGTTGGTACTCACCAGCGTGACCGCGCCGGCCGTTCCCGACTCCTCGAGCTCGGCCTGCAGCGCTCGAGCAGCGTCTCGAAGACCGTTCGAGCGCTTTCCCGCGGTGATGACGACGACGTCGCCTCCCTGGGGCGAAACGTGGGCTACCACCGCCGACGTGTCGAACGTCTGCGCCCAGGTGGCGTCAGCCGCAATGGCCCGCGCAGGCGCCAGTGCCAAGGACAGGCTGAGCAGGGTGGGCGTGAGGACGGAACCGAAGCGACAGACGCTCATGACGTCCGAGGGTGTAGGCGGGACCGCGACCGGGCACATGGGCCGTCTTGCCAATGCCCAGCCCGCGCTGACTCACCTGCTCGAACGCGCACATTGGCAATTCGACCGATGCGGAGCCCCCAGCCTCGCGCTTAGGCTGATCCGGTGTCAGCGCGTGGTCAGCTCGTCCTCGGTCACCAGCCGCGTCAGCTCGGCACGGGAGCCGATGTCGAGCTTGGCGAACGCGTGCTCCAGATGAGCGGCCACGGTCCGTGGCTTGATGCCCAGGCGGGCCGCCACGTCCTTGTTGCTGCCTCCTCGCGCCACTTCGCGCGCGACCTGGGCCTCTCGCGGGGTCAGGGCATCCAGCCGGGTTCGCGCAACGCGACGGCTCGCCTTCTCCAGCTCGTCCTCGATACGCCGCACGAACTGAAACGACGCGATCGGACCCAGATGAATCTCGTCCCCCTCTTCGAGCACGACCAGATCGATGCGCTCGCCGTTGATGAACGTGCCGTTGCGCGACGCGAGATCGACGATCGTGGCCGACCCCGCGTCGCGCATCACGATCTTGGCATGGGCACGCGAGACGCCCCGGGCCTCGACCTGCAGCGTGGTTTCGGCACCGCGCCCGATGACGGTCTCACCGCGCTGAAGCAGGACCAATCTCGGCATGCCGACGCCGATCCCGAGCAGGGCCGGTATCCTCGCGCCCAGCGACGGCGTCGGGGTCACGGCCCACAAGGACGTCGTATCGTCCGCGTCCGACACCGCTGAACCGTACCATGCACGACGAAACCACCAGCGCGCTGGCCGGAGCGCCGCCGACGGGCGATGACGACGCGCGCGACACTCGGCTGCGGCGTGGAACGACCATCGGGCGATACATCGTGATCGAGCGCCTGGGAACGGGCGGCATGGGCGACGTCTACGCCGCGTGGGACGAGGATCTGCGGCGCCGCGTTGCGCTCAAGCTCGTACGGCCGCGCCCGGGCGAATCGACGCAGCGGCCGGTCCTACAAGAGGCTCGCGCGCTCGCTCGATTGCAGCATCCGCACGTCGTCGCCGTCCACGACGTGGGCGCAGACGACGACCTCGTGTTCGTCTCGATGGCCTTGCTCGAGGGGCAGAACGCGAAGCAGTGGCTGGCCGAGAACAAGCCATCGGCAGACGAGCGGACGCAGGTGCTGCTGCAGTGCGCGCGAGGGCTGGCCGCCGCGCATCAAGCCGGGCTGGTGCACCACGACGTCAAGCCGTCGAACGTGATGATCGAGACGCGTGAGGGTGGCCCGTGGGCGTCGCTCATCGACTTCGGCATCGCCGCCGATGCCGACGACGAGACGCAGCGCGGCGGGACGCGTGCGTACATGGCCCCCGAAGTTCGCGCGGGTGGAGGCGGTAGCGCGCGCGCGGATCAGTACAGCCTTGCGCTGCTTGGGGTCGAGCTGCTCAGCGGTACCCGACCCATCTCCGAAGACCTTGCAGAGGGCCGACTCGGTCCCGTCGGCCCCGCGAAAGACGCCCTCGCGCGTGCACTTCGAGCGGACCCCGCGGAGCGTCATCCCGACGTCGACGCGCTGCTCCGGGCACTGGAACGAAGCCGGCGACCGCCGAACCGTCGGGCGTCGTGGATGGCTGGCGGACTGGCGGTCGCGCTCGGGCTCGGCACGTGGGCGGCCGCACCGTCGGCGTCGAATCGGTGCGCAGAGGCGGCCACCGCAGCGCTCGCCGACGCGGTCCCGCAGCGAGACGCTCACCTGCGCCTCCTTGCCGAGGCTTCACCGGACGTGGCGCAGAGCCTGACGACGCGATTGTCCCAATGGGACACTCGATGGACCGGCGCGCGGGCCCAAGCCTGTTCGTCCGGCGACGAAGAAGGGAGCCAACAGTGCCTGGACAGCGAGGCGCGAGAGGTCGGAGCGCTGCTCGACGTCGCCGCCGCGCAGCCCGGTGCACGCTGGCAGGTCCTGGGCGCGCTCACCCGCAACCTCGACGCCGATCGCTGCGCCACCGGCTCCGGCGCCCCCCCGCTCACCGACGGCCTCGCCCGGGCGGGTGCGCTCGAGATCGCCGCCGCATTCGACGAGGCCTACGGCGTCGCGGAGGCAGAACGCACCGCGGCGCAGACGCACGGCGATGTTCCCCGGGAACTCGCGGCTGTGTATCGGCTCGGATCGATCGAGCGGCGGCGCGACAACTTCGACGCCGCGGTCGCGCTAACCGAACAAGCCATGCAGCTCGCCGGCGCGGCGAGGGATCCGCGGACCCAGACCCATGCCGCACTCGAACGGGTCGAATCGTGGATCTCGTTGGGCACGTACGACGCCGCGCGCGAGGGCGTCGCGATGAGTCGCAGCTTCGTCGCCGCAGCGGGCGATCCGCCCGACCTGCTTTCGTATTGGCACTACGTCAAAGGGCGCACCTTCGAGGTGACGTCGGCCTTCGACGAGGCTGCGGCAGCCTACGAGGTTGCCCTCGAGATCCGAGAGCAGACCGACGCCGACTCGCTGTACGTCGCCGATACGCTGCGCTCACTCGGCTACGTGAACGCCCGCCGCAACCGCTGCGAAGATGGGGACGCACAGCTGCAGGCGGCGGTCGCGGTGTACGTGGCGCGTCTGGGCGCGGGCTCCCCCTCCGAGGCATACTGCCTCTCCGCCCGCGCGCAGTGCCTCGCGCAAGGTGGCGACGTCGAGCAGGCGCTCACGCTCAGCCGTGAAGCAGCCCGCATCCTCGAGACGACCCGCGGTTCCACGTCCGAGGACCTGGCCAAGATCCTGACCATGCAGGGCGCCATTCTTGGCGGCCAGGGGCTGCTCGAGCAGGCGCGGGAGCCCTTCACCCGCGCCCTCGCGATTCGGACGGAGCTGCTGGGCCCCGAACATCCCGAGACCATCCTCGCCGCGACCAACCTGGGCTGGATGCTGCTCACCCTGGGCGAGCTGGACGCTGCCGAACCGATGCTCACCGAGGCGCTTGCTGGCGCGACCGCACTGCGCGGCCCCGACCATCCCAAGAATGCCTCCATCCTCGGCGCCATGGCGGCGCTGTACGGTGCGCGCGAGCAGTTCGAGGACGCGATGTCGTATCAACGGCGCGGGCTCGCGGCGGCCGAGGCGAGCCCGCAGGCCAGTAACGCGATGACGCTGGTCACACCGCTGGTGAACCTCGGCGAGCTCGCGCTGAAGGCCGGGCGGCTCGACGAAGCCACCGACGCCTACCACCGGGCCCATGCAATCGCCCGTGACGCGCCCAACGGGACCCGCGGTCCGCTGTGGGGCGCCGTGAACCTGGGCCTGGGCACGCTGGCGCTTCGCCGCGGGGACACGACAAAAGCCGAGTCCTCCTTCGAAGAAGCCGTGAAGGCGCAGCCTTCGCTCCAGGCGCAGGTCGACGCCCTCCGCGAGTGATCGCGCCCTCTCCTGCTACGCTGCACCCGTGCTGCAGCGGCTGATCGGCGGCGTGCTCGACCATCCGCGGACCGTGCTCGTCGGATGGGCCGCACTCGTGCTGCTCGCGCTGCTCGGGGTGTCGCAGCTGCGCGTCGACTTCTCGTCGGCATCATTTTACGGCGATGACGCGGCCGAGCTGGCCGAGCTTCGCTCCTCTACGGCGCGGTGGGGTCCCGACGATCGGACGCTCGCGCTCGTCGTCCACGCGCCGGACGACATGCTCAGCGACGCGGGGCTCGACGGCCTCGCCGCGCTCGAACACGCCGTGGCAACCGCCCCCAGCGTCGTCTCGACCACCAGCCTGGCTTCGGCGACCGGACCTGGATCGACGTCGCTGCAAACGCAGTGGGCCGACCTCGACGCCCCCGAGCGCGCGCTGGTTCGCTCGGCGCTGCACGCCAGCCCGGCCGTACCCCTGTTTCTCTCCGAAGACCATCACGACGCCGTCGTGCAGCTCGAGCTCGACCGCAGCACCGACGACCTCGCGGCGGCCGTCGAGGCGGTCGGTGCAGTCCGGGACGCGCTCCCGCCCGCCCCCACCGGCTGGACGATGGAGCTCGCCGGCGTGCCGGCCATTCGCGCGGCCTTCTTTGCACTCACGGTGCGGGACCAGGCGCTGCTCGGACCGCTTGCCCTCGTCATCGCCGTGGCAGGGTTGTTCGCCTTCACGCGACGACTTCAGGTTGCCGCCGTCGCGGCCGTGGGTGCTGGCGTCCCGCCGCTCCTGCTCGCAGGCGCGATGGGTCTGGGCGAGATCCCGGTCGGGCTGCTCACGCAGGCGTTGTTCACGATGCTCCCGATCATCGCAGTCGCCGACACCGTTCACGTAGTGCTGCGCGTCCGGTCACTTGCCGCGTCGACGCAGCACCGCGCCACCGAGCGTGCCGTCATCGAGGCGGCCATGGCCGACATCGGATGGGCCTGCGGCCTGACCTCACTCACCACCGCGCTGGGCTTCGCGTCGATGGTGTTCGCCGACCTGCCGCTGCTGCGCGCGTTCGGGCTGTGGGCCGCCGCGGGCGTGCTCGTCGCGTACCTCGTCGTCCTGACGCTTCTGCCCGTGGTGCTGTCGGCCCTCGACGTCGGCGTGGGCGCCCCCTCGGGGTCTGCGGTGCTGCGTCGACTCGCCCGCGCGAGCGTCTCCCGTCCCATCGTGGTGGTGCTGCTGACCGTGGCCGCCCTCGCGTGGAGTCTTCACGCCGCGCAATCGGTCGTCGTCGACAACCACCTGGGCGCGCTGCTACGTCCCGACCACCCGGTGCGGCAGGCGGGCTCGACCCTCGACACGAAGCTTGGCGGCACGCTGACACTCTCGGTCGAGCGCGACCATGCGGAGGGTCTCGCCGACGCCGACGCCTCCGAGCTGCGCTCCCTCGTCGCCTCGACCCCAGGCGTCCGCGCCGTCGAGCCGGTCCAGCGCGACGACGACGGTGTCCGGGTCGTCGCGCACATTCCCGACATCGGCGGAATCGCGTTTGCCGATCTCGAAGCGCGCCTCGATCACACGCTCGCCGAGCAGGGCTGGACGACGCGGACCACCAGCACCGCCTCGGTCGCTTACCGCGGGGTGAACCGCATCACCAGCGCGCTCCGGATCAGCCTGGCGTTCGTGCTGCTGGTCGTGCTCGGCGTGGTCGCGCTCATGTTTCGCAGCCCGGGCCTGGCGCTCCGCAGCTTCCTGCCCAACGTGATGCCGCTTCTGCTCGGCTACGCGCTCGTTGGCGCAGCGTCGCTGGAGCTGGACCCGATCGGGGTCGTGATCCTGGCCGTCGCGCTCGGTATTGCGATCGACGACACCCTCCACGTGCTCGCCGGCTTTGCCTCCGCCCGGGCGCGCGGACTTGGACGTGCGGACGCAGCCGTCGATGCAGTGGCAACCCGAGGCCACGCCATCGTGATCACCTCGGTGGTGCTCGTCGCGGGGCTCAGCGTCAACGCCCTCAGCGCGTTCCCTCCCCTTCAGGTCTTGGGCACGCTGGGCGCCACCGTCATCGCGCTGGCGATGCTGGCTGACATCACGCTGCTTCCGATGCTCCTGGCGTGGCCTGCTCGGCCCAGCGAAGCGCTCGGGTCTCGCACGGAATCCGGATCCCGAGCAGAAGGGCCGCGTTGAGGGCCGAGGCGACCGCGGCCGTCCACGGCGCCCCGACGGCAAGCGGCACGACCGCGAGCTCCAGCGCCACCGCGACGTAGTTCGGGTGCGACACGAGCCGGTACGGACCGCGCACGATCGGCGCCCGGCCGGGCAGCACCAAGATGCGCGTGTTCCAGCGCTGGCCGAGGCTTCCGATGGCCCAGTAGCGCAGGCCCTGCGCAGCAACGAACGCCGCGACAAACACCCACCATCGGGGCGTGAGCGCGTGCGAAGCCAAGCCGCCCTCGACGACCCACCCGAGCAGCCACCCAACGTGCAAAACGAAAAAGAGCGGGTAGTGGCCGGCTCCGAACTCGCGCGCGCCGCTGCGACGTGCCCATGCCTCGTTGCGCTTCGCGACCCGCAGCTCCGCGATGCGCTGCACGGCGAGCACGCCGAAAAGCGCCGCGATCAGGACGTGGTTGGGCTCCATCGCACCACCACGCCTTCGGCGGAGAATCCTGGGCCCAGCCCGAGCAGCAGGCCCGCCTTCCCATCGGGCTCGACCTCGTCCATGAACCGCTCGAGCGCGAACAAGACGGTCGGCGACGACATGTTTCCGTGGTCCCGCAGAACCGCGTACGCCGTAGCGAGCCGCTCGACGGAGACGTTCAGCACCTCGGCGTAGGCTTCGAGCACCTTCGCCCCACCCGGATGCAGGATGAAGTGCTCCAGCGCCTCCGCGGACAGGCCGACGGCTGCGGCAGACTGCGCCACGAAGTCGGGAACCACATCACGCACGATGCCGGGAATGCTCCGCGCAAAGCGGACGCGCAGTCCTTCATCTTCGAGCGTCCACCCCATGACGTCTTCGGAGTCCTCGAGCAGTCTGGACGCGCTCCCGAGCACTTCGAGTCCGCCGCCACCGGGCTGCAGCACCGCCGCCGCCGCCCCATCTCCGAACAGCGCGGTCGCGATGAGGTTGGACTTGGTGCGGTCGCCGTGCATGAAGGTGGCCGAGCAGACTTCGCTGGCCACGAGCAGTACCGGCTCGCTGCGGGCGCGAACCAGCTCGGCCGCCCGCGCCAGCCCAGCCGCCCCGCCGCCGCAGCCCAACCCCCACACCGGAAGCCGGACCGCCGTCGGGCGAACGCCCAGCTGCTGCATCAGCGGACCATCGAGGGAGGGGGTTCGAATGCCCGTGGTCGAGACGAATACGACGGCGCCCACATCGGAGGGCGCGAGCCGGGCCCGGTTCAGCGCGACGGTGGACGCCTCGACCGCCATCTGCAGCGCGCAGTCGCAGTAGACCGCGTTCTTCTCGGCGAAGGCGTGCGGCTCGCGGTACCACGGGAGCGGCTGTGCGAGCTGCCGACGCTCGATGCGAGTATTGTCGAAGGCCCGCAGCAAGCGGTCGATCGCCCGAAAGCTGTCGCGAAAGAACCCGTGCGCGAACGCCTTCGTCTCGTCCTGCGTGACCTCGTACGCGGGGCTGGCCGTGCCGACGGCGACGACGCGCGGCGTCATTCTGCGGCCTCGTTCGGGTCGGGCTCGGGCGTGCGGCACGTGTTGCGGAACACGTACTGGTCCAAGCGCTTTCGATGGGAGCTGGTCCAGTCGATGGTGGGCCTCTGGGCGCCCTCGGGCACGTAGCCGAGTCGGTACATCGCAATCAACTCGAGGTCGTCGGGAACCTCGAGCAGCGTCGAAACCTCCGCCCACGCGTCGGGGAACTCCATCGGGGTGGAGATGAACTGAATGCCCATGCCCAAATCGACGGTGGTCAGCCAGATGTTCTCAATCGCCATGCCCAGGCCGAGCAGGCTGTAAAAGCCGCTGAGTTCTTCTTTCTTGTACTCGTCCTTGGTGAGCAAGGCGCCCAGTAGCAAGGGCGAGCCCGAGACGAGCTTTTCGTTGTCATTGCCCAGCGTCTTCGCGACGCCGAGCTTGCTGATCAGCTTGGCGCCCATCGGCGTGAACACCTGCTTGATGAACGGTCGGAGGGCGCGCGGAAGCTGGTCGATGAAGATGCCGTCCCGCTTCTCCTTCATCTCGGCTTCCGAAAAGCGGAAGTACTTCTTGTAGCGGGAGAAGAACCGACCGCCGCCCATCAGGTCCCCCATGGTTCGCCCCGCGATCGCGGAGACCTTGCCGCGGATGGTCGGGTCGGTGATGAGCACGAAGCGCCACGGCTGCGAGTTGAAGTGGCTGGGTGCGCGGCTCGCAGCCTCCATCAGGCGGTGCTGGTGCTCGAGCGAGACCGGCGTGGGGGCGAAGGGGCCGTTCGTGGTCCGGCGGCGCAAGATGACGTCTCGAAACTCCATGGAACGGCGGCTTTCAGGCAAAGGGCAGCAGGGCGGCTGCGAGGTATCCGGCAAAGCCGACGACCGCCAACATGGGGTGCCAAGCCGAGCGTGCGGATGGAAAGGGTATCGCTGCAAGTGCGGCAAGCGTTACGAACAGCGCGGGATGAAACGCGAACGCCGTCGCGGCCAGTGCCGAGGCGCACACGATCGCGAACAGGACGTGGTGCCAAACGCCGAACTGCGTGCCTCGGAACCTCGCCGCGACACCGACGGCGAGGTTGCAGGCGTAGATGCCCAGTCCGAGGTACAGAAGCCACGTCATCGCGCGTAGATCGACCCTAGCCGCTCCCCGCCTCGGACGCACGAGCCCAGGGCTCCCTCCCCGCTGCGAGGCCGATCCGAACCCGCCGCGCTCGCGTATCGTGAGCGACGATGATGCACCGATGGGCACCACGAACGCTGGGGATCGCGCTTTGGGGCTGCCTGGCCGCGTGTGCGCCGCAGGCTGACAGTTCGACCACGGCCCCGCCCGCGGCTGCGCACGTGCAGACCCAGTGGGCTCCGTGGGACGCCGGTACGTTCACGCGCGCAAACGCCGAGGACCGCATCATCCTCATCAACGTCGTCGCGTCGTGGTGCCACTGGTGCCACGTCATGGACGAGCAGACCTACGCCGACCCCGAGGTCGTCCAGCTCCTCCGCGAGCACTTCGTCACCGTGCGCGTCGACTCGGACGCGCGGCCCGACGTCGCAGAGCGCTACCGCGAGTGGGGGTGGCCCGCGACGGCGATCCTCAGCCCGACCGCGCAGCCCGTCGTGGAGCTGCGCGGTTATCAAGCACCGCGACGCTTTGCCGCGCTTCTCCGAGAACTCATCGCGGAGCGAGACGCAGGCACCCTGCGCCGACGCGGACGCGAGGCCAGCCGTCCCGCGCCGACCGACGCGGACATCGGCGCGCTCCGAGCCGCCGCGGTGGCCCAGCTCGACGGGTTCTACGACCCGGAGACCGCTGGCTGGGGGAAGGTTCAGAAGTACCCCTTTCCCGAGCCGGTCGAGCATGCCCTGGCCCGCGAAGCGTTGCACGGCCCGAGCGTGTGGCGGCAGCGAGCTCTCACCACGCTCGAGGGGTCCGCTCGCCTCATCGACCCGGTGTGGGGCGGCATGTACCAGTATTCGCTGAAGGGCGATTGGCGGCACCCGCACTACGAGAAGATCACCGCGATCCAGGCCGGCGCACTCGCGACGTACGCACTCGCGGCGCGGGCTACCGATGACGATGCGTGGCTCGAGCACGCCGACGCGGTTCGTCGCTATATGAACGACTTCATGCGCGCCCCTGAAGGCGGCTACGCGACCAGCCAGGATGCCGACGTCCGCACGAGCGAGACGACCATCGTCGGGCTCGACTACTACGCGATGGACGACGCCGCGCGGCGCGAAGTGGGCCTGCCCCGCATCGACGATGCAGTCTATGCCGACCTCAACGGGCTGATGATCCGGGGCTTGGTCGAGCTCGGCCTGTCCGCGGGCGATGCCGCCGCGATCGAAGACGCCATCACCACCGCAGCGCGCCTGCACGACACGCACCGGGCCTCGGACGGAACGTTCAAGCATGCCGCCGACGACCCCGACGAGGGGCTGCGATACCTCCGCGACCAAGCCGCGATGCTGTGGGGCCTGCTCGCGCTGCATCGGGCGACGGCGGAGCCGCGCTGGCTCGACCAGGCACGCACGCTCGCGGACGCCATGCGAACGCGCCTGGAGGACCCCGAGGTCGGCGGCTTCTTCGCGCACACGCCCGATCCTGCTGCGGCCGGCGCCCTGGCGGAGCGTCGAAAGCCGCTCGAGGAGAACGCGCTGGCCGCTCGCGGGCTGCTGCGGCTGCATCGACTGCTCGATACCGACGGGCCGACGCCCTACCTCGACGCTGCACGCCGCGCGCTGCTGGCGGTCGGAGAGGCCGAGGGCGTGCGCCGGGAGGGCCGCATCATCGGAACCTACGTGCTCGCGCTCGAAGAGTTCGACATGCCGACGGTGGACATCACCGTCGTGGGCGACGCCGACGACCCGCAGACCGCAGCGCTGTACACCGCAGCCGCGAACATCCCCGACCCACGCGCCATCATCGAGCGCAGCGCGCCCGGGGAGCGCTACCCAGATATCGGCGAGCCCGCGGTGTACTTGTGTACGGCGACGAGCTGCTCGGCGCCTCTGAAGGACGCCGCAAGCCTTCGCGCGCGGGCCATCGAGGTCCTCGCGCGCAGCCTGCCGCCCACTAAATGATCACGTCTTGGCCGAGGCTGAGAATGATGCGTGGGTAGTCGGTGCGAAGCACCTGCACCAGCGCCATCATCTGCCCGACCGTCACGCCGGCACGAGGCACCAAGATGATGCTCTCCTTGCCCGGGTATCGCTTCTTGATCGGCTTGAGGATCGCCTGCACGTCGCGGAGCGAGTTGCCTCGCTTCTCCCGGCCCAGCGACGCGTCGGATCCGCGGACCGAGAAGCTGCTCGCGTCGAACTCGATGGTCAGCCCAAGCGCGGCCGAGCCCTGCTGAAGCTCGAGGCCCTCGGGGGGCAGCAAGAACACCGACTGGGCGCGCAGGCCACGGCCCGCCATGTTCAGCAACACCGACAGCGTCGGCACGGCGCCGGGGCGCGTCTCGGCGGCGGCGTAGGCGGCCATCACGAGCGTCTGCGCGGGCACGTCGGCGTGCGCGGCGAACAAGACGCGCGTCGCGATGTCGACTTCGAGGTACGAGGCCTCCACCGCCATCTTGAGCCATTCGTACTGAAACGCGTCGAAGAGCACGGCAGGGCAGCCGCTGCGGCACTCGCTGGCAATGGTGCCGTCGGTGACGACCCCGCCCTGCAGCACGGCGGCGTCATGGTCGAAGACCTGCAGGCGGTCCATACCGATCGTGACGAACACACCCGGCTCCACCGATACGCCGGTGCCCACGGGCAGGCTCTCGGTACCGATGCTGGAGTTGACGTGGTTGACCACGACCGTGGCGAAACTGGTGATGCGGTCCAGGGCGATCGGAGCGTCGTTCGACGGACCGGTAGAAGGCTGGAACAGGGTGGCGAGCGCGAGCGCGAGCTGGGCGAACATCAGAACAACTCCACTTCAAAGGGCAGCCAGGCGTTCATGCCGCCATCGACGAGCGGGGGCGCGGCGGTGTCGAGCCCCAGCGCCGAGGACTTGAGCCGCTCGTCGACGACCTCGCGGCCAGGCACGTCGCCGCCGAGGAACGCCGGCAGCATCGTCGACATGCCCACGACACGCTGTACGCCGTCGTCGAACTTTCGCGTCGCAATGTAGAGACGGTGCGGATCGTATCGGCAGTCCAGCCGCACGAGTTCTCCGCCGTCGAGGCCGTCGTGAGCCTCTTTGGCGAGGCCGTCGATGACCGCGGCGAGGTTGCCTTCGAGCATGCCGAGGTTGCGCAGCCGCGTCGCGGCCCCCTGCGCCGCCTTGTCGATCAAGCCGGTCATCTGCATCGCGTCGGCCGGATCACACTCGGCACCGCGCACCGAGTTCGAGTAGCGTTCGACCTCGGAGACCAGCCGGCGCTGCACCTCGCGAGGGTCCTGGTGCGCAGCGAGTTCCTGGGGCAGTGCGTACATCACCGAGACGGGCGAGCCGTCAGCAAGCCACTGCAGCAGGTAGAAGGCGTCCCAAGCTCCCGAGACGTTCTCGGCGCTCACGCAGCCGCTGGTGCCGGCCTCGATGCAATGGACGAAGGATGCGGCGGATCGGCGGGCGGGAGATTCGTCCGGAAGGACCTTGATCTCCACCTTCGCTTTACAGCCCGCGGCGGTGGCCATGAGGCCCGCCAACAGCATGGTGCACGTTCGAGCAGACATTCCGCGTTCTCACCCATGCTTACCAAAGCGGGCACTACGCGGCCAAAGAAGGGCACGAACCGCGCAAGGCCTGAACGGGCGTCGCTGCGCGCCATGATCGCAACGCCGAAAATTTCGAGACGTCATGAGGTGTGTGGAATCTGCTCACGTGGCTTCCACCTCGACGCTCACCGCCCTCGAAGAGCAACCAATCCACTGGAGCTCCCACGACGGGCGCACCGTCCTGATCAACGACGACTGCTTCTCCGCGCTGGAACGCATTGAGCCCGGCACCATCGACTGCATCTTCGCCGACCCGCCGTACTTCCTCAGCAATGGCGGGACCACGTGCCGGGGCGGCAAGCGGACCTCGGTCAACAAGGGCAAGTGGGACAAGAGCCTCGGCATCGACGAGAACCACGCGTTCAACCGCAAGTGGCTCGAGCTGTGCCAGCGCGCGCTGACGCCCAACGGGACCATCTGGGTGTCGGGCACCAGCCACGTCATCTACAGCGTCGGCTTCGCGATGCAGCAGCTGGGCTTCAAGATGCTCAACGAAATCGTCTGGGAGAAGCCCAACCCGCCGCCGAACCTTTCGTGCCGCTACTTCACGCACTCGACGGAGACCGTGCTGTGGGCCGGGCGCGACCGGAAGTCGAAGCACTACTTCGACTACCCCCTGATGAAAGAGATCAACGGCGGCAAGCAGATGAAGTCGGTGTGGCGCATGACCGCGCCCGGCAAGCGGGAGAAGGAGCACGGCAAGCACCCCACGCAGAAGCCGCTGAGCCTGCTGGAGCGGATCCTTCAAGCCTCCTGCACGCCGGACAGCCTCGTGCTCGACCCGTTCAACGGCAGCGGCACAACCGGCGTCGCGGCCATTCGCGCAGGACACCGCTACATCGGCATCGAGCGCGAGGTCGAGTACGCGGACCTCAGCGTCGCCCGCTTCGAGACCGAGCTGCCGCCGCCCAAGAAGAAGAAGCCGCGCCTGCGCGTCGCGAAGCGCTGAGGCTTGACTTCGGGTGCTTGCCCGCCGACGGTCCTCGTCATGAGCACCCCCGAGGACGACGATCGGTCCGGCGACGAGGCCCCCAAGACGGCGCCCGTGCAGCCGCGTCCTCGACGACTCTCGCCCAGCGAGATGTTCCCCGAAGAGGAGGAGCACGAGGCCCCGCCCGACGTCTTCGACAACGACGTTCGTCGCTCCCACCGCCAGCACAAGCAGCAGGTCGACGCCTACGCTCGACTCGCCAAGGACTTGGTGGACCTCGCCCCCCACAAGCGCGGCGCGCTCGACCTGCCGGCCGAGCTCGAGCAGGCGATCGAGAGCTGCGTGCCGCTGCGCAAAGCGGCTCGCGTCCGAGAGCTTCGCCGCATCGCGACCATTCTGCGGCGCGTCGACGCCCGGAACCTGCGCGACCAGCTCGACTCGCTCGGCAGCATCGATCGCGCTGCTGTGCAGCAGGAGAAGGCCCTCGAACGCTGGCGGGAGCGCCTGATCGCCGAGGGGGACGCGGCGCTGTCGGAGTTCGTGCAGGCCTATCCCGCGGCAGACCGACAGCAGCTTCGTCAGCTGGTGCGGACCGCCGGCAAAGGCGAACGGACCAAGGGCAAGGCAGTGGCCGCCTATCGCAAGCTGCTGCGGGAGCTGCGGGCTGCCGCCGACGCACCCACGCCCTGAGAGTCAGCGCTCACTGGCCAGCGCTGCAATCTCGTCGTCCGACAGCGCGCGCCCGTACAGGCGGAACTCGTCCAGCGCCCCCTGGAACGGAAACTCGAGCCCCTGGCCGTTGTCCTCGCCGCCGACGAGGAGCGGCCCCTCTTCGTACTGCATCTCGTGCGGTACGGCCCGCTCGAGGAGTCGATCGCCGCCCATGTACAGCCGCACCCGCTCCTTGTCGAAGCTGAACGCGACGTGCACGAAGTTGATGGGGTCGAACGCGTACGGAACCATGAAGGTGGAGTCACCAGCTCCGCTGATGAACCCCACCAAGTTCGGCTCTCCGCTTTGGGACGGGCAGGTGTACAGCTGCCAACTGTTCGCGTCGCTGGCTCCCAACGGCTTGCTCGCGATCGACATGCACTCGGTCGCGGTCTGTCGCATCCAAACCGAGACGGTGAACGCCGGATTCTCCATCCGAAGGTCGTGCTTGGCGACCAGCACGCTCTCGAGCGTCGAAAACGTCAGGGCGTTGCCCTCGACACCCACCAAGGACGGACCACACGCCTCGCACCCCGCATCGATCCCGTTGCCCGAAGCGTCTTCGACGACGTCGTCGACCACCTCCTCGAACGCGTACCAGACGACCAAGTCGACCGGCTCGTCAGGACCGCTCGTGCTCTCGTCGCTCGTCCCGGTCTGAGAATCGGTCGGGTCCGTCGTGCTGCTGATCTCGCCCGCGGTGACCGAGGAGGCGCTCGTCGTCGAGGAGGAGCCCATGGTCGTCGTCGGGACCGACGTCGACGAACCGGTGCCGCCAAGCGCCTCCTCGGGTACACAGGTGTCCGCGAGGCGGTCGCCGGCCAAACCTCCGTACCGCTGCTGCGAAGGACAGGTGGTATCCGGGAAGCTGCAGTAGCCGGTGGGCTGGCAGGTCCCGTCCGCACCGCACTGCGCGTCGTCATTGCATGCGAACGAGCCCGCGCTGCCTTGACACCCGGGACTCAGTCCAAGCCCCACGATCAATGCAAGCCCCCACCGCCCCACGGCGACAAGCCTACCAGTCCCGGGAAGCGCCTCCGTCCGGCGGCGTTGAATCTATGCCCCTCGCACATACAGCAGCGCCGAAGTGTTCACCAGGAACACCTCGGCGCTTCGTGGCGACGAGCGAGGCTCAGCCGTCGAGAATCTCGGACTCTTTGGCGGCGATGGCCTCGTCGACCTTCTTCGTCTCGGAGTCGATCAACTTCTGAATCTGCTCGAGGCCGCGCTTGAGGTCGTCCTCGCCGATTTCCTTGTCCTTCTCGGACTGCTTGAGCAGGTCGTTCGCCTCGCGACGGACCTGTCGCATCGAGATCTTCGCGTCCTCGCCAGCCTGACCGGCCTGCTTCACCAGCTGCTTGCGCCGCTCCTCGGTGAGGGGAGGGATCGGAATCCGCACGACCACGCCATCGCTCTGGGGGTTGAGACCCAGCTGCGAGTTGTTGATCGCCTTCTCGATGGCCGCGATCGTGTTGCGGTCGAACGGCTTGATCACGAGCAGGCGGGCATCCGCCACGCTGATCGTGCCGACCTGCTTGAGCGGCATCATGGCGCCGTAGCTGTCGACCTTGACCTCGTCGAGCATGGCGGGGTTGGCTCGGCCTGCGCGAATGCGGGCGAGCTCGCGGAGCAGGCGCTCCATCGCCTTCGCCATTCCATCCGAAGCCAGTTCTTTTGCGTCGTCGAGCATCTCGAGTCTCCTTGGGGTCGCTGGCTCAGGAAGGCTCCACGATGGTGCCGACCGGCTCGCCGAGCGCCGCAGCGAGAATGTTACCGCGAGTCCGCATGTTGAAGACGAGAATCGGCAGACCGCCCTCCTGCGACATCGTCGCGGCCGTCGTATCCATGACCTTGAGCCCCTTGGTCACCACGTCCAAGTGCGTGAGCCGCTCGAAGCGAACCGCGTCGTCATGCTTCATCGGGTCTTTGTCGTAAACGCCATCGACCTTGGTGGCCTTCATCATCACGTCCGCGCCAACCTCCAGGCCGCGCAGCACGGCCGCGGTATCGGTCGTGAAGTACGGATTGCCGGTGCCCCCGCCGAACACGACGACGTGACCATCGGCGAGCAGCTTGCTGGCGCGCCGCGCGTTGAACGGCTCGCAGACCGAGGGCATGGGGATTGCCGACATGGCGGTTGCCTTGAGGCCGGCATGGACGAACGCCTCCTGCAGCGCCAGCGCGTTGATGACCGTGCCAAGCATGCCCATCGCGTCTGCAACGGGCCGCTGCATGCCGGACGCCGCCTCGCTCATTCCGCGAAAGATGTTCCCAGCACCGACGACGATGGCCACTTCGATGCCCTCTCGGAGCACGGGTGCGACATCCTCGGCGACCGCCGCGAGAATCTCGGGCGTCAGTCCTTGGCCGTCCTCGGCGAGCGCCTCTCCGGAGAGCTTGAGCAGGATGCGACGGAACCGTTTGTCGTCAGCCATGGGCTGAGCTGAACCCTACTTGCTGTAAGCGACGGAATCCACGGCGAAAAACGAGATCGGACGTCCGTCGGCGGGACGGCCCCCTTCCGAACGACCGGAAGAACCCAGCCACCAACAGCCACGAAAAAGCGGAGAGCCCCACGAGGGGACCCTCCGCCTTCGAGTCCGAGCCGGGCGGCTCAGTTCGAAGAGCCCGAGACCTGGGCGGCGACTTCAGCAGCGAAGTCGTCCACCTTCTTCTCGAGGCCTTCGCCGAGCTCGAAGCGCTGGAAGCGGCGGACGCTGATGTTCTCGCCGAGCTTCGCGATGGTCTCTTTGACGAGTTCCTCGACCGTACGCTTGCTGTTCTCCGGACCGTTCTTCACGAAGACCTGCTCCAGCAGGACGCGCTCCGAGTAGAACTTGTTGATCTGCCCCTCGACGATCTTGTCGACGATCTTCTCGGGCTTGCCTTCGCCGAGCGCCTTCTCGCGGAGGATCTCGCGCTCTTTCTCGACGGACGCGACGTCCATCTCTTCACGGCGCACGGCCTCGGGCGCCATCGCGGCGATCTGCATTGCGATGTCGCCGCAGAAGTCCTTGAAGCCGTCGGTCTTCGCGACGAAGTCGGTTTCGCAGTTGATCTCGACGAGCACGCCAACGCGGTTGTTGGAGTGGATGTACGAGACGACCGCGCCCTCGGTCGCTGCCCGGCCGGCCTTCTTGGCGGCTTTGGCAAGGCCCTTCTTGCGGAGGAACTCGGTCGCCTTTTCGATGTCGCCGTCGACTTCTTTGAGCGCCTTCTTGCAGTCCATGAGGCCAGCGCCGGTGGACTCGCGGAGTTCCTTGATGAGAGCAGAGGTGACTTGTGCCATGGCTACGTTCGCTTCGGTGTGCGGGAGGATCAGGCCGAAGGCGCGTCTTCGGCTGTCTTGGGTTCTTCGGGCGCTTCGGGGGTCGCTGCCGCCTCAGGGGTGGGCAGCGCGCCGCGGCGCGAAACGATCTCGACCTTGGGGCCGTCGCCACCGGTCATGACGCGGATGGTCTCCGGCGCCTCTTCACCCGTGCTGCTGGCCTGGACCGCGCGCTGCTTGCCGAGGCGCGAGCCTTCGGAGCATGCGTCGGCGACCTTGCTGCAGAACAGCTTGATCGAGCGGATGGCGTCGTCGTTGCCGGGGATGACGTAGTCGATCAGGTTCGGGTCGGCGTTGGTGTCCGCAACGGCGATGACCGGGATCTGAAGACGACGTGCTTCGGAGATGGCGATGTGCTCGCGGGCGGGGTCGATGACGAACAGCGCACCGGGAAGCTTCGGCATGTCCTTGATGCCGCCGAGGTTGCGCTCGAGCTTGAGGCGCATCCGCTCCATGCGAAGGACTTCCTTCTTGGTGAGCACCTCGTGGGTGCCGTCCTCGGCCATGCGCTCGAGGTTGCGGAGCTTGTCGACCGACTGGCGAATGGTCTTCCAGTTGGTGAGCGTGCCGCCGAGCCAGCGGCTGACCACGAAGTACTGGTTCGCGCGGATCGCCTCGTTGATCATCACGTCCTGGGCTTGCTTCTTGGTGCCGACGAAAAGGATCGGCTTGCCCTCGGCCGCGGTGCGGCGGATGAACTCGTAAGCGCGGCGGAACATGACCGCGGTCTGCTGAAGGTCGATGATGTGGACGCCGTTGCGCGCGCCGTAGATGTACGGCTTCATCCGCGGGTTCCATCGATCGGTGCGGTGACCGAAGTGGACGCCGGCTTCGAGAAGCTGACGGATGGTGATGATGCGCTGCGCGTCGGACTGGGCGTCGGTGCCCTGCGTGTTGTTTTCCATGTTCATTCCTGGCGTTGGGTTCGTCTGCCTCCGTCGTCGGGCCTTCCTCAATCGCAGCTGCGATCACGCCGGAAAGCCCTCGGGGGGCATGGGATTGGCGCGCTAGGTAACACGGCCCTCGGCGTGCGTCCACTGCGGCCCGCGCGGCCGGAAATGGCCCCGTCTTCGACGCTACGGGCTCAGATACGGCATTCGACCCCCCTGGATGCGCAACGCCCGCCCGTTAGAAGAGAAGCGAGGTGGCGCACGGTTTCTCGGCCCGCCGCGGGTTCCCGTGGCTCACGTTCGCGGTTTGCGCCGCCGCGACGCTGACCTACGGCTGGGCGCAGATGCCCGAGGCCTGGTCCCGGCTCGCGGTCCAGGGCCCCATCGACACCGCAAACGCTCTGCACGTCATCGCCCTGGGGGGTCGGAGCACCCCGCTGGTGGCCGACGCCGGAGAGTCCTGGCGGCTGCTCAGCTGCCACTTCGTTCATACCGGGGCGCTGCACCTCGCCTTCAACCTCGTCTTCCTCTTCACCGTCGGGGGCGCGCTCGAGCACGCGTCCCGACGCTCGGACTACGCCGCCCTCATCCTGTTTTCGGCCGTGGCGTCGTCCGTGGCCAGCCTGCTGGGCACGCCGCAGGTCTCGGCGGGCGCGAGCGGAATCGTGTTCGGCGTGCTCGGGGCCGCCGTCACGTTCGGCCTGCGCTACCACGACCGCCTCGGCTCCGACGTCCGCCGCTACTTCGGCGTTTGGGTGCTGCCGTTCCTCGTCATCCTTTTCTGGGTCGGCATGCGCAACCCCGGGGTCGACCACGCAAGCCACCTCGGCGGGCTTTGTGCCGGCCTGCTCGGTGGGATGACGCTCCCGATCGCCCTGCCCGACTACCCGTGGCTTCCGCAGCGTCGCCATCGCCCGGTTCGACTCGTGGGAGCGATCCTCGCGTGCATCGGGGCGATCGCGGCGGCGCCGACGTTGGTCGGTGCAGGAGAGCGTCGCGCGGTCGCGCTCGACAACGGCGTGATCGTGCAGGTCCCGGCCCGCTGGCGGGCGCGGTACGGCCCCCTCGGGGAGCAGGAGTTCTCGACCGCGGGCGGCATGGTCGTGCTGACGGCCGACCCCGTTCCCACCGCGCACGAAGGCGACGCCAAAGCCTGGTACGAGGCGAACCGGCTCGGCGCGCTGCGTCCCAGCGGTCGCGCGAACGACCTGCGCGAAACCAGCAGCAGCCACAGCGGTGGCGTCGAGTCGGTGGTGTACGCGCTCGAGCGGGACGGCGTCGCCATGGCGCGCCACGTTCATTTCGTACACGACGCCGAGCGAGGCTCGGTTACCGTCCTGTCGTTCGAAACGCCGGCGAACTGGCATCGCAAGTACGCCGAAACTCGGCGGGCGGTGGTGGGGTCCATGCGAAGCACGGATCCACCGACCACGCTCTCTGCCGCGGCCGGACCGTAAAATCGGGCCCTGCGGATGACGGCTCCGGGGTTTCGTGGCATACGCTGCATCGGGCTCCGCCATGAATCGACTGCTCACGCTCTGCCTGCTGCCCCTCCTCGCAAGCGCGGCCTGCTACTCGGAACGCCTGCCACCGCCCACCTTCCGCCACAGCTGCGGCCAAAGCTCCGAGTGCGGCTCCGACGAGGCCTGCGTGAACGGGCTGTGCCAGATCGAGTGCACGTTGGCGACGGCCAACGAGGACTGCTCGCTCGGGGGGCAAGGCGCTTCGTTCATCGCCTGCATCAATGGCGTCTGCACGAGCGCCTGCCAGCTCAACGACGACATTTGCCCGGGCGAGCAAGCATGCACCGAGATCCCCGTGCTGTCCGACCAGCTCGGCGCCGGCGTGTGCATGCAGGAGTGCAGCGACGACAGCTGCCCCGATGGCGAAGCCTGCCTCGAAGGATTCTGCGCCCAGACATGCGACCCGACCGACCCGGCCTCCTGCGCCGACGGCCAAATCTGCCTCGCGGGCTTCTGCGCACCCGAGGAGATCGCGGAAACGAGTCTCACGGGCGAGAGCGCCACCACCGAGACCGCCACCGACGGCGACACCGAAGGAGACACGGAATGAAGGCCACCGCCGCACTCTCGCTCCTGCTCGCGGTATCCACCGGCTGCGCCTCGACGGCCTCGCTCTCCAGCGCGCCCCCGCTTCGCCCGGTTCCCGCAGACCTTCAGGTCGGCCGCCTCGCCGAGCGAACCGCGTTTGAGCAGGACGACTTCTCCGACGGTGCGCGCGGCTCATCCGACCCGGCCCCTGCCGACGACGTTAGGGCCGACGACGACGAGGACGCGCAGCGCAAGCGCAAGGCGGCGTTCATCGCCGGCGTGATCGCTTCGGCGGTCGGTGGTGCCGTCGCGATCGGCTTCGGCGCAGCCGGCCAGGTCACGGAGAACCGCCTCGACGATGCCTACCGCGACGGCCTCACCCGCGAGGAAGAACAGGGCTTTCAAGACCGCGGCGAGGCGTTCAACGGCGTCGCCATCGGCGGCTCCGCCCTCGCGGTCGTGGGGCTGAGCGTCACCGCCATCGTGGTGGGCATCGACTACACGAAGTGCGGCTCTTTGATGAAGAAGCGCCGCAAAGAGTGTGAAGCGAAGCAGCGGCGCTAGCCGTCCCGCGGCGCGGCGATCTATGGTCGCGGCCTCGTGCAGGGGTCGAACGACCGGTGGGCAGCCGTGCCCGAGCGCTGGCTTTATGCCGGCGTGCTGCTGCTGACCGCCTTCGCGTTCGGCTCGACGCTGACGTTCGGCTTCGTCTACGACGACCACTGGACGCTGCTCGGGAACGGATTCCTGCGAGACCTGGGCAACCTGCCGATGCTCGCAGGACCGGACGCCGCCCAGGCCAACGTGCCCGACGCGTTCCGCCCGACGCTCGTCGTCTTCGACGCGCTGACCTACCACCTGCTCGGCCTTTCTCCGGTCGGCCACCACGCCGTATCGGTTCTGCTGCACGTCCTGGTCACGGCCCTGCTGGGGCGCTGGCTCGCCGCCGAGGGAGCACCGCGCCCGGTGTTGGTCACGTCGATGACGCTGTTCGGCCTGCTCGCGATTCACGGGGAGGCGGTCGCGGTGGTGTCGTACCGCGAAGATCTGCTGGCAGCGGCCCTGGGGCTCGGGGCGGTACTCCTCGCGTCGCGCTCCACGACGCATCCGCTTCGCGCAGCCGGTGCCGCGGGCGTGCTCATGATGCTCGCCGCGGGGGCCAAGCTGAGCGTCGCCGGGCTGCCGCTGGCCTGGCTCCTTCTTCGACGACTCGCTCCGTGGCGCGAGCCGACGCCGTGGCGGGCCCTCGTGGCCCCGAGTCTGGGCCTGCTGCTCGGCCTGGCCGTGGTCCTGGCGTTCCGCACCGTCATCCTCGGTGGCGTCGACCCCTACGGAGACACCGGCCGGGTGTTTGCGCAGCGGGTCGGCACCGGACCCGTGCTGGCCGCCAGCGCGCAGATCCATCTCGCGTACTTGCAACAGGTCGTGCTTCCGCGGGGCTTCAGCCCCGAATACGTGGATTACGCCGCTCGGTGGAGCGACCCCGCGACCGTGTGCGCCGTCGCTGCTGCCCTCGGCCTGCTCGGGATCTGCGCTGCGGCGATGCGAGGCCGTCGAGCCCCGCTCGTCGCGTGGGTCATCCTCGCGACGCTCCTGCTCGCCGGTCCGACCAGCAACCTCGCCCCGATGCCGAACATGCGCGCCGATCGCTTCGTCTACCTGACGAGCGTGCCGATGTGCGTCGGCATGGCGGTCGGGCTGCTGGCAGTGGGACGCCGGCTGCACGCCTGGCGCGGACTCGACCCACTGGCGCCTTGGATTGCGATGGTGGTGCTGCAGGGTTCGGTCGTACAGGGCGTGACCGCCGCGTACCGCTCGGACAGCCGGCTGTGGCAGATCGCGCTGCGCCGCGCGCCCCAGTCCGCGCGGGCCCACGCCATCCTCGGCGAGCTGCTCACCGCCACGCTTCGCGACGTCCCCGACCCCCACGACCGGCCGCTCCTGCTCGTTCGCGCTCGCACGCACTGCGCGCTGGCCCACCACTACGACGAAGGAAGTGATCTTCCGCATCTGTGTTCCGCCCGGCTCGCGGCAGCCGAGCGCGACTGGACGCGCTCCAACGATGCGTTCACGGCAGCCCTCGAGCGGGCGGGTGTCCGGCGGGATCGCGCGCTCGTGGCCCTGGCGTCCACGAGCATCGACCTCGAGACCCTCCCGTACGACGCGCGAGTACGCCGCGCATACGACGTGCTCGCCCGCGCAAGACGCGAATATCCCTTTGTTGCCGAGGTGTTTGCCGTCTCTGGCCGGCTTCGCCACCGGCTCGGGGACGCCGAAGGGGCGGCCGCCGACTACGCGCGTGCAAGGGATCTTCACCCAGAACGTTGGGACGTCGTGATGGCTGGGGTAGAACTCCAGCTCGATCTCGGCCACACTGCCGCGGCCGCGCAGACATGGGCTTCATCGCCCGACGCGCAGAAGAAGGCGCCCCCGGGCCGAGTGCTCGACCTCGAACGACGCATCGACGACGCCCGTCGCCTCTCCCCCACGCAACCCTAGCTTCCTCAAGTAGCTCCGATGAACCGCACCACCCGCAAGTACCTCGCTCTGTTCGTCCTGTTCGGCCTTGCCATCGCCGCGGGCGGGATGGCCTGCATCGACACGACCAACACGCTCGACCGCAGCGACGAGACCGACGGCGCCACCTGATCGAGGGTGGTCTCGATCGGCTCTCCCGAGTCGACACACTGTCACCGGAGACGTCCCGCGCCTCCGGTGTTCGCAATTATCCTCCTCGGGGACGGCGCCCGCGACATCCAGCACGCTGCGGACCGCAGCTCAGCCCACGCCGGCGAACAGGTCGTTGGCGAGTAGGCCCCGATACGGCTGCGCGGTCGCGGGCTGAGCGTGGCAATGCATCGTGCAGCCACAGTGATCGACCCGCAGGCCGGCGTCCTGGGCGATGCGGCAGGCCTGCCGATGCAGCAGCGACGCTTCGCGAGGCGGGAGGGCGACGGAGCCCTCGACGGCGTGGGGGTCGAAGATCTGAAACACCCGGGCGAGGGCGGTCGCGCTCCCCGAGGGCAGCAGCGGCGTGATTGCATCGTGCCGGGCCACCGACCACCGACCGACGCCGAACGAGACGTCTTGCAGATCGGCCGCGGCGATGTGTCGGCACACCGAAGACAGCGACGCGTCGGCGTGGACCACTGGAAGCAGCGGACCCACCAGCACCGACACCGGCACGGCCTGCGCGCGGAGGTGTTGCGCCGCGAGAAGCAGCCGCGCCGGCGCGTCTGTGTGTGCCCCGAGCAGGGCGCGCTGCATGGCGGGATCGAAGCTGGCGACCTGCAGGTGAACGGCGGCGCCGTCTCGACGGGCTGCATCCGTGACCGCGCGGGGCAAGACGCGAGACGTCCGGACGATCGCGCGCCGCCCGTGCCCGGCCAGCCAGGAGATCGCTCCTGCAAGCCAGCTGAGATTTCCTTCGGTGCCGACGCGCAATACCACCGTTGCGTCCCGCGCTCCGTCGGCTTCGCGCTCGCCGAGCAGCGCGGCCAAAGCCCGCTCGGCAGCACCAGGCGCCCATGAGGCGGCCGTCCGCGGAGCCGTAGAAGAGCCATGATGCTCTGCACTTGGCGCCCGGAGCCCGACGACCAGAGCCGGCCCTCCGCAGGTCTGGACCTGGCGGAGCGCGCGGAGCGGCAGGGGCATATGCCCCGTAGTGACAGCTTCACTCATGTTCAGTGCACTGAACAGCAGCATAGTTCTTCGGCCGAGCCTCGCAACGCAAAAAGTCAGGCGCGGCCGGTTCCCCCCGCCCCTATGCGCTGGTAGGTTCCTGAAATCACGTGAATTTCGAATGGAAAGCACCCTTGTGGTAGACGAGCCCCGCGATATGTCCGACAGCTCGGCAGCGCCCAAGACCGGATTCGACGGATTCCTCCGCCGCGTGGACTCCGACGCACTCAAGGTCGTCCGTCGCCTCCTCGGCGCGGGCCACGAGGCCTATCTGGTGGGTGGATGCGTCCGCGACATCTACCTGGGAAAAAACCCCAAGGACTTCGACGTTGCGACCAGCGCGACGCCGGAGAACATCCGTCGACTCTTCCGCAACAGCCGGATCATTGGGCGCCGCTTCAAGCTTGCGCACGTGTTCTTCGGCCCGAAGATCATCGAGACCAGCACCTTCCGCAGCGCGCCGCGAGAGGCCGGCGAAGGCGAGGATCTCCTCATCCGCACCGACAACGAGTGGGGAAGCGTCGAAGACGACGCGATGCGCCGCGACTTCACGGTCAACGGGCTCTTCTTCGATGTCGACGCGCGCAACGTCGTGGACTTCGTCGACGGCATGCAGGACCTCGACGCCCGGCTCATCCGTACGATCGGCGTCCCCGAGGTTCGCTTCCGCGAAGATCCGGTCCGGATGGTCCGCGCGGTCAAGTTCGCCGCTCGGCTCGACTTCGACTTCGAGCACGGCACATGGACGGCATTGCTCGACGTCGCAACGGACATCGAGAAATGCTCCCGCGCCCGGCTGCTCGAGGAGGTGTACAAGCTCCTTCGCGGCGGTTCCTCGCGGCGCAGCTTCGAGCTGCTGCTCGAGACGAAGCTGCTCGACGGCATCCTTCCCGCGTACATGAAGCTGTACGGAGAGTCGATGTCCGACGCCCGCAGCATCCTACGAGACGCGGTCATCGACGCCGAAGACGATCTCCCTGAAGGCGAAGACCCCACGCCGGCGCGGCTGTTGTGGCGCTACCTCGACGCACTCGACATGACCATTCGCGGCACCGGACACGTGCCGGTCAACGGGGTCCTCCTTGCGGTTTTGTTCGCGCCGCTCATCGCCGTCGACGAGACCCTGCAGTCTCGGCAGCATCTCGACCGACGCATCGACGAGCTGATGACGCCGGTCGGTGCAGCGCTTGGCATCGCTCGCCGCGACCGCGAGATGGCGCGCCAGATTCTGATGGCCACCCGTCGAATGCTTGCCGCAAGCGGTCGCCGGCGGTCCAGCCTCACCGAGCGCGATTACTTTCACGACGCGCTCACCTTCCTGGGCATCTCGGTTCAGGCCGTCGGTGACGGCGCTGGCGAGCTGCAGCGCTGGAAGGGCATGGCGAAAGCGCAAAAGGAGGCCGCTTCGGAACCTCCGCCTCGTCGACGTCGCCGACGTCGCGGTGGCCGCAAGCGCAAGCGTGGCGGCGGCGGAGGCCGCGACGGCCGACAGCCTCGCGCCGGCGAGGGCTGATGGCACGGGCGCTCGCCAAGCAGCGCGCCCGAGCAGCCGCGGCCCTGCAGAAGATGCTCGAGCGCGGCACGACGGATCACTACGTCGACACGGCGCTGTACGACTACGAGTACGCCGAGCGAACGGCCGACGTGCGCTGGTACCGACGCATCGCCCGAAACATCCTCGACAAGGGCGACCGCATCGCTGAGCTTGGCGCAGGGACCGGTCGCATCACGTGCCCGCTCGCCCGCGACGGCTATCACATCGACGCCGTGGACCTCATGCCGTCGATGCTCGAGGCCCTCGATGCTCGACGGCAAAAGAAGGCCTGGAGAGACCGCATCACGCTGCACGAAGCGGACATGCGGGACCTCCCACTCGACGACGGCGCGGTCGACCTGGTGATCTCACCGTTCAACGCCTTGATGCACCTCTACACGTGGCAGGACCTCAAGGCCTGCTTCGACGAGGTGTACCGGGTGCTGAAGCCGGGCGGTACGTTTGCCTTCGACGTCCAGGTCCCGGACATGGACTGGCTGCTGTGGGACCCCGACGAGCGCCATGCGGTCACGCGGTTCGTGCATCCCGAGTCCGGCGAGACGCTCATCTACTCCACGAACCACCGCTACGACCCCTCGACGCAGATTTGCCACATCTGCATCTACTACGATGAGGCCCCGCCTCGTGGCCGCCGGTTCGTGCCGCCGTCCAAGCCGAAGCGACTCGTCCGCCTCGCCCACCGCCAGTTCTTCCCGGAAGAGCTGCGAGCGCTGGTGTCTATGTCTGGGCTGACGTTGCAGAGCCACGAAGGCGACTTCGACGGAAGCATGCTGGGCAACCTCAGCGAGTCCCAGACCGTCGTTTGCACCAAGCCCGGGTAACGTCTTCGACCCGGGGCCACCGCGCGCCTGCGCGAGGAACAAGTTCATGCTCAACGTTCGCATCACGTCTCGTGCTCTTTGCTTCGCCGCCACCTCGCTCGCGCTCGCGTGTGGGGCAATCGACGAAGAGAACGATGCGCCGGTCGGCAAAGGGATCGGAGCTGCAGGCGGTTTCGTGACCTCCGCCGACGGTGCCTTCTCGGTCGTGTTCCCGCCCGGTGCGCTCGTCGAGAACACGCTGGTCACCGTCGCCCCGTCCGCCGATGCGCCCGCGTCGCTGGGGCTGAGCTACAACATCTCCGGCCCGGCCGGCCTGGCGAGCCCGATCTTTCTCGAGTACCGCTACACGCTCCCGCAGCTGGGCGACCGGGCCCCCGAAGACATCAACCTCGCTGCGGCCGGTGCCGATCGCTGGGACGCGCTCGACGACGTGATGGTCGATCCAAACCTGCAGACCGTCACCGCGAGCACCCCTTCGCTGGCGCTGGCCTTCGGCCTGATCGAAGGCGCCGGCGGGTCGGTCGACACCGACGGCACCGACGCCGACGGAAGCTCGGGCGGGACCGACACCGACGACGCGACCGAAACCGACGCCGACACCGATGGCACCGACTCGGATCCAACCGATCCCGTCGATACCGACGACCCCAGTGACACCGACGCGCCCACCGGTGCCACCGGATGCGGCGACGGGTCCGCCGACCCGGGCGAGCTGTGCTGGTCCCTGGCTCCGATGCCGCTGCTGGGCAAAGGGCTGGGACCTGTCGCGCTCGCCGCGGGAGATCTCGACGGCGCACCCGGAGACGACATCGTCGTCGCCCTTTCGGGCAGCACGTCGGTCGGCGTTTGGCTCTCGGACGGCGTCGGCAGCTTCGGAGCCGAAACGCTCTACGCGATCTCGGCGGCACCGACAGCGCTGACGCTGGCCGACCTCAACGGCGATGGCACGATCGACGTCGCGGCGGCGAGTGCATCCGCCGTTGGCCTGCTCCCCGGCGATGGTGCGGGCACGCTCGGCGCCGAAGTGGCCAACGTCGTCGCGGGTGGGTCGAGCGCGCTCGCGGTGGGCGACGCGAACGAGGATGACTTCAGCGACCTGTTCGTTGCGCACGCAGGCCCCGGCTCGGTCGGCATGCTGGCCGGCAGCGCGATGGGCCTGATGATGGAGGTGACCACCCCTGTCGGTGCCGGCCCGCTCGCGTTGTCTTTGGGTGACGCCACCGGCGACGACAACCTCGACCTCATCACCGTGGGTACGGCCGGCATTACGGTCGTCTCGGGCAACGGTGCGGGCTTGTTCGGCAAGCCGCTGACCACCCCGGTCGGCGGCACGATGGCGGGCCTCGCCACCGGAGACTTCAACGCGGACGGACGCCTCGACGCGGCCGTCATCGACAGCGCCGGCAGCCGCCTCGTGGTCTTCCTCGGCGACGGGCTCGGTGGGTTCGGCGGCGCGATCCCGTACGCCGTCGGCCTCACCCCAGCGGCGCTGCAAGCCGGAGACGTCGACGGCGACGGCGCGCTCGACCTCGTGGTCACGGGCAGCGGTGACGACTCGGTGACCGTGCTGCGCGGTCAGGGCAACGGCGGGTTCGATGCCGACGCGCCCTACACGGTCGGTGCCGCCCCCGGCGCCCTCGCCCTGGGCGACTTCAACGCGGACGGACAGCTCGACGCCGTCGTGGTGCAGACGACCGACGGCAGCCTGGGCCTGCTGCTCTCGCAGCCCTAGTCGCCCGCGAACGCTCGGCGCAGCGGGCGCGGGACGACGGCGTCGGGAACTTTCCGGCGCCGGACCCGTCTCCTGTGATGTGAACACGTGTCGGTCCGCCGCTGAGCCCCCGGTTCATCCAAAACACGCGCCACCGCCCACCCGTCCCGGGTCCGGGCACGACCCGAGCCCCCCGTGGGCTACTCTGAAAAGCGTGCGGGGTCGGATGCGGAGCTGGATGGGAGGCATGGGGCTACTGGCGTTGCTCGTCGGCACGCCGGGGACCGCAACCGCCGACATCCTGCGCGCCGAGCAGCGCGAGGGAGAACGGGGCTACGTCGCCGTCGAGGAGCTTTCGTTCGAGACCATCATCGAGGCAGGCGACGGCTACTCGGCCACCCTCAAGGTCCGCACCGCTCTTCACAACAGCAGCCTCTCGGTCCGCGACGTCGTCCACTCTCTCGGTGTCCCCTTCGCGTCCACGCTCGAAGGCATCGCCGTCATGCAAGAGGGAACGTGGCAGCCGGGCGCGGGCACGACCATCGCACCGGCTCGCTCCCGTCGCGAACCCGGCACCGCCTTCGCGCGCATCCTCGAGCCGACCATCCGCACCGACAACCCCGGCGTCGAGCTCGTCGCCTACGGCCTCGAGCCCGACCAGACCATGCAGGTCGAGCTGACGCTGCGCATCTTCCCGCGGCTGCGCGGCGACAACTGGGAGCTCGACCTGCCCGCGCGCGGCGTCGGCTCCCTTGCGCTGGCCCCCGAGCGGCGCGTCCTCGTCAAAGGCCTGAAAAAAGACGAGGCGTTTTGGGTCGACGAGCAGAGCAGCGGGAGCAGCCCGTTCGTGCTCACGCGGGCCGAAGACACGGTCACGGTCGCGTGGCCATCCCACCTCGCGTCCTCGCGCGCGCTCGAGGTCAACGCCGAGGTCGAGCCCGGCCCCGCAGGCTTCGACGACGGCGCGCTGCGGCTGTACCTGCGGCTCGGCGAAGATGCTCCGCTTCGACCCGACCACGTCCTGTTCGTCATCGACCACTCCAAGAGCACCCCGGGAAGCCTCGATGCCAACGTCCTCGCGATGGCCAACGGCGTGCTCGATGCCCTCCCTGCCCGCACCACCTTCGACGCGATCGCGTTCAACCGCACGGTCACGCCGCTGTTCGCCGAGCGGGGCTCGTACGGCAAGGCCGGCGTCGCAGGTGACCGGGTCGCGCTGGCCGATGCTCTGCAAGCACACCCCCGCGGCCAAGGGACCGACCTGGAGACTGCGCTCGCCGAGGCGGCGCGTCTCGCCAAGGACGGTCGCGGCAAGACCCTCATCATCGTCGCGACCGACGGGATGTTCCCCTCACGCGTCGCTCCGACCGACGTCGGCAACGCGTTTGACCAAGCGCTGGGCGGCCGCAAGAAGCGACCCGAGGTGGTCTTCGTCGTCGACGAACCGCTGCTGCAGCGCGGCGGGATGTCGGTCCGTCACCCCGCCGCCGAAGTTGCGGCCGTGCTTGGCGCCCGCATCTCGCTGGAGAGCGTCGAGCAGCTTGGGGGCGCCCGCGCGCGCTCGTTGCTGTCCACACCCAAGGTCCTCAGCCAACTTCAGGTCGACCTGCCCCAAGGGGTCACGCTCGACGACCCCCTCCCCGAGGGCCTCGTCGCCGGCAGCTTCGTGATGCTGCGTGGGCACTACGTCGGCAAGCCCCCCAAGAACATCAAGGTCGTCGGTCGCTTCGGACCCAAGGAGGTCGCGCGCAAGGTCGAGCCTGACCTCCGCACGCCTGCGCCCGAGGCCTTCGCTGCCGCGACGACGTCCCCACAAGACCGCGCGGTCCTCGAGGGGTACTCGGCCCCGCCGTGGTACCAGCCCGGCCACGCTCGAGAAGCCCGCAGCAGCATTGCGCAGGCCGGTCGCTTCGGCCGCCACAAGAAGAAGGGCTTCCTCGACCAGAAGGTCTTCCGGCACTACCTGACCACGCGCGTGCTTCCGCGCGCCCGCGCTTGCTACAACGACAGCCTGACGCGCAATCCCGAACTCTCGGGGCGCGTTGTGCTCGAAATCGAGGTCGGCAAGGGTGAGGTCATGAACGCCCAGGTCGCCGAGGACGATCTCGATCAAAAAGACGCCAAGCTCGAGGCGTGCCTGGCCGAGGCGGCGTGGCGTTTGGATGCCCCCGCGGGTGTGCGCGATGCGCAGATCTATCGGCTTCGCTACCCGCTGCGCCTCAACCCGCCCGAACCCGGCAAGGTCGGCGGGTCGGTCACGACGCTCTCGGATGAGGTGATGGAGCTGCTTTTGTCCCAGCCAACGCCAGCGGGCTGAGCGCATCATCGGATCTGAACCGAGTCGTTCGGGGTTTGAGCCCCCAGATTCTGCGGGCAAAACGCGGCCTGCAGACCACAACCGGCCCGCGGGATGCTAGAGTCCCGCCGTCATGACACTTGCCTACACCGACCTCGTCGAGCAGCGCGAAAACGCTCGCCTGACGGGCATGGTGCTCGAGGGACGCTACGTCCTCGGGCAGCCTCTCGGGGCCGGTGGCATGGGGACCGTCTACATGGCCCGGCAGCTCCGGCTCGACCGAGACGTGGCGATCAAGCTGCTCGCCCCCACGTATGCGGCGCACCCGGAGGCCTCCGCTCGGTTCCTCCGCGAAGCGCAGGTCGTCTCGCGGATTCGTCACCCCAACGTCGTGCAGGTCCTCGACTACGGCCAGTCGGACGAGGGGCTCCTCTACTGCGTGATGGAGATGCTCGTCGGATGCGACCTCGAGCAGATGCAGTACCAGCTGCCCGAGCAGCGCATGCCCTGGCAGCCCGCGTGTGGCGTGCTTGCGCAGATCGCCGCGGGTCTCGGCGCCGCGCATGCCAAGGGCGTCATCCACCGCGATGTGAAGCCGGCAAACTGCTTCATGACGCAGGACGATCCGGATGACCCGATCGTGAAGCTTCTCGACTTCGGCGTCGCGAAGTCGATGCACGGCGCGTCGGGACCCAAGCTGACCAACTCCGGCCACCTCATTGGTACGCCGAGCCACATCGCGCCCGAGCTCCTCCGCACGAAGAAGCCCGCGACCGAAGCCTCCGACCTGTACTCGCTCGGCGTCGTCGCGTATCGCCTGCTGTCCGGACGCCTGCCCTTCGTCGGCGACACCTTGTTCGCGCAGATGAATGCGGCCTGCTTCAACGACCCGGACCCGCTCGACGAAGACGAGCTCAACGTCCCGCCCGAGGTCGAGATGCTGGTCATGCAGCTGCTCGACAAGGATGCGAAGCGCCGTCCCCAAAGCGCCCACGACGTCGCCAGCCGATTCCGCGAGCTGGCCGGGTTGCCGCCGAAGGCAAATCTGATCACGGCGAGCCACGCCATCATCCCGATGGCGGCGTCGCTGTCCACGCTGCTCTCTGCCGAGCGACCGGTGTTCAGCGAGACGCCCGGAGCCAGCTACTCCAACCCCGGCACCACGCTGATCGCGGAGCCCACGCCCGAGCCGCTGCAGGGCCCCGCCACGATGCTGACGCCGCAGCCGGTCCTGACACCGACCGAGCCGCCGGTCGCGGCCCCGCCGAAACAGCGGGGCGGCGTGGCTCTCATCGCTGCAGCGATCGCGACCCTGGGTCTCGGCATCGGCGTCGCCGCCACCGAAGACGCACCACCGCCAGCGCCTGCGGCCACGTCCATCGCAGCGGCAGCGCCGTCGACTGCCCCTGCACCGGGCCCCAACGTCGCCCGGGAGCCGGAGCCCGAGGCCGCCATCGAGATCGTCGAGCCCGATCCCCGCACACCCGCGCCTTCGCTTGCTGCGCAGCCGGAGAGAGACCCTCGGACGAAGCGAAGGCCAGCCAAGCGGCGCAAGCGAAAGCCCAAGCCAGAGCCCAAGGCGAGCGCTGGACCGAAGCCAGACAGCGCAATCCTCCGCGGCCTCGAGACGCGGCTTCGCTCGACGTGCGCGCGCGACCTACCAATGACGCTGTCGTTCCTCGTGCCGGCGTCTGGAAAGCCGATGGGTACCACCGTGCACGGCCCCGACAGCGCAGCCTGTGCCCGCCGCGTCGTGTCCAAGGCCCGCTTCGAGGTCCGTGAACACACGACGCCGTTCAAGCTCGAGGTGAAGTGAGCCATGCACGGAGTGTTGCTGAGCCTGGCGCTGTGCATGCAGCCGCCTGTGGGCGACGACGCCCATACGTTCGAGGCGTTGGTCGAGCAGGCCGACGCCGCCCGCGATGAGGGGCAGCACGCCGACGCCGCCAACCTCCATCTCGACGCGTTCGACAAGCTGCCACCGGATCAGCAGGTCGGCCTGATCGGAGAGATCGCGCTCGACAACGCAATCGACAGCGTGAACCGAGCGCAGGCGCAGCCGCAGGGAGACGAGGTGCGTCTACGGCTGGCGCAGACGCTCGCGGCAGCGCTGCGGGCCCGCGAAGCCGCAGCACTCTCCGACGCTGCGGACCCGCCACCGCAACGCTGGCGCGAGGTGCTCGAGACCCTCGAAGCCGAAGAGGCGAAGCGCCAGGCCGCCGAAGCACACGAGCCCCGCGCTGTACTGCTCACGCCTCCCGACGAAGGCCGCGGCGACCATGAAGCGGCGCAGCGAGGCGCCCGGGCGGGGATGGCGTCTGGACTTCTGCTCACCGCCGGCGGCGTGGGGCTGATCGCCAGCGGCGTGGCGACGCGCGTTCGGGTCGACGGCATCGCGGACGAACGACGGCTGCAGCCGGGACACGGTTTGTCCACCGCTGACGTTGCGGCCTACGACGCGGCGCTCGACGACTGGCAGGCAAACGGACGCCTCACGAGCACCGTGATGATCGCCGGTGGTGCAACCGCGACGGTCGCAGGCGTCGCGCTCGCGGCGTGGAGCGGGATGCGACTGCGTCGACACAAGCGTGCTGAGTTCTCCTGGGTTCCCGTCGCCGGCCCCACGCAAGCCGGCCTGACGCTTCGCGTTCGTCACCGCTGAGGGTTCGATGCGCGCCGCGTGGTTCCCACCGTTCGCGCTCGTGGCCGGCCGCCTCGGCGACCCCCCACCGTTCCCAACGGATCTCGAAGCGCCCGCGACGATGTCTACGGGTACCGCCGTCGGCACCACCACCGCCGCGGAGACCTCGAGCACGGGCACGTCGGACTCGACCGGGACCCCGAGTCCTCCATGACCGACGACGACGCCACCACGGGCTCCATCGAGCCGCCGCTCGCTCCCGGCGACGCGGTCGTCAGCATGCCCTGAGCGAGACGGACATGGTACGCCAGGGCATGCCTGGCGCCCGTGACCTCGACGCCCTGCACATCGACGCCGACGTTGCGCGCGCACGGACGCTTCCCGGCTGGGTCTACGACGACCCTGCATGGTTCGACCGCCTCCGCGACCGCGTCTTTCCCAGGACGTGGCACCTGCGCCCGATCGATGCTCGTCCCGCGTCCAGCGGCGACCTCACGCCGTGGGAGCTGCTGCCGGCGACGCTCGACGAACCCCTCCTGCTCAGTCACGACGGCACACGACTGCGGTGCCTCTCCAACGTTTGCACGCACCGCGGCAAGGTCCTCATCGAGCGACCGTGCAATGCCAGCAACATCCGGTGCGGGTACCACGGCCGGCGCTTCGAGCTCGACGGGACGCTGCGCTCGGCCCCCGGCTTCGACAGGTGCCCGGACTTCCCCACCAAGTCGGACCATCTCCCCAGCGCTGCGCTCGGCCAGTGGCGCACGCTGCTCTTCGGCGGCCTCGCTCCGGCGATGGACTTCGACGCGTTCTTCGGCCCGGTCGCGACGCGCATCGACCCACTCGTGCCCGACGCGCTGCGCTTCGACGCCGAACGCAGCGAGCACTACGAGATGAACGCAAACTGGGCGCTGTACTGCGACAACTACCTCGAGGGCTTCCACATCCCCTACGTGCATACGGGCCTCAACGCCGCGCTCGACTGGTCCGAGTACCGCATCGAGACGTTCGCCTGGGGTTCGGTCCAGATCGCGCGCGCCAAACCGGATGAGCTCGCCTTCGACCTCCCGCCGGGGCATCCCGATCACGGAACGCGGATCGCGGCGTACTACTTCTGGCTGTTCCCCTGCACGATGGTGAACGTCTACCCGTGGGGGCTCTCGCTCAACGTCGTGCTTCCGCAGGGCCCGCGCCGCACCAAGGTCGTGTTCATGCGCTACGTCTGGGACGAGACGCGCGCAGGTACGGGCGCCGGCGGGGCACTCGACGAAGTCGAATACGAGGACGAGGCGGTGGTCGAGGCCTGTGCTCGTGGCGTCCGTAGCCGGCTGTACGATCGAGGCCGATACGCGCCTGGGCACGAAGACGGCGTGCATCACTTTCATCGCCTGCTGGTCGCAGCGTCGAACGCGCAGATCTGACCGCAGCCGCAGCACGCGCTTCGCGCGGGCACCCCATTTCGCCGCGCACGGACTCCTCGCGATGATGCGATGCAAAAATATGCTTGCTGCATCGCAGCAAATATGAAACATGAACCACTCGTCATGTTTGATCGCAACGCCCAGATCCTCGCCAGCGGCCGCTACATCCCCTCGCGCCGGATCCCCAACGCGTACTTCGACGAGCGCTTCGACAAGCCCGTCAGTGACTGGCTCGTCCAGAACGTCGGCATCGAAGCCCGCCACGTCATGGCGGACGATGAAGTCACATCGGACCTGGTCGTGCACGCCGCCCGCGAAGCGATGGGCCGCGCCAACGTGTCCGCCTCGGAGCTCGACCTCATCATCGTCGCGACCGACACGCCCGACTACCTCAGCCCCTCGACCGCATCCGTCGTGCAGCACAAGCTCGGCGCTCGACATGCCGGCGTCTTCGACGTGAACGCAGCCTGTGCCGGCTGGGTGTCGGCGCTGGATATTGCCGCCCGCTACATCGCAACCGACGTCGACATCAATCGCGTCCTGGTCTGTGGTGGCTACGGCATGACGCGCTACCTCGACTGGGACGACAAGAAGACCGCGACGCTGTTTGCCGACGGCGCGGGCGCGGTGGTCGTGGGTGCCACGAAGGAGACCGGCTACCTCGCGGGTAAGCTCGAGGCCGACGGCCAGTACCACGACGCGCTGGGCATCTACACCGGCGGTACGGCACGTCCGGCCACCGCGGCCCAGGTCACCGACGGTGGCCCCCCGACGGTTCGCTTCGTGCGGAAGTTCCCCGCCACGTTCAATGCGGAGCGCTGGCCGAAGCTGATCGAAGAGACGCTGCGCAAGGCTGGACGGGCCGTGGACGACGTCTCCTTGTTCGTCTTCA
This sequence comes from Myxococcota bacterium, assembly GCA_039024335.1. GTDB lineage: Bacteria > Myxococcota_A > Polyangia > Nannocystales > Nannocystaceae > CAJXVA01. Next base: position 55,642 of record JBCCQM010000017.1, read on the forward strand.
CCCAGCTCAACGCGCGCACCATCGAAACCGTGATGGATCGCCTGCACCAGCCGATGACCAAGACGCACATGGTGATGGACAAGTGGGGCTACCTGGGCAGCGCGTGCATTCCGGCGGCCTTCGACGACGCGATCGTGCAGACGCCGCTGCGCGACGATGACCTCGTGGTGTTCTGCGCCACGGGGGGTGGGCTCTCGATGGGCTGCTCCGCGTGGCGCTGGCAGAACGCCCCCACCCTGCTCGCGCCCACCGTTCGAACCTCCGCCGCCTGAGCGAGCTCGCCATGAACTTCGCCGACCTGCACTACCCCGTCGACGTGTCCTGGACCGACGTCCAGGGCATGCGCGTCGCGTACGCCGACTTGGGTGAAGGCGACACGCCACTGGTGCTGGTTCACGGGCTCGGCGGCTACATCCCAACGTGGATGAAAAACTTCGGCCCGCTCGCTGCCCGTCACCGGGTCATCGCGCTGGACCTTCCCGGGTTTGGCAAAAGCGACAAACCGCGGGCGGCCTACTCGATGACGTTCTTCGCAGACGTCGTCCGTGAGGTTCTGGGGAACCTGGGCATCGACCGGGCGGTGCTCGTGGGGCACTCGATGGGCGCCCAGATCAGCATGCACCTCGTCCTGCGTACGCCGGACCTCGTGCAGGGGCTCGTGCTCAGCTCGCCCGCCGGCATCGAGACGTTCGGCCCGGCCGAAGGTGCGTTCTTGAAGTCGCTGGTCACGCCTGCGTTCACCTACTACGCGACCGACACCACGATCCGAGCCCGGCACGCTGCCAACTTCAAGCATCTGCCGCACGAGGCGGGCTTCTTGGTCGCCGACCGCATCGCAATCCGGCGGGCACGCAAGTTCAAGGCGTACTGCCACGTCATCACGCACTGCGTGCGGGGCATGCTCGAGCAGCCCGTCCATTCGCAGCTTCACCGCCTGCAGGTGCCGACGCTGATCCTCTTCGGCGACTCCGACAAGCTCATTCCTAACCCCGTCCTGCACCGTGGCACCGCGGCCGAGCTGGTGCAGGCCGAGCTACCCCGCATGCCGTTCGCACGCTTCGAGCTGCTGCCGCACGCGGGCCATCTCGCGCAGTTCGAGGCCGCCGACGCCTGGAACGACGCCGTGCTGCGGTTTGCGGCCGACGTTCTTCCCGCGCAACTCGCACGGAGCCAGACCTCATGAGCGCCCTCGTCACCGCCGTCCTTCTCACCGCATACCTCGGCCTGCTCGCGTGGCTGGGCATCGCCGGCATGCGCAAGACCACCTCGTTGTCGAGCTTCGCGGTCGGCAACCGCGACATGGGACCGGCACTGGTCGGGGTTGCGATGGCGTCGTCGATCGCGTCGACGGCCACCTTCGTGATCAACCCCGGCTTCGTCTACACCGACGGGCTCGCCGCGTTCGTGCACTACGGCGTTGCTGCGCAGGCGGGCGTCATCGTCGGGCTGATCGCGGTGTGCAAGGGCTTTCGCCGCTTCGGCGACCAGCAAGGCGCGCTGACGATTCCCGACTGGGTCCGCCGCCGCTACGACAGCGAGGGCTTCGGGCTGTTCTTCGCGGTGATCAACCTGCTGAGCATCGCGTTCATCGTACTCATCCTCTTCGGGTGCGCGCTGCTGCTCTCGGAGCTGACCGGGCTGGCCCACGTGCCCGCACTCGTGCTCGTCGTGCTGGTCGTGTTCGGCTACGTGCTGCTGGGCGGCACCTATGCCCACGCGTACACCAACGCCGCGCAGGCGCTGCTAATGATGGTGGTCGCGGTCGCGCTGTTCTTCACCGGCTGGGAGCACGTGGGCGACGGCGCCTTCCTGACCCGGCTGCGCGCCGTCGACGTCGACTACGCAGCGCTCGTGAACCCCAACAGCGTCCTCTACGGCGACCTGTTCGCCGTCTTCGTCAGCGGCTTCACGGTGACGTTCGCGCTGATGCTGCAGCCGCACGTGCTTACCAAGGTGCTGTACCTGCGCTCGGACAACGACCTGCGTACGTTCTTGCTCACGACCGTGGGCGTGGGCGCATTGTTCAGCCTGTGCCTATTCGTCGGGTTCTATGCGCGCCTCGACGGCATGCCGCTACCCGAAGCCGGACAGGACCACGTCGTCACCACGTATGTTCGTACGGCGTTCGGGTCTGGGATGCTCGCCGAGGGCTTCACGGCCGCCGTGTTCGTCGCCCTGCTTGCGGCCGGCATGTCGACGCTCGACGGCATCCTCGTCGCGGTGTCCGCCATGGTCACGCACGATCTCTACCTGCGAGGGAGCCGCGCCAACGCCTCTGAAGCCAAGGCGCTTCGGGCTTCGCGCGTGGCGGTGGTCGTCATCGGCCTCGTCGCATTCGCCCTGGCGATCGAGCCTCCGGCGCTGGTGGGCTTGTTTGCGCAAAAAGGCGTGTACGGACTCGCCGCCGCCTCGTTCGTGCCGATCGTCTTCGGCGTGCTTCGTCGCGAGTCGCTGCCGGTCGTGCCGGTCGCCGTCGCGTCGGGCTTTGCCCTCGCCGTGCATTTTTCCCTGCACCTCTCGGGGGTCATGCCCAACCCCGCGGTCTCGGCGACGTGGGCCATCTTCGCCAGCACGGGCGTGGGGTTGGTGCTGCTGTACGCGTGGCGCCGTCGGTCGTAAGTTGGAGTCCATCGTGGCCGCGTCCTCCTCTTCGCGCGTGACCCTGCCCGCCACCGCTCGCGGGCAGCGAACCCGCACCCGCCTGCTCGAAGCCGCCGAGCAGATCTTCGGCGAACAGGGCTTCGAGCGCGCCTCGATCGTGGACATCACCCGAGCAGCTCGGGTCGCCCAGGGCACCTTCTACGTCTACTTCGAGAGCAAGCGCGTGATCTTCACCGAGCTGGTCGAGACGCTCGGGCGCACCCTGCGGCGCCGCCTTGCCGAGGCCGTCGAGGGCATCGAGGGCCGCGTCGAACGAGACCGCGCCGGCTTCTCTGCCTTCTTGGTCTACGTCGCCGAGCACCAGCACCTGTACCGCATCGTTCGGCAGGCCGAGTTCGTCGACGAAGCCCTCTACCGCGACTACTACCGCCGCCTCGCCGAGGGCTACGTCCGCGCCCTGCAACCCGACATCGAGGCCGGCCGCGTCGACGACCTCGACCCCGAAGCAATCGCCTACGCCATGATGGGCATCTTCGACTTCCTCGGCATGCGCTGGGCCTTGTGGGAGGGCCGCATGCCCCCCGAGCACGTGCTCGATGACGTGTTCCGGTTTTTGGGGAAGGGCCTCGCGCGGTAGCCTTAGCGGTGCGCTTCCGCGGTCCCTCAGGGCCCCGTTCCCTACGGGGGGCCCGCTCTCTCTGTGAGACGTGGGTTGCACGCGCCGCGGTCCTTCAGGGCCCCGTTCCCTACGGGGGGCCCTTCGGACCGCTCGGGCTTGCCCGAATGCCCTCGTCTACGTTCGCTCGCTGCCTCTTTCCCGCTCTGCATCCCTCCCGGATGCGCCGCTCTCTCTCTCCGCGCGTCGGTTCTTCGCTCCGCGGTCCTTCAGGGCCCCGTTCCCTACGGGGGGCCCTTCGGACCGCTCGGGCTTGCCCGAATGCCCTCGCCTACGTTCGCTCGCTGCCTTTTTCCCGCTCCCCATCCCTTCGGGATGCCTCGCTCTCTCTCTTCGAGCGTCATCGCTTCTTCACGCCTCCTCACGCCCGCCACATCCACGGCACACCACTCCGAGAACTCCGACGCTCCTCCACGCTGGTGCGGGCTATTCCGCAACAAGGGGCGAAGGCAGCCGAACCACCGACCTCGTTCATCGCAGGAGCGAGCCGAAGGCGAGCGAGAAAGGGCGAGAGCCCGTCTTGGAGGGAGAGCGTAGGGGGCTCCGCCCCCGTAGCGAGGGCACCGAGAGGTTCCCCTAAATGGCAAAGAAGTGGGGCGAAGCCCCGCGAGGGAGAGCGTAGGGGGCTTCGCCCCCGCAGCGAGGGAACCGAGAGGTTCCCCTAGATGGATCCGGAGACGCCGGCGCAGGCGAGCGTGTAGGGGCCGAACTGCAGCATGGAGCCGGCCTTGATCCGTACGGGGCCGGTGACGGGGTGGCCGTTGACGCGGACGAAGCCGTCGTCCCGCATGGGGTCGAGGACGGGGAGTTCCTGGCCCCCGGGCCACCGGACCACGGCGAAGACCCAGCCGACGGTGTCGTCGGCGAGCTCGACGTCGCAGCAGCTGCCCAAGCCCACCCGGTGCTCCCCGGGTTGCAAGAGGAAGCGGCGTGGGTAGGAGCTGGCTGCCGAAGTCTCTTCGAGCAGGATGCCGCGCGCGCCCTTGTAGCCGCCGTGCTCTGGCGAGAGCGCCCACGCGAGGCGGTTGGCGAGCTCGCCGGCGGTGGCGGGACGCTTGATCGGGTCCTTGTCCAGGCACGCGGCAAGCAGCATCCGTACCTGCGGATCCAAGGCCTGGCCCTCGGGATACCGCGCAAGGTCGACGGCGGGGCGCTCGGCGTGAGCGGCAAGCCACAGCAGCGGCTGGCCTTCGAGCTCGCGGCGCACGGCGCTGACGGGACGGTCCTCGAACAGGGGCGTGCGTCCGCAGAGCAGCTCGTACAGAACGAACGCCAGGCTGTAGACGTCGCTGGCGGGCGTGAGCGTGCCCTGCCGAATCTGCTCGGGCTGGGCGTAGTGCGGGGTGCCGACGAGCATGTGGTTCTGCGTCGCGTTCGCGCCGATGATCGAGTCGCCCCCCCAGGAGCGCGCGAGCCCGAAGTCGAGCACCTTGACGTTGCCGTCATCCTGCATCCACAGGTTGCCCGGCTTCACGTCGCGGTGAACGATTCCGCCGCGGTGCGCTTCGTCGAGACCAAGGCAGGCCTGGTAGACGATCCGAATCGCCTCCTCGGGATCGAGCGGAACGTCGAAGTCGTGACGGACCCCGAGCTCCTGCCCCTCGAGCAGCTCCATGACCAGAAACCAGCGCTCGTCTTGGCCGAGTCCGTGATCGTACACGTGCACCACGTGCGCGTTGGACAGCGAGCTGAGGATTCGGATTTCGCGGAGGGCACGCAGCGCGGTCCCCTCATCCGTGACCGGCTGACGAGAAATCTTCAGTGCGACCGGGTCGGGAAACTTCGGCGAGGTCGCGGCATAGACCCACGCGAACGTGCCGACCCCGAGCAGCTTCTTGAGCTCGAAGTCCTCGTATCGATCGCCCGGCTTCAGTGGCGCAGCCACGGGCCCAGCATAGTAGCAGTCTGTCGCGCGACCGCCCCGGAACGCCCGCTCAGCGCTGCGGTACGGGAACGTTGAGGTCCGGCCGGCCCAGCGCGTTGGCAACCGCCGTCACGACCATGGCGTCGTCGTCGAGTCCATCGGCGTAGGCCAGGTCGTCCTCACCGTCGCGCGGCAGCAAGAAGTACTCGACGGCCGCAACGATGTGTCGCTTCTGGTCGGGCGTCGCGCCTGGTAGCAGGTCGATGAGGCCATGACACGCGGTCGAAATCCGCTTGGCCAGGTCGGTGTCCAGATGCGTGCGGGTCTGCGCCGCCTCGAGAATGGTCTCGAGGTAGCGGTCCACCGAGCGACGCAGCGCGTCGGGCTCACGCTCGGGGGCCTTCAGCAATCGCTCGTACGTGCTGGCCGCGGACGGCGGAATCCCCTGCAGTTCGTCACCCACGCCATCATGGTGCCACGCCGCAATCGGCCCGATCAATCGTCGTCGACCGCAATGCCCTGCTCGGCGAGGCGCTGCGCCGCCGCGCGACCGGCATTGAGGCGCTGAACCATGTCGGACACCTCCCGCTCGAAGCGGTCCGTCTCGGCAGCCTCATCGGCCTCCTTGTGAAACCGAACGTAATCCCGCACTTCGGCGGTCACCTTGTCCGCGCTGACCCGAACGGACAGCTCCTCGAGCAGCTTGCTGCGCGCCGCAAAGTCGGCCGAGAAGTAGTGGTCGGGGTACTCGAAGTCCTGGATTTTGGCGCGAATGTTTCCCGCCACCGATTCCATCGAGCGCCCCGAGAGATCCGCCTCGACACACAGCGAGCCGATCTCCCCCCACTGCGCGTCCGTTGCATCGATGTAGCCGTTCTCGCCCCGCAGCAGCACGTCGCGCAGCAGTCGAACGTAGTCTTCCGAAGTCGTAGGCCCCCGCACGCGGAACGGGTTCTGCGCGATCCGAGAGGTCGTCGCCTCGTCCATCTGCATGAAGTTCGCGTCGCACATCATGAACCACTTGCCATCCTTGGGGATGAGCGTGCCGTCGAAGATGCCGAACACCGCACCGAGGTTGTTCTTCTCCTCCATGCGCAGGTCACCGCTGGAGCGGCTCGCGAACGCGGTGTCGATGTCCGCCCAGTACACGCCACACACGCCCTCGAAACCGTAGACCTCCTCTTCGAAGATCTTGATCAGCGAAGAGGCACTGGCGTTTTGGTACGAGCTCGCCCAGTCGGTGCGGCGAATGACGCGAAACTTGGCCGGGATGTCGCGCTCGCGACAGTAGTCGAGGAAGTAGTTGCCGATCGCGTGCGCCGTGATCGTCTTGCCACAGCCGGGCCGACCCAGCGCGAACAAGACTGGGTTGATCCGCTTCGCGCTGCGACCTGCTTCCAAGTCGTACGCAGCGACGTCCCGACACAGCTTGAGCGCCGCTTCGACGTACTCGGTGTTCCCGACGATGTCGTCCACCTTGACCGGCTTGAGGTCGGTGACCGGGTCCGCGACCGCGCGCGCGCGAAAGCCCTCATAGCGCCGGTCACCGACGGTCACTTTGCGCTTGGCCAGCGCCACGCCGAACGGACGCAGCCGCCCCCCGTGGGTGAGCTTCTCCACCGCCCCGCGCAGCTGCAGCAAGAAGGCGTGGATGGTGGTCACGACCCAGGCCTCACGCGCAGGAAGCTTGGGGTCGCCCGACTCGGGCTGTCGCTTGGCCTGCACCTCGACGTAGCGGCCGGTCATGCCGAGCAGGCGCGTGATGACGTCCTTGACCGGCGCCTCGAGCAGTCCCTCCAGCCCCTCCGCTTCGAGGTCCGAATCCGACGCCGGTACGGGCGCCAGCTCGGCGAGCACTTCGCACAGCGCGTCCGCCAGCACCGTCACCACGAACGCACCGATGAAGGCGCGCTGGTCCGCGGTCGGCTCGGGGATCGCCAGGCTGCCTGAGGCCGCAATGTCCTCGAGCAGCGCCGCGTGCATCGCCTCGCCCGCCTGCAGCGCCAGGTCCGCAGCCTCGACCGTCGCATCGAGCGCCTGCAGCGTGAGCGCGGTGTGCCCGAACGGCCCCTTCACGAGCGCATGAATGCGCGACGCCAGCTGCGTGCTGCGGACGAGCTCGCGCATGCCGGCGCGGTCGAAGCCACCGGTCGGCGGCGTGACGGTAATCGGAGCTCGCGTGGGCGTGCCTGCCATCGACTCCATCGTGCCTCGAATTCGACGTGACCCGCCAGCGCCGCCAAAGTCGGCCGCTGCACGCCTGCAGCGGCTCACTGCGACCGGCCGGATGCCCACCGGCTGCGGGTTCGATACGCTGCGCCCGATGACCGAAGCGCTGACCCACGAGCTGTCCGACCGCGTCCTGACCGTGTCCTTCAACCGGGTGGACAAGAAGAACGCGCTCACGCTCGCGATGTACGACGCGCTGCTCGAGCAGCTGAAGCGCTCCGACGAGGACCCGCAGATCCGAGCGGTGCTGCTGCGCGGGGAAGGCGGCATCTTCACCGCCGGCAACGACCTCGGCGACTTCATGAAGAACCCGCCGGACTCGATGGACTCGCCCGTCGGTCGCGTGCTCAACATCCTTCCGCGGCTGACCAAGCCGCTGATCGCCGCGGTCGATGGGCCCGCGATCGGCCTGGGCACCACGATTCTGATGCACTGCGACCTCGCGTACGCCTCGGACCGCGCGAAGTTCAAGATGCCGTTCGTGCCGCTGGGTCTGTGTCCCGAGGCCGGCTCGACCTACCTGCTCACGCGCCTCGCCGGCCGTGCGAAGGCAACGGAGCTGTTGATGCTCGGTGAGTCGTTCGACGCCGCGACCGCGCTCGAGATCGGGCTGGTCAACGCGGTGGTGGCACCCAATGAGATCGACGCCACGGCGCGCGCCAAGGCCGTAAAGGTTGCCGCGCTTCCGCCGGCCTCGGTTCGCCTGACCAAGCAACTCATCCTGCAGTCGCACGCCGACCTCCTGCGGGCTTCGATGGAGCGCGAAGGGGACCACTTCCTCGCCCGGCTCCGCTCACCCGAGGCCGCCGAGGCCATGCAGGCGTTCTTCCAGAAGCGGGCTCCGGACTTTTCCAAGTTCGAGTAGGTCCAAGCTCGAGCTGGCCGGGCCCTCCGCGCGTGCGCCGCCTACGCCTTGTCGCGGCCGCACGAAGCGCAGTCCGCTGGCCCCTCGTCCACGTGGCGCAACGGGCGGCTTACGACCGCCCGTCGTGGATTCCCGTATCTTCGGCAGTCCATGCTCGGTCAAGCTCGCGCTCGATTCGGTCCCTGGATTGGTCTGGTTCTTCTCGCCGGCTGCAAAGACCCGGCGCCCCGCGATCCGGCGCTGCCCACGTTCGGCGCCGCGGCCCAGGACACCCGCGCGGCGTTCCTCTCGGTCGGCGGCGGCGGACCCGATGATGTGTGGGTCGTCGGCGCGCAGCCGGACCTGCAGGCGGGACCCATCGCCCTGCACACCAACGACGGCGTGCTCGAGCCGGTCGAGGTGCCGATGCTGCACGACCTTTGGTGGGTCCACGGCTTCGAGGACGGCCCGGTCTTCTTCGGCGGCGGCGGCGGTCGAATCCTTCGGTACGAAAACGAGGCCTTCACGCCCACGCCCACGCCGGTCTTCTTCGGCAACACCATCTTCGGGTTGTGGGGCGCGAGCCCGGACGACCTCTGGGCGGTCGGTGGCTTCGCGGGACGCGACGGCTTCGCGTGGCGCTACGACGGCGTCACCTGGACCGAGGTCGACCTGCCCGCAGACCTTCCGCGCAGCGCGGCGGGAAACATTCCCGCGCTGTTCAAGGTGTGGGGTCGCGCCGCCGACGACGTCTGGATGGTAGGCGGCCTCGGGACCGTGCTGCACTACGACGGGGAATCCCTGGAGCGGGTCGAGTCGGGAACGGAGACCCAGCTCTTCACGGTCTTCGGCGACGCCCGCGACGTGGTCATCGCGGGCGGGCTGAGCGAAGGCCTGCTGCTGCGCGGCGGGGAGGACGGCTTCGTCGACGACACCCCGCCCGATGCACCACTCCTGCAGGGGCTCACGGTGGACGGCGACGGAACGACGTGGACGGCGGGCGCGGACGGCTTCGCAGCCCGCAAGGTCCGCGGCGGCGACTGGGAGTCCGTGAACCTGAACCTGCCCGAGCGCCCTCAGTCGGTCCACGCGCTGTGGAGCGATGGCGACGGCGCCATCTGGGGCGCCGGCGGTGGCGTGCTCAGCCCGCTGCTCGACCGTGGCGTCGTTTGCGGACCCGACGACTTCACGCTGTGGGAGCCGCAGCCGCAGCCCGAGCCCGAGCTCGCGTGCCCGGCGGACCGCGTCGACCTCGCGCCCAACGAGAGCATTGCCCGGCGCTGGATGGAGCTGCTCTTCGACAGCATTCGCCGCGACATCCCCCACCCGCCCGTGCATGCCCGCAACCTGCATCACACCAGCGTCGCAATGTTCGACGCGTGGGCGGCGTACCAAGACGTCGCGGACGGCGTCGTCTACACCGACCGGGAGAGCGCCGACGATGTCGAGGCCGCACGAGAGACCGCGATCTCCTACGCGGCGCTACGGGTCCTCGAGCATCGCTACGCGGACGCCATCGGCGGTGAGACCAGCCTCGACTGCTACGGCAGCTTCATGGACGTGCTCGGCCTCGATCCCACCGACACGCACACCGACGGCGACGACCCGATCGCCGTGGGCAACCGCATCGGCGCCGCCATCGTGGAGCGCTTCGCGGACGATGGCGCCAACGAAGCAGGCGCGTACGCCGACACCACCGGGTGGGAGCCGTCCAACGCGGTGATGGTGGTCGACATCGCAGGCACGAACGTCGAGGACCCCAACATCTGGCAGCAGCTCAACCTCGGCACGGCCGAGACGCAAAACGGCATCGTGCTCGACGACGCGGTGCAGCCATACATCGGTCCGCAGTGGCGCAACGTCGAGCCGTTCGCGATCACCAAGGACCCCGACACGGGTTTGTACTCCGATCCGGGCGAGGGCTACCCGCGCATCGACGATCCGCGCATGGCGGACTGGGTGCTCGAGGTGATCCGCTCGACCTCCGAGCTCGACGTCGACGACGGCGTGCGCATCGACATCGGCCCCGGCGGGCGCGGCAACAACACGCTCGGCACCAACGACGGGGCCGGCTACGCGGAGAACCCGGTCACGGGCGAGCCCTACGCCCGCAACGAGGTGCCGCGCGGCGACTTCACGCGCGTCGTGGCGGAAATCTGGGCCGATGGTCCTAAGTCCACCACGCCACCGGGGCACTGGATGGGGCTTGCCAACGAGGTCACCGCCGAGCTTTCGGCCGCGCAGCGGATCCCGTTCGGCGAGGGCGACCCGGTCGGTCCGCTCCAGTGGGACGTGGGCTTCTACCTCACCGTCTCGGGCGCCGTGCACGACGCAGCGATCAGCGCCTGGGAGCTCAAGCGCGACAGCCTGGGGCCCCGACCGATCACCTTGATTCGCTGGATGGGTCAGCAGGGCCAGCGCACCGATCCTGCCCTGCCCAGCTACAGCCCCGATGGCCTGCCGCTCGTCGACGGCCTGGTGGAGCTGATCACCGAAGAAAGCGCGGCCCCGGGCGAGCGACACCACCACCTGCGCTGGCACATCGGTGAAATCGCGGTGTGGTCCTGGCCTGGCGAACCCGGCGATCGCGACGCCGAATACACGCCGCTGCGATGGATGCGGGCCAAGGACTGGATCCCGTACCAGCGCCGCACCTTCGTGACCCCGGCGTTCCCCGGGTTCACTTCCGGGCACTCGACCTTCAGCCGCGCCGCCGCCGAGGCCATGGCGGCCTACACGGGCAGCCCATGGTTCCCCGGCGGCCTGCACTCGTTCACCGCGCCCGCCATCGACACCCTCGTGTTCGAGGCGGGCCCGACCGAGACCGTCACGCTGCAGTGGGCGAGCTACTTCGACGCCGCCGACGAGGCGGGCCAGTCGCGTTTGTGGGGTGGCATCCACATCTGGCCGGACGACGAAATCGGGCGGATCAACGGGTCGCGGGTGGGAATCGCGGTGGCGGAGAGAGCTCGGACCTTCGTCGACGGCACCGCCCGCTGAACAAATCGCGCGTTCTGAGGAGCGTACGGCGCGGCGTGGTATCGAGGGCGGGATGCGCCGCGTCCTGCCGCTCGTCTGTGCCGCTCTCGCGGCCTGCCAGGAACCCTCGACCCCCGTCGCGCCCGACGAACCCGCAACCGCGCCCGTCGAAGCGCCGCCGGCGGCCGACGACGCGCCTGCGGACGAGGCTGCCGGCCCGCGCACGCTCTCGGTCCGAGGCGCCGAGCTGCGCCGCGGCGACGAAGTTCTGACGCAGCTGCGCCCCGCGGACGCGCCAGGCCGCGTCGATGACGGCTTCGAGGCCGTCTACGACCACCCCTCGCTCGCCGGCGTCCTGCCGAAGGGCGCGTCGCACGTGGTCGACGTCGACGCGGAGACCACGGTGGGTGCGCTTCGCCAGATCTGGGCGAGCGTGGTCGCGCCCGGCGAGTCCCTCACCCTGAAGATCGGCGACGCCACGCATGCGCTGACCCGTGCCGCGCCCGACGAGGCGGCGGTCCTGCGCCCCCGCGCCGAGGGCTGGGCCCTGTACCGCGACGACGGCAAGGCTGCCGAAGGGGCAGCCCCGGCCGCGGTGCTCGACGGCGTGACCGGGCTCGTGGCGATCGATGTGCTCGACGCGAGCACGGTCGATGTGATGGTCCAAGCCATCGCCGCGGTCGAAGCCGCCGGGGCGACCCCTGCTCTGTCGTTTGCGTTCGCCCCGTGTGTACCCGCGCCCAAGGACATGGTCTGCATTCCCGGCGGCCCGGCGATCGTCGGCTACGACGACGGCCTGCCCGAAGAAGCACCCGCGCGGGAGCTGGTGCTGAGCACCTACTACGTCGACCGCTACGAGGTCACCAACAGCCAGTACGACGCCTGCCACGAGGCGGGCGCGTGCAAGGTCCGGATCAACCGGACGCAAACCATCATGAAGCCGTTCGTGGGCGAGGAGCAGCCCGCCATGCCAATGGACTGGCATCGCGCCCGCAGCTACTGCGCGTGGGCGGGCAAGCGACTGCCGACCGAATGGGAGTGGGAAAAGGCGGCGCGCGGTCCCGATGGCGAGCTGTTCCCGTGGGGCAACGACGAGCCGACCTGCGACAAGACCGTCTTCCGCGAATGCGCGCCCTACGGCTGCAAGCCGTATCCGGGCAAGGCGCATCGCTGGGACTGCAACGAGCACGC
>JBCCQM010000018.1:0-67325 GCA_039024335.1 Myxococcota bacterium
TCATGCGCCCGCTCGGCTTTGCGATCGTCCTGCCGTTGTTGCTCGCTGCGACAGCCTGTGACGGCAGCGCGCCCACGCCCCCCGCCGAGCCCGCCCCGCAGGCACGGGTCGCGCCCGAACCCGAGCCCATGCCCCCAGAGCCTCCGGAGCCGGAACCGGAGCCGGCGCGCGTCGAGCCCTCCGAGCCAGCCCCCAAGCCGCCCCCCGCCGAACCCGAACGCGTCCAAAAGAACTGCCCCTACGGCAAGTGCGGACAATCGTGCAAAGCCGGTCAGTCCTGCACGTTCGCGTGCGAACGCGGGTTGTGCGGGCAGTCGTGCGAGGCGGACTCGACCTGCGAAGCCACGTGTTCGGGGAGCAAGTGCCAGCAGCACTGCCGGGCTGGGGCAACGTGTTCTCTGTCGTGCGGCGGCGGTCGATGCCTGCAGCGCTGCGAGGATGGCTCGACCTGCACGACCTCGTGCAAAGGCAAACGCTGCCGAGGCTGACTCAGGGCAACAGCGGCGTGATGGCGGCCTCGAGCTCGGCGGTCGTCGAACCGCGCTCGGCGAAGCGGACGATGCCGTCGGCGTCCACGATGATCTCCAGCGCGAAGTTGCCGGGACCTGGGTTCGCGTACATGTCGTAGGTCGTCGCGTCGCGGACCAGCGGGAACGTCGAGCCCTGCTGATTGCCGAAGTTGACGATGCGCTCGACCGACTGGTCGCTCTGCGCGAGCATCAGCAAGCCTGCGTCCTGGTAGCCCTGCCACAGCGTGGCCTCGAAACCGGGAAACTCCCGGTTGCAGGCGCTTCACCAGTCGGCGAAGTAGGCAAGCAGCAGAACCTTGCCACGCGCGTCGTCGGGCTCCCAGACGCGGCCGAGCGTGTCCACGTTGCGGAACGGCACCACCGGCTCGCCGACGCGTATGCCTCGCAGGTTGGCCGAGGTCGGGAGCACGAAGCGCGGCTGGTCCGGGTCGTCGCTGACGATGGTGATCGCCCCCTCCAGCGGCGCGGTCCCCGAGGAGTCGAAGGTCACCTCGAACGCCGTCGAGGCGCGCGGGTCGACGGTGACGGGGCCCGCGAAGTCCGTCGTCACGCCGGGCAGGTCGGTCTCGATGGAATCGATCGTCAGCGGGACCGCCCCTTCGTTTCGAACCGGGATGGCGAGCGTGCGCGAGCGACCCGCCGAGACCACCCGGAAATCGATCGCCCTGGGCTCGGGCCACACCGCGGGGGCCTGCCCGGCGCAGCTGCGGTCATACGCGTGCAGGCCGTCCCATTGCGCCACCACCACCGTGTCCGAGGTGGGATCCACCGAGACCGCACGGCTGCGATCGAGCAGGTCGCTTCCGACCAGCGGCGCGACGTCGGTCAGGGCCTCCCCTTCGATGACCGCCACGTCGGTGAAGTCCGCCACCACGAGTGCATCGTCGACCAGCGCAACGCCGAGCGCGGAGCCCGGGGTGGTCGTGGGACGGAACTGCGGAGACTCGGGTACGGCGAGATCGATCAGCCCCGCCCCTTCCAGCGTTGCGACCGCGAGCACGCCATTCCGCGCAACGACGTCGAGCGCCGGGTCCACGTCGATCCGCGTGACGGGCTCGACCGCTCCATCGACGACGCGCACCACCTGCACGCCGTCGCGTCCGGCGGCGACAAAGCGGAGGTCGTCCCGTGCCGCGACCGCGCGCACATCATCTTGGGGCGCGCGAACGATCTCGGCCAGTCCATCGGCTTCGAGCTCTGCCCAGCCGTTCCCCCCCATCGCCACCAAGACGCGGTCATCGGCCAGCCGCACCGACACCACCTCCCCGGGCCCGTCCCACCGCGCGAGCACTTCGGACGCATCGCGGCGGGAGACTTCCACCGACGTGCCGCGAGCCACGACCAACCACTGCTCGTCAGCCGCGACCGCGTCACACGCTTCGGCGGACGCGGTCCAGGTTACGCCATCGGCATCGACACTCCACAGCCCCATCGGGCCGTCATCGCTACACGTCCAGGCCTGGCCCCCGTATGCGGCGACGCTGCGGATCCCGGCGACCTCTGGGTTCGCGGCGCCGCCCATCCACCGCAGCGGATCTGCAGCGCCGGACGCCACGCAGTCGACCGGCTCGGGCAGTTCGATGTTCGCCCCCGTCACCGCGCCGTCCTCGGCCTCGGCATCAGGCGCCTCGGCCCCGCACGCCACCGCCCCCAACAGGCAGAACACTCCAACTCGGCGCCGCATCGCCGCGATCACACCATCGACGGCCGCCCCTGTCCACGGCGCCGCCGCCGAAACGACCGACGATGAACGCCGGGCTACTTGGTCTGCCTTCGACGTGATCCCAACCGAACCACACGCTCACTTCGGCGAGTGCCCCGCACCCGAGACCAACGCGTCGACCAGCTCGTGCAGGTGCTCGCGGCGCCGGGCAAGGGCCGGCTTGGTGTCGTGCTTGCGCCCAAGCACCATGCTCATCGCCCGCGGGTTGATCCAGTAGAACAAGATCGCGCCGACCAGCGAGAGGTACCCCTGCTGGGCGCGTGCCTTGTCGCCATCGACGGCCTCGACGACGATGCGAAAGAACATCGCGAGGCGCTTCTTGTTGCGACGCTGGACCGCGTCGTCATGCCCCTCTCCAGCAAGGTAGCCCCACTGCCTGAGTCGGGCGAAGTTCGGGCGACCTTCGAGGAAGGTCCAGTACCGGTCGACCAACAGGTGGAGGGTGTCGAGCGCCGACCCGCTCCCCGTGTCGCCCAGCTCGAGCGCGTCGTCGAGGTCGTTTTCGATCCGCTCGATGACCGCGTCGTACAGACCCTGCTTGCTATCGTAGTAGTGAAACGGCAGCGCCTTGTTGATGCCCAGCGAGTCCGACAGCGCCTGCATCCGCATGCCGGCGTAGCCTGCCTCGGCGAATGCATTTTCGGCGGCGTCGAGGATGCGACGCGCCTGGGCTTCGTTCAGCGGACGACCGCGACGGCGGGAGGGTGCTTCGTCGTGCGCCATGGGGCCGCACTGTAGTGCGAACCGTTCGCGTGAACCACGGACCGACGGTTTTTCGCCCCGAACCCTGGCCCTTTTGCTGCCGAGCAGTCGAGGAAAACCCGGGCACGCTCTACACTGGCCGTGTGAGCATCGCGAGCAAGTGGCTCGACATCGTGGTGGGGCTCGACCTCCACATGGAAATGGTGCCCACGCCCGCGCCGGTCCCCGTCCCGTTCCCGCACCCGTTCACGGGGCTCATCTTCGATCCGATGGGACTCATCATGGACGAGCTCGTCGCGGCCGTGACCGCGTGGGCCACCGACACGCCGCCGGATCCGGGCAAGGTGTGGATCGCGGGGATGCCCGCCACCGTGACCGGCGACGAGGTGTCGATGCCGGTGCCGCACATTTTCATCCCTCCGGGGATCTCGTGGGCCCCCGTGCCTCGGGCGCCCAAGCCTACCGTCGGCCTCAAGGGCAAGCTGCCCATGCCCGACCCACCCCTTCCGCCGCCCTCGGACGCGCTGCTGCTGATGGGCTCCATGACGGTGAAGATGATGGGCGCCAACGCGGTGCGCATGGGGGAGATGGCGCTTTCGTGCAGCGACCCCGTCCGCATGCCCACGTCCACCGTCGTGTCGACCGGCCTGCCCAAGATGGTGATCGTCGGGGGGCCGCCGGGCATCGACTGGCAGCAGGTCGTGATGATGGCCGGCATGCGTGCGCTTCGCAGCAAGTGGGCTGCGGGCAAGCTGCACGGTGCCGTCGACAAGGTCATCCCCGAGAAGTTCAAGCGGGCCCGAAACATCGCGCACAAATCGGCCTGCTTCCTGACGGGGCACCCGGTCAACGTCGCTACGGGCAGCGTGCTCACCGACGGCGTCGACTTTGAGCTTCCCGGGCCGCTGCCGGTTCGGTTCGAGCGCAACTACAACAGCAACTGGTTCGACCGCGAATCTCCGCTGGGCTATGGGTGGGCGCACAGCCTCGACCAAAAGATCTGGCTCGAGCCGCAGTGCGTCGCCTACCAAACCGCCGACGGCCGCGAGGTCGAGTTCAACACCCGGGCGCTGCAGGGTGGCGTCATGCGCAAGGGCGACGTGCTCGAAGACCCGGTCAACCGGCTCACGCTGCGGGCACACGGCAACTTCGCCTTCACCCTCGAAGACGCCGCAGGCGTGGTGACCGAGTTTGCGCCGATCGCCGGCGAGGACCCGATCAACACCGACCGCGGCCTGGCCCGCATCGTCCGCCAGCGCACGCCCGCGGGCCAGGTGGTCGAGTACCGCTACGACGAGCGTGCCCGCTTAGCCGAGGTTCACGATGCCGGCGGCCGCGTCGTGAAGTTCGAGCACGACGTCCGCGGCCGGCTCACCCGAATCTGGCTGCCGGCCGCGGGGGGCGAAGGACACCGGCAGCACGCCGAGTACCGCTACGACGAATCCGGCGACCTCGCCGAGGTGCGCGACGCCGCCGGCAAGCCCATGCAGTTCGGCTACGACCGCCACCTGCTGGTCCGCGAGCGCGACCGCAACGGCCTCACGTTCTACTTCAAATACGACGGGTACGGCCGCTTCGCCCGCTGCGTCGAGACGTGGGGCATCGACCCCGCCGGCGACGCCGAGCAGGGCATCTACCACCACCTCATCGACTACAACCGCAAGGGCCGCACCGCCACGGTCACCAACTCGCTCGGCGAGGTCACCGTCTACAGCTACGACGGTGCCTTCATGGTCACCTCGGTGATCGATCCCGCTGGCGGTACCACCACATACGAGTACGACCACGCCCACCGCGAGACGGTCGTCGTCGACCCACTCGGGCAACGCACCGAGACCACCTACGACGCACGCGGCAACGTCGTCATGGTCGTCGCGCCATCCGGTGAAGCGGGCAAGCGCGTCAGCAAGATCCGGTACGACGACAAGAACCGCCCGGTGTCCGTCGTCGACCCCGAAGGCGCGGAGTGGACCTGGCGCTACGACGCCATGGGGCGCGTGCTCGCGCGCGTCGACCCGCTCGGACACGCCACCCACTACCGCTACGAGGGTGCGCAGCTTCAGCAGGTCCTCGACGCGGCCGGAAAGCCCACCGTGCTTGCCTACGACAGCGCCGGCGGACTCGCCCGCGCGACTGCGCCCGACGGCACGGTCACCCAATGGCGGCGTGATGCGCTCGGCCGCGTCATCGAGCGCACCGATCCCAACGGCAACGTTCAGCGCCGCACCTACGATGCGCTTGGTCGCATCGCCCGCGTGCAGGAGCCCGACGGCAACGTTCGCGACCTCGCCTACGACGCCATGGGCAACGTGCTGCGCGCTCGCGACCGCGTCCGGGACATCACGTTCACGTACTGCCAGATGGGCAAGGTCGCCTCGCGCACGCACACGCGAGCCGCCGGAAGCACAGCCACGGTTCGCTACCGCTGGGACACCGAGGGGCAGCTCGTCGGCGTGATCAACGAGCGCGGTCTGGAGCACCGCTACGAGCTCGACGTGCTCGGCGAAGTCTCGGCCGAGTTCGGCTGGGATGGCAACGCCACGCTCTACCAGCGTGACCCGGTGGGGCGCGTCGTCTCGGTCCTGCGCGAAGCCACGAACGGCGAGCCTCCCCGCAGTCGCACGCTCGCGTACGACGATGCGGGCAACCTCGTCAGCGTCGAGCACGGCGACGGCTCGAGCATTCGCTACGCGTACCGCAAAGACGGGGCGCTGATCGAGGCCGAGGCCGACGGCGTCTGCGTCAGCTTCGAGCGCGATGCCCTTGGGCAAATCATCAAAGAGTCCGTCACCGGCATCGACCCCGACGCCGACGACTGGGTGGCGAGCAGCTACGACCACGCTGGGCTGCGCATCGCACTGCAGAGCAGCCGAGGCGCCGCGACAGACTTCGTCCGCAACCCCATGGGCGACGTCACCTCGGTCGCGTATCGCGACGGTGCGCATCAGTGGTCGGTCGCCTTCTCCAGAGATCGCTTTGGGCAAGAGGTCGACCGTACCGTCGGCTCGGGCGAAGCCGCGGTGCGGGGGTACTGGTGGCGAGACGCGCTCGGCCGTCCCACCCAGCACTGGGTTGGCCAAGCCAACGCCCCCGAAGGCGTTCAGCCCACCTCACATCGCCTTCGCAAGTACGGCTGGGATTCCGGCGACCTGCTGCGCTCCCTCGAAGACGATGCCCTGGGCTCCATCGCGTTCGAACACGACGTCCGCGGCTTCTTGCACAAGGCCGAGATCACGCCTGCCGGCGGTGACGCGCCTTCGGTCGAACTGCGCAATCCCGACGAGGTCGGCAACCTCTTCCGCAGCCTCGACCGAAGCGAGCGAGAGTACGGCGAGGCCGGCCAGATCCTCAAGCGCTCCCTGCCCGCCAGCGAGGGTGGCGGCGTCATCACCTATCGCTACGACGCCGACGGCAACCTCGCCGAGCGCGAAGATCCCGACGGCGGTCGGTGGTGGTACCACTGGAACGACGCTGGCCAGCTCGTCCACGTCGACACCCCGCGCTGTACGGCCGTCAGCTTCCGGTACGACGCCTTCGGCCGCCGCGTCGAAAAGAACGCGAATGGCGTCATCACCCGCTGGGTCTGGGACGGCAACGTCCCGCTGCACGAGTGGCGCACCAGCGGCGACGCGCCCCAGCTTCGTCGCACCCCCGAGCTCGTCGTGCGTCGCAACGGCCTGCTCGCCGCGCGCGACCCCGCGGACGACGAACCTTGGCGGGCGATGCTCGCCGAGCGCGCCGCCGACGACGAAGACCCCTTCGCCTGGCTCGCCGCCGAGTGTCTCCGGCTCGCCGACCAGCCACCCGAGCCCTCCCCTCCCGACGAAGACGGCCTGCTCACCTGGCTTTTCGAGCCCGAAAGCTTCGCCCCGCTCGCCCGCGTTAGCGAGCAGCGCGGCGCCATGGCCGTCTTCACCGACCACCTCGGCACTCCCCTGTGCCTCACCGACGACGCCGGCGCCCTCGCCTGGCAGGCCACCACCGACACCTACGGCCACTGCACCGTCACCGCCGGCGACCCAGCCCTCTGCCCCTGGCGCTTCCCCGGCCAGTACCAAGACCCAGAAACCGGCCTCTTCTACAACCGCTTCCGCTACTACGACCCCCACGTCGGCGGCTACGTCTCCCGCGACCCCATCGGCCTTGCCGGCGGCCTCGCCGTCCACGGGTATGTCGACGACCCCCTCAGCTGGGTCGACCCGTTCGGGCTGGCGAAGAAGAAAGGCGGCTGTGGCTCCGAGGCCACTGCAGCAGGGGAGGGAGGGCAATATGTACCCGACCGGACCTTGCCGACGGATGACCTGGGTGTGCCAGTGCCAGATTCTCCGTACCCACACAGCCAGCTTGGGAAGTCCAAGCCGAAGTATGGGTCCGAACCACAGGCGCGTGAGTGGGACTACGGCTCAAACGGAAACCTGCAACCCCACCGAGATATCGATTTCACTGATCACGGGTACCCGAATCAACACGCCATCCCCCACCAACACAAACTCACGCCCAACAACCCAAAGATCGCACCTAAAGGCGGGTTCAAGAGAGGCAAGGGGCTTCCACTATGAAATCGAGTGATGCAGAGAGGCTACGCATCTGGATAGAAACGCCGGATGTCGAAACCGCGCAGGGATTCCCCCTCGACATTCTCGTACGGGCGGTTTCAGAGACTCTGACATGTCGCAGTTTCACCGTTCATCGCAGCTCAGGGTATGGGCGCGATGTAATTCGCCTAGGCGATGCATGCGAACGAGAGGGCGCCACCACGGTGGGAGTCGAGGATTTGCTCCAGCTGGCGACGGGGACCGAGCAATGGTTCTACGATATCGAAGTCTCTTGCGACGGACCCGACGGTCGTGCGGTGACCTTTGGGCTACACGATTCATCTTCACTGTTCGTTGAAGGGAACGAGGGCCTCGCAAGGACCATCGTAGAGTACTTTGAATCCATGCGCACCATCGGCCACCAAGGCACGTGAGCTGACCTACACACCCGCGACCCCACGGACGACGAACCTTGGCGGGCGATGCTCGCCGACGAGCCGCTACAGCCCGCCCCTCCCGACGAAGACGGCCTGCTCACCTGGCTTTTCGAGCCCGAAAGCTTCGCCCCGCTCGCCCGCGTCAGCGAGCAGCGCGGCGCCATGGCCGTCTTCACCGACCACCTCGGCACTCCCCTGTGCCTCACCGACGACGCCGGCGCCCTCGTCTGGCAGGCCACCACCGACACCTACGGCCACTGCACCGTCACCGCCGGCGACCCAGCCCTCTGCCCCTGGCGCTTCCCCGGCCAGTACCAAGACCCAGAAACCGACCTCTTCTACAACCGCTTCCGCTACTACGACCCCCACGTCGGCACCTACATCTCCCGCGACCCCATCGGCCTCGCCGGCGGCCTCGCCGTGCATGGCTATGTCGACGACCCGCTGGGCTGGGTTGACCCGTTCGGGCTGGCGAAGAAGAAGGGCGGCTGTGGCTCCGAAGCCGCGCCAGGCACGGGTTCAGGCTCCAGCGGAAAGGGAAAGCGTTTCAGCTCCGAGAAACAGGCTCTTGTGGACATGGCCAAGAAGGACAAGAAGACTGGAATTACGCCCGACGACATGAAGGCCTACAAGGACCTAAATCTTGAACTCCCTGATCCGTTTCCATCCAACAAAGTTCGTGGTCCCGAGGCACATCCGAATCGGCCCCACGGAAAGCAGCCTCACGGCCATGTCGGACCAGTTGATCACATCCCAATCCCCGACAGTCCCTAGGAGACAAGTGACTTGAGCCGTCTACGACAGCAGTTTCGCCGAGCCTCTGCAGACTTGGGCATTGAGATCCACGAGGACTTTGAAGTCCGTCTCCTCTCCGGGGACACCTTTACAGCCCCGATTCTCGTTTCTAACTTCGGAGGAGAGCGTGGAACACTGGTGATTATCGACTACGGATCGATTCACCACATCACCAGCAAAATCATCAACACGGGGTACGGGTACTCTACGCTCGATGAGCCTAGAGAAGACGAAACCTACCAACGTGATGCATTCATCGAAATGCTCTCTGACTGGGGATGGTCCGGAGACCGATCGAACACCCCCTCTTGGTTACGCCCACCTCATCCAGAACGGTAGATACAACACACAACGCCGCTCCTGCCATGCACCCCTCGTGTTTCTCCGACCAGCACGAAGAAAAACCTATCGCCATCGCGGCGGCCTGGCACGCCATCGCCATGTCGACGACTCGGGCAGCGACCTCGATCCGCACGGATTGACGAAGAAGGACAGCTATTGGTCAAAGCCTGTCCCCCTCCCGCCGAGGCAGCCGTCGGCGAAATCCGCCCGACGCCGCAACGTCCAAACGTCCATCTGCGCCCGAAAGAACCGAAGGAACGAACGTGGGTTCGACGCATATCAAGATCACGGCGACGAGTTCCAAGGTCGAACTCGTTGTCGACGACTACGAACTGTTCGACTACCTCGATGATCTACTCACCGAGAGAGGTCTTGAGTACGAGTTTTCAAGTGAGCAGATCTACGAAGGACGAAAAGTCTACAAGATGCATTTTGGAGAATGCGTAGCAGAAGCCGAACTTGCCGAAGTCGTCGAGAGACTTCCTCAGCAGGAAATCGAACGCATTTCGGCGTTGAACAACCCGGGAGTAAAAATCAGCAACAGCTCGTGAAACTCCTCCGTCATAGGACGTCGGAAGGACGCAACTCGAGGAGTGCCCTGGGGCGGCCAGGCGGCCGGCCGCTCCGTCCATGCCCAACATCTCAGAAGACGACGGCCTGGAGGATGTCTTCCTGGTGTCCACAAAGGCTCAGCGCAGGCAGAATGCCGGACTTCGGAGCGCTCTTCGAATGAAACCACATAGATCTTCAGAAGCGCGGAACGACCGCCTACGACTCTTCGGCCACAGCGTCACGTCCGAGTCTGACAGCCCGATCGAGCTCGCCAAGGTAACGTTGGCCTCGGATCCGGACCTGCTCGATGTTATCGCCGCCATGATCACAGCTGCCGCCATGAGCTGCGAGCCGCACCCACGCAGTTCAACCATCGGCACCTCACCCTGAGCACCGATACGCCCCTCTCATGCGACTTCATCGTGGCCAACCCATGATTACTCGGCAGCGGCGACCTGTCGGAAGACGGTTCTTCCTGCAACGACTGGCTCTGACGGTCGACCACTGTCGTGCAATGACGGCAACCTGTCCGGGAGACGGGTCTTCCTGCAACGACTGGCTCTGACGGTCGACCACTACGGGGCAATGACGAGCCCCCGAAATCTCCATCCTGACACCACGGTGTACATCACGTGCCGCGCTGTGCACCGCAGCTATCGTCTGGTGCCTACACCTGTCGTGCGGAAGGTCTGCAAGTACTGCTACGCCGTGGTGTCGTCGAAGTACCGCGAGGCGTTTGGGATGGAGTTCTTCGAGTTTGAGTTCCTCTCGACCCACTACCATCTGTTGCTGCATGATCACCTTGGGAAGGTGAGCGATTTCCTCCAGGAGTTGAACTCCATGATCGCTAAGGCTCTCAACGCGGTGCGCGGAGCGAGCGGGAAGTTCTTCGCCGACGAGCCGGGCATCCAGACGGTTCGGGGAGCCGAACGGGTATTCAATGCAAGCATCTACACGCTGGCGAATGCGGTAGCAGCGGGTCTTGTGCGGGCGCGCCGCCACTGGACGACGTAAAATCCCCAGAGGCGCACTGGCCTGTCAATGAGTGAAGAAACAATCCTCCCCCCAACCGAAGTCGCGGACCGCTTCAACCGGATGGTCCTGCTCGATGATGCGCTCATTGGACGCATTGATCTGCGAACAGGAGATGCGCAATGCCGAATCCAGACGGACTTCGCGGGCATCCTCAGACCGCCCGACTTCGAATCCGCCTCCCCAGAGGCAACGTTCGAGCCTGCAGAGATCGTGTTCCGAGGGGTTCATGCGGTGGATTTCGGAACAAACTACCAGCTGACCTCGACGGTCGTCGGCTGCAAAGCAACGCCCGCGGCAGATAGAGTCCATGTCGATTTCGCCTTCGACGTCACCGGTGGAACGGACCCCGATGCGTTCTACACAACATTTACCGTGACCGCAGCGTCGTTTGAGGTCACACGCGCGACGCTTCGCGAGTAGCGTTAGCGGCCATGTCTTCCTCCGACTGGGACGCCTCGCCCCAGCACCCGAAGCCGACCACTTCTACAAACACATCCGCTACTTGCTGCAGGATATTTTCCTGGTGTCGGCAACGGCTGCGCGTAGAGAAAATGCCGGATTCCGGAGCGCTCTTCGAATGAAACGAAATAAGTCTTCAGAAGCGCCGAACGACCGCCTACGACTCTTCGGCCACAGCGTCGCGTCCGAGTCTGACAGCCCGATCGAGCTCGCCGAGGTAACCTTGGCCGCGGATCCGGACCTGCTCGATGCCATCGCCGCCATGATCATGGCCGCCGCCGCCGAGCTGCGTTCCGCCCCCACGCAGTTCAACCATCGGCACCTCACCTTAAGCACCGATGCGACCCTGTCATGCGACTTCATCGTGGCCAACCCAAGACTACTCGGCACCGAGCGGTAACACCCAGCCCATAGATACGCCCCTCGACCACCTGCTCCGCTTCCGGCGGCAACCTGTCCGGAAGATGGTTCTCCCTGCAACGACTGGCTCTGACGGTGGACCACTGTCGTGCAATGACGGCAACCTGTCCGGGAGACGGGTCTTCCTGCAACGACGGGGTCTGACGGCCGACCAAAGTGGGGCAATGACGACCCCCCGAAATCTCCATCCTGCACCGAGAACGGTCTGGAGGTTCGACTCGAGCAGCACCCCTGCAGGACAGTGGGGCCCTCACGACACTCCCGGCGAGGGTCATCCTGTCCGGAAGACGCGTCTTCCTGCAACGGCTGGCTCTGACGGTCGACCACTGTGGGGCAATGACGAGCCCCCGAAATCTCCATCCTGACACCACGGTGTACATCACGTGCCGCGCCGTGCATCGCAGCTATCGGCTGGTACCGACGCCGGTCGTGCGGAAGGTCTGCAAGTACTGCTACGCCGTGGTCTCGTCGAAGTACCGTGAGGCGTTTGGGATGGACTTCTACGAGTTTGAGTTCCTCTCGACCCACTACCATCTGTTGCTGCATGACCGTTTTGGGAAGGTGAGCGATTTCCTCCAGGAGTTGAACTCCATGATCGCAAAGGCGCTCAACGCGGTGCGCGGAGCCAGCGGGAAGTTCTTCGCCGACGAGCCGGGTATCCAGACGGTTCGGGGAGCCGAACGGGTATTCAAGGCAAGCATCTACACGCTGGCGAATGCGGTGGCAGCAGGTCTTGTGCGGACGACCCGCAGATGGAAGGGATTGAATTCGCTGAAGATGGAGTACGGCAGACCCTACCTTGTGGAGCGGCCGAGCGTTGGGCTGTGGTCCGCGAATCGCCAGCATGCGCAGCGGACCTCGTCGAGGCGCTCTGGACGAGCGCGGTTTGCGGGCCGAATCAAAAGCCCGGAAGTCGCGGTGATGATGATTGATCGTCCGCCGATGCGCCGGGACCTGTCGGACACTGCGCTAAGAGAGTGCGTCCGGGAGCGCCTGAAGGCTCGAGAGGCGGAAATTCACCGAACACGAGGCGGGAAGAAGGCGCTCGGGATGGCGAGTGTTTTGAAGGTTCCGTGGCGAACGGTACCAGTCAAAGGAGAGACCCTGTTCGGTCGCAACCCGACCTTCGCGACGCAGTCGGTCGAAGAACGCGTCGCGATGAAGCGACACAGGCGCAGGTTCTTGGCCGACTACCGCCTGTGCCTTAAACGCTGGAACAGGGGCGAGCGCGACGTGGTGTTCCCAGCGGGCACGGTACGCATGCGTCTGCGGCACAACGCGCTCACCGAACCAATCCCACTGGACCTTCTGCTGACCGGGTAGGCGGGCCGCGAAAATCAGAGACTGCAGGAGGCGGGCCTTGGCTCGTCCGCTCGTGCTGGTTCTGCGATGACAGCGCCCGCCCAGGCATGGACCTCAGGATCAGGTCCATCTGCCCCGCACCGGCATGCACGCTCGGCTTCGCGCGCGTTTCCGCGCATCGAGAGAAGCAGAGCCGAGTGCAGGCCCGAGAAGGCCAGCTCACTCCTTCCGGACTGGTTTCTCCCCGGACTGGTTTCTCCCTCCCTCCCTCCCCCTCTCCGTCTTTTTTCTTCATCAGTTTCATCCCCCCCCGCCCACTACTTCAGCGCAATGGGGATTCACAGAGCGAGATCGGCGTGCGCGGGTCTTCTACTGGTCACTGCGTGCTACGCGGGGTCGTCCGTCGACGTGGACGGCGCGGGGAGCGGCGGTGAAGCGACGGCAGCGGGTGAGGAAGGCGACGGCTCGGATTCGGACGCGGAGACCCCCGAGCTGTCATGCGAGGACGGGACCCCGGGGCCTCGGATGCTGCGGCTTCTGACGCGAACCGAGTACGCGCAGACGGTCGCCGACCTGCTCGCGATCCCCGAGCCCGACGTTTCAACGATCCCCATCGAGCCCGAGGTCGAGGGCTACGACAACAACGCGGCGGCGTCCCTCGTGACCGCGCGCCACGTCGAGGCCTATCTCGACCTGGCGCGGCTGTCAGCGTCCGAAGCGGTCGATACCAACGCGGCCGGGCTGGCCGGCTGCATGCCCGAAGACGACGCATGCGCGCGAAGCTTCGTCGAGTCGTTCGGCACGCGTGCTCTTCGCCGCCCCCTGAGCGACGACGAAGTCGAACACTACCTCGCCCAGTTCGACAGCGAGGCCGCCGGCGGCGACTTCTACGAAGGCATGCGGATGAGCATCGAGTCGATGCTGGCCTCGCCGGCGTTCCTCTACCGCTCCGAGATGGGCGAGTCGGTCGGCGCGGGGCTGTACCGCCTGACGGCGTGGGAGACAGCCTCTCTTCTCTCGTACACGTTCACGGGCTCGATGCCGGACCCAGAGCTTCAAGCGGCCGCCGCGGACGGATCGCTGTACGAACCCGAGGTTCGACTGGAGCACGCGCGCCGCCTGCTCGACAGCCCGCGCGGTCGCGCGCGATTCACCAACTTTGCGTCACAGTGGTTGGGCACGACGAGCTTGCTCTCGGCCAACAAGGACGCCGACGCGTTCCCGAACTTCAGCGACGACATCCGCATCGCCATGATCGAGGAAGAGCAACGCTTCATCGAGCATGTGGTCTTCGACTCGGAGCAGACGGTGGAGGAGCTCTTCACGGCCGACTACACGTTCGTGAACGACGCGCTGGCGAATTACTACGGCCTTCCGGCGCCCGGCAGCAGCGAGCTCGTGCGGGTTGAGGTGCCCGAGGGATTCGAACGCGGGGGCCTGCTCACGCTGGGAAGCTTCGTCACCGCCCACGCCCACGCCAACGAGACCTCGCCGGTGGGCCGCGGCGTCACCGTCCGAGAGCGGATCATGTGCCAACCGCTCGCGCCTCCGCCCCCCGATGTCGACGCGACGCCACCCGACGTCGACCCGAACGCGACGACGCGCGAGCGCTACGCCCAGCACTCGGCAGACCCCGCCTGTGCCGGATGCCACGTGCTCATCGACCCGATCGGGTTCGGTTTCGAGGGCTTCGACGGTGCCGGGGCCTTTCGAACCCAAGAAAATGGCATGAGCGTCGACCAAAGCGGCTCGGTCGAAGCGCTGGTCGAACCCGACGGATCACTCAGCTCCGTACCCTTCGACGGCGCCCGCGAACTGTCCAGAGTCCTCGCCGCGAACGGCAAGGTCCAAGCCTGCGTGATGGAGCACTACCTTCACTACGTCTCCGGCCGTGACGACCTCAGCGAGGACGAGTGCACGCTCGAAGAGCTCGGCGCCCGCCTCGACGCCTCGGGCGGCAACCTGCACGAGGCCATCCTCGAGATCACCCAACTCGAGGCCTTCACCCTTCGCTCGGAGTTCTCGGAATGAACGTCTCCCGCCGCCGCCTGCTTCAACTGATGGCCTCTGCTGGGGTCGCGACGCCGCTGGGCACGATGTTCGGCCGCAACGCCGCCGCCTCCCCCTCCGACGTGAAAGCGCTGTTCGTCTACGTCCCCGACGGCGTCATTCCCGAGCTCTGGCACCCAACCGGGACCAGCGGCAACCTGACGCTCCCCGCGATGTCGGAGCCGCTCGCGCCCATCGTCGACGACCTCGTGTTCGTGCGCGGCCTCGACATGTACGCCGGTGGTGCCACGCACGAGGGCGGCGCCGCCAAGGTGCTGACGGGCGTCTCCGACGTTTCGCTTGACGTCTTCCTCGGCGAGCAGGTCGGCGCAGGCCTGCCACACCGCTCCGTCCAGCTCGGCGTGGGCACGACATTTCAAGGCGGTGGCGACAAGCTGATCTCTTATGTCAGCGGCAGCCCGATCTCTCCCGACGATGACCCGATCAACGCGTTCGACCGCCTCTTCTCCGGGCTGAAGACGGGGCCGGGCGGCGGCGGCAGCGACGGCCCCACCCTCGAACAGCTCCGGGCCGGCAGCGTGCTCGACAGCGCCGTCGACGACATCGACCGGTTGCAAACCGTTCTCGGCGCGGCGGAGCGCGAGAAGCTCGACGTCCACCTCGACGCGCTGCGGGAGGTCGAGCAGCGCGTGACCGGGCAGATCACCGCCTCCTGTGACGAGGTGGTCTGGAACGAAGAGGGCTACGCGAACAGCGACGCAGACAACTACCCGACCACGTACCACCGAGAAGACAACTTCGGGCTCGTCGGCAAACTGCAGATGGACCAGCTCACGCTGGCGTTGGCCTGCGGCGTCACCCGGGTCGGCACGCTCACGTGGTCGCACGCGGTCAGCCCAACGCGAATCATGGAGACCGGCGCCTCACGAGCCAACCACGACGCGTCGCACTACGGGTCCGACATCAACGGGGAGATCGCGGCCGACTTCATCGCCCACCGCCGCTGGTTCATGGAGCAGCTCGTCTACCTGATCGAGCGCATGAAGAGCATTCCAGACGGAAGTGGGACGCTGCTGGACAACGCGGTCGTGTTCCTCTGCACGGAGATCAACGACGGCAACCTCCACGACCACAAGGACATGCCGTTCTTGCTCGCCGGAGGAGCCTGTGGGCAGCTCGAGCCTGGCCGGAGCCTCGACTTCCGCGGCACGAACGGTGGCGAGAACGAGGCGCATACGAAGCTGCTGGTCAGCATCGCGAAGATGATGGGTGTGGACATCGAGACGTTCGGCTACGACGGACACGGCGCGGGCGGCCTCGACGGCCTGTAGCAACCCGCGGTCAGTCGACGATCAGCGTGTAGTTCGCCTGCGCGTTGGCGGTCACCACCACGAACGCGGCGCTTGCCGAGTCGGGGATGTCGAGCTGCGTCCCGCTCCCGACCGGCAGAACCTGCACGTCTTCGCCATCGACCACCACCGCCTGCGCAGCGAGTCCCGGGTCACCGTTCATGGAGAGCCCGACGGCTCCCGATGTGGTGAGCGGCCAGTAGTCGAAGGCGAACGGGTCGACGCGCCCCTCGCCCATCGACGTCGCGGTAAGCTCGCCTTCGGTGGCAACGCCCTCGACCCCGAACGCGGCGAAGCCGTATCCGGACTCCGGCATGTCGATGTAGATGGCGACGGCCATGTCCAAGAAATGCTCCCACGCCGTCTTGTCGCTCCCGACGCTGGAAAGTGCGGCGTCCAGCCCTTCCCACTCGTCGGCGGACTCGTGAGTGATCGCCCACATCAGCTCGGCGCCGCCGCGCTCCCACAGCATCGTGCCGAACAGAAGTCCCGCGCCGTAGTTGAAGGTGCCGAAGCCAGCGTCCGCCCCCGGACCCCAAAGGTCGCCGGGGTCGGAGAGGAAGTCGGCAAGCCAGTCGCCGTCGGTGAAGAACCCGTTGGCCGTCATCGCCGCCTGCGCGACGGTCTCATCGACCCACTGTGCTTCGTCACCGTCGATGGCCCGGTGGATGAGGTGATAGCTCTCGTGTGCCGCAACCGATGCGGCACGCTCACCACCGATGGCATCGATCACGACGCCGTCGATGTGGATGACGGGGGTCGAGCACCAGCCGCACAGGTATCCATCGCCCGCGCCCTTGGAGTCGACGATGAAGATGTCGACGGTCCCCTGAGGAAAGTCGCCGAAGATCTCTTCGTTGTTGACGAGCACGCCCTGCCCGGGGTCGTGGCTTCCTTCTGGCGTCACCAACTCCAAGCGGTTGATGAAGCCGTCGACCTCCGACTGGTCGACGACGCCCGCGTCCCACAGCGTATCCGCGACGAACACCCGTGCCCGCATGCCCTCGCCGCGACAGGTCGCGGCCGTGCTCTCGGTGATGTGCTTGTCGAGGTTGTAGACGTCGGTCTGGGCTACCTGGCCCCAGCACTCGGAGTCGTCGTATCCGGGAAGGTCGCCCACCGGCGCACCACCGCCGGAGGACTCGTCGCCGTCTTCACCCGCCTCGTCCGCGGCGCTGGTGGCAGGGTCCTCGCCGGTGGTCGGCGCTTCGCTTCCACCGCTCGAGCTCGACGGCGCCTCTGCGCCATCGCCTGCCGATCCAGCATCGTCACCGCAGCCCCAGCTGAACACTGCTGCCGCGCACGCCAACGAGAGGTACCGCCGTGCCATGCAACGACGGTACACCCGTAGTGTGAAATTGAAAGTCAGATTCGCAGCGAGCGAGCCCGACTCACGGCGAGACGGGCGCCGCTGACTGGAACGGCTCGAGAGCCTCACAGCGCGCGGTGATGTCGACGAGCTTTGGGTACGCCTCGAGCGGGATCTCGAAGCGACGCGCGTTGTACATCTGCGGCACCAGCACGACGTCGGGCAGCATCGGCTGCTCCCCGCCGAGGAACGGCCCATCGCCCGCGCGGGCTTCCAGCGCCGCAAAGCCCGCCTGCATCCACGTCGTCATCCACTCGACGACCGCGTCCTGGTCGTGGCCCATCGCCTTGACCTTCCGCAGCACCCGAAGATTGCAGATCGGATGAACGTCGCATGCGATGACGTGGGCCAGGGAGCGCTGCTGCGCCCGCGCCCATGGGTCGGCTGGCAGCAGTGGCCGTTCGGGGTGTAGGTCGTCGAGGTACTCGAGGATCGCGAGCGACTGCGTGAGTGCACCGGCGTCCGTCTCGAGCACAGGCACGAGCTTCTGCGGGTTGAGCCCGTCGAGGTCCCCGGTGAGGTGTGCGTCGTTGCGAAGGTCCACGGCCACGCGGGTGAGCTCGAGTCCCTTCAGCGCGGCACCGATCCGCACCCGATAGCTGGCAGAGGAACGCCAGTAGTCGTGCAGCGTCACGCCGTGGGCTCCACGACGTCGACCACGTGATCGATGGCGCCGAAGATCGAGCGCTCTTGCGCATCGAACATCTCAATGCGCACGCGGTCGCCATGTCCCATGAACGTAGTCGTGGCGCTGCCGTTGCGAATGGTCTCGATGCAGCGCAGCTCGGCGATGCAGGAGTACCCCACACCGCCCTCGGAGATGGACGTACCGTGCTCGGTGCCCTGCTTGTTCGACACGGTGCCCGAGCCGACGATCGTGCCAGCCTCGAGTTCGCGGGTCCGCGCGGCATGGGCGACGAGCCGACCGAAGTGGAACGTCATGTCTTCGCCTGCGTTCGGGCGACCGAACAGCTCGCCGTTGTAGTGCGTGACGAGGGCATGATTCAGCTTGCCGCCGGACCACGCGTCCTCGAACTCGTCGGGCGTGACTGCCACGGGAGAGAACGCCGAGGCGGGCTTGGACTGGAAGAATCCGAAGCCCTTGCCCAGCTCGCCAGGGATCAACCCACGGAGCGACACGTCGTTGACCAACATGACCAGCTTGATGTGCCCCAGCGCGGTCTCGGGCGAGACACCCATCGGCACGTCGTCGGTAACCACCGTGACCTCGGCTTCGAAGTCCAGGCCGAACTCGGTGCTGGGCACCACGATGCGATCACGAGGCCCGATGAAGCTGTCGGATCCGCCTTGGTACATCAGCGGGTCTTCGAAGAAGGTGTCGGGCACCTTGGCACCACGCGCGCGCCGAACGAGCTCGACGTGATTGAGGTAGGCGCTCCCGTCGGCCCATTGATACGCCCGCGGCAGGGGCGACGCGCATTGCTCCGGGTCAAAGTCGAATGCATCCGCGACGTCGCCGGCCTCGAGCTTCTGCGCCACGGCCCGAAGCTCTGGCTCGCACTGCGCCCAAGCGTCGAGCGCCTGCTGCATGGTCGCGGCAATGGAAGGGACCTTCACCGCGCGTTTGAGATCCCGCGAGACGACGACGAGGATGCCGTCGCGACCGTGTTTGAGGCTTGCGAGTTTCATCAGTGTTCCTGTTTCGAATCGGTGTCGTCGCCCGTCTTGGGCGCGTGAAGCCATGCCGCGTGTTGCGGAGCTCGCTTGGTGCGACTCCACTCCTCGAGCATGGCGGGCGCCACCTCATGGAGTCGCTTCATGTCATCGTCGCTCGCGGTGTTGTACGCGAGCTCGATACGGTGACCGCTAGGGTCGAAGAAGTAGATCGACTGAAAGATCGTGTGGTCGACGGGTCCGAGCACGTCGATCCCCGCCTCGGTGAGCTTGCGCTGCGCGGCCTCGAGTTCGGTCCGCGACTCGACCTCGAACGCGATGTGCTGCACCCACTGCGGGGTGTTCGGGTCCGCGCCCATGTCGGGCGAGTTGGGCAGCTCGAAGAACGCCAACACGTTGCCCATGCCTGCGTCGAGAAACACATGCATGTAAGGGTCTGGCTCCTTCGTCGACGGGACCTCGTTCTCGGCGATGGCGAGCACGAAGTCCATGTCGAGGTGCTTTTGGTAGAACTCGACGGTCTCCTTGGCGTCCGCACAGCGGTACGCCACGTGGTGGATCCGCTTGAGGCTCACGAGGCGCTCTCCTCGGCGAGCGTTCCCCGTCGCATCTGGTCGCGCTCGAGCGACTCGAACAGCGCCTGGAAGTTGCCCTCGCCGAACCCCTCGTCCTTCTTGCGTTCGATGAACTCGAAGAACACCGGCCCAATGACGGGCTCGGAGAAGATCTGCAGCAGCAGCTTGACCTCACCGTCTTCGGTGGTTCCATCGAGCAGAATCCCGCGGTTTTGCAGTTCCTGCACCGGCTCCCCGTGGCCCGGAAGGCGCTCCTCAAGCATCTCGTAGTAGGTGTCCGGCGGCGCGCTCATCAGCGGTACGCCTTTCGCTCGAAGGCGGTCGATCGTCGCCGGCAGGTCGTTGCACGAGAACGCGATGTGCTGGATGCCTTCGCCCTTGTGCTGGATCAGGTACTCCTCGATCTGCCCGCCGGACTCCGCTTCCTCGTTGAGGGGGATCTTGATCAGGTTGTCCGGAGCCGTCAGCGCCCGTGACTTCAGGCCGGTGTGCTTTCCTCGGATGTCGAAGAAGCGGATCTCGCGGAAGTTGAACAGACGCTCGTAGAAGTCTGCCCAGTGATCCATCCGGCCCCTGTACACGTTGTGCGTGAGGTGGTCGATCACGTTGAGACCGACACCAGCAGGCTTGCGGTCGATCCCCTCGTGGAAGATGAAGTCGATGTCGTAGATCGACGACCCCTCTTCGTATCGGTCGATGAGATAGAGCGGCGCGCCACCGATGCCGCGGATGCCTGCGAGGTTCAGCTCCATCGGCGCGACCGGACCATCGACCGGCACCGCGCCCAGCTCGAGGGCCCGCGCGTAGGCTTTCTGCGCATCGCGAACGCGGAACGCCATCGCGCAAGCGGTCGGACCGTGCTCACGGGCCCGATGCGCAGCGATGCTGTTCGGTTCGTAGTTGAGGATGAAGTTGACGTCGCCCTGCCGCCACAGCCGCGCGTCTTTGGAACGGTGTCGCGCGACGTCGACGAAGCCGAGCATTTCGAGCACCGGCTCGAGCGTTCCCTTTTTCGGCGCGGAGAACTCCACGAACGCGAAACCGTCGAGGCCCATGGGGTTGGGGTAGCTCTGCTCCATCCCAAACCGTATATCGCGGTCGGCGGGGCCGGTTCTTCCCCCCCAATAGCTAGGAACCGCACGTTGCCGGGCCCGCGCGATTTCCGAGCATCACTCGACACGGTCTACGGATGCGCGCTACGGCGCGTCATTCGGCGCTTCTGAGGCCCTGCGCGGATTGCTGGCGTCGGCCAACGTGTGTGGCCTCGCATCGGCCGCTCTTGCGACGGGCGCGCGAACGGTTTCCGCCTTCGGCGCGCTCGGCTCGCCGCACAACAGCACCGCACAAAGGCCGATCGACGCGGAGAGCAGCGAAGCGACACCAAAGTTGCGGGCCATCATGAACCTGGCATCGGCTGTGACCGGCTCGCCTTGAGGGTCTCCCGGAGATCCTCGCGCCGAGACGGGCCACTGCACCCGCAAAGGCAGACTCGACATGGGCCGATGGAGCCCAGGTTGGCGCTTTACCGGGCTGAACGCGGAGACGAAGAGGGAAGAAGGCGGCTGAGCGGCCCGCCGTACGCCCATGTTCGACTTCGACGTTTTCCAACTTCACGACGCACCGCTGACGCTGCGCGAGGTCCTGTTCGCCTTCACGGTGACGCTGGTCCTCACCCAGGTCATTGCGATGGTCTACATCTGGACCTTCCGCGGCATGTCCTACACGCGGAGCTACGTGCTCGCGATCGTGGTCGGCGGCGTCGTCGCCACGATGATGATGCTGGCGATCAACAACAACGTCGCCGCCGGCCTCGGCATCGCCGGGTCACTCGCGTTCGTCCGCTTCCGGACGTCCGTGCGCGATCCCAGAGACATGGTGTTCGTCTTCGCAGCCCTCGGAGCCGGCGTGGCATCGGGGCTTCGGGCACACATGATCGCCATCGTCGGTGTCGGAGCGTTCTGCTTCGCCTCCATCGTATTGACCCTGGTCGAGTTCGGCTCGGTCCGGCAGTTCGATGGCCTGCTCCGCTTCGTCGCGTCGTCGAGCAGTCCGCCCGACGCGATGACGGAGGTGCTGCGCAAGTACACCCGTCGCTTTGCGCTCATCACGATGCGCGAGGTGAACCAGGGCCGCGGCCTCGAGCACGCCTACCACGTGAAGCTCAAGGGCTCGTCGTCGAAGCGAGACCTGGTCGCAATGCTGCAGGGCACCCACGGCGTCGATGACGTCTCCTACCTCGATCAAGAAGACACGGTGGAAATCTGATGAGCGGTTTTCGGGACATCGTCCGTCGCTTCGGTCCGTCGAGCTTTCTCGTCGCCATGATCGGCACGGGGGCCTGGCTCTACTCGGGTATCGATCCGGCCTTCAACCTCACCGGCTACTCCGAGGCGGCAGAGCACCACCTCAGCCCCGCCCGCTCAGGCGTCGTCGAAGCCGTTTACGTGCGGCCGGGCGACATGGTCGAACGAGGTACGCCGCTCTTCCGCCTCGTCGATCCGGGCATCGCAGCACAGATAGAGATCGTGCAGAGCGAACTCGACCGCGTCCGCGCCGCAATTCGGCTCGCGGAGTCCGAGACCGACGTGAAGTCTCTGGACCGAAGCCGGGCGCTCTCGGCAGACGTCGAGTCCGCCCGTGCTGCCCTGGCCGCCGAGAAGGCTCGCCTCGCGGAAGCAAAAGCGGAGCTCGAGGTGGTCGAGCGGGAGATGAAGACCCTCGAGAAGGCTACCGCCTCCGGTTTCGCGGACCGCGAGGGCACACGAGAGCTCAACGTTCGTCGTGCCCGCGCCAAGGAAACCGCAGACGCTTCGGCCCGAACCGTCGCCGTCCTCGATTCGAACTTGGCCGCCGCGCGTGCGCGCGCCAAGTCGGGCATGAGCCTCAGCCCGGAGGTCGCTGCCGGCCCCCTCCGCCAAGAGCTGCTCGTCCTTCAAAGCCGCGAGTCGACGCTTCGCCAGGAGTTCGAAGGGCTCACCGTTCGCGCCCCCGTCGACGGACTCATCGGCGAGGTCAAAGTCGCGATCGGAGAGGTCGCCAGCTCCGTCGTCGATGCGGTCGTGTTGGTCGACCCCGACAAGCGACGCCTCGTGGTGTGCGTCCACGAACGATCTCACGACGTTCTCGAACCTGATGCACTCATCCGCTTCACGCGGCGCTACTGGGATCGTTCGAAGATGCTCGGCCGCGTCACCGCCGTGGACGATCGCGTACAGGTCCTCCCCGAACGCTGCCAGCCCGGCCCGGCGACGCGCTCGCGCGGCACCTTGGCCTACCTGAATCTCGAGTCCGAGGCGCTCCCTCGGATCGGCGCGTCATACGACGTGGCTCTCCTCGACGACGCAGAGCCGAGCGACCTGCCCTTTGCCGCACAGTCGCACCCCCCTGCCCCTCCCGTGACGGCGTCCAGCACCGTCGTTCCTGCGCGTGAGTCTGCGATCGAGCACCCCATCACGCTACCCAAAGCGCTTGCGACACGAACGGACTTCGAGCTTTCCGGCGCCGTCTGGGTCGACGAGCTCGACGCCTACGTCGCGGTCAGCGATGACACGGGTCGCAAAGGCGGCGACCGACGCATGCCCTGGGTCTTCGCGCTTCAATCCGACGGGACCGTTCGGCCAGACCCGCTTCGGATTGAAGGCATCGACGAGGTCGATGACCTCGAAGACATCGCCAGAGCCGAGGACGGAACGCTCTACCTCGTCACCTCCCACGGAGAAACGAAGAGCGGCAAGCGCCGAAACAGCCGTGAGCAGCTGCTGCGCGTCGTCGTCGAGGACGGATCGCTTCGGGTGACCGGCACCGCATCGCTGCGCGCCCTCCTCGAAGACGCACCCCCCGAGCATCGCGCGGCCTTGGGTCTGACCGACGGGAACTTCGAAGTCGAGGGCATCGACGCTCGCGACGGCAAGCTCTACTTCGGAATCAAGGCCCCGCAGGCTGCCCTATGGGTGCTCGACGACCCCGCGAACGTGTTCGACGGCTCCGCGACCGGGGCCGACGTGGTTCGTCGTCCGCTCCCACCGCTCGAGGTTCCGCTCGCCGATGGAGCGACTGCTGCTGCGGGATTGGCCGCCCTTCGCTGGGGCGACTCCGGAGAACTCTATGTCACGTTGACGCCCTCGGACCCGAGCCTCGATGTGGACGCAGGCGCCCTGGTCCGCATCACCACCGATGGGGACGCCGAGCGCATCGCGGTCTTCGACGGGAAGCCTGAAGCGCTCGCGTGGATGCCCGATGCCGCCGACGAGCTCTTCATCGGCTTCGACGCTCCTCCCGAGCGCACGCGCTTCGTAACCTGGGGAGTCGGTCGATGAGACGGCTCGTCCTGCTCACGCTGCTCGGCGGACTATGGCTCGGCACCCCCTCCGTGGCGTACGCCGAGGTCCTCGACGTCGAGTCGGCAGTTCGGCGAGCCCGCTCGCGCGCCCCGAGCATCCGCGTCCAGGAAGCGACGGTCGACGCTGCATCACACAGCGTCGACGCCTCCGAGCAGTGGCTCAACCCCGAGGTACGGATCGGTGTCGACATTCCGGACGGAGACCCTTCCGACGCCCGCATGGAGGGTGCCATCCGCTTCAAACTCGAGCACCCTGCCGAACGCAAGCGCCGCAGGCTCGAACGAGAAGCGACCCGCGCGGGACTGGCTGCCGATCTTGCCTCGTCCCGCGCCTCGATCGAACGAACGATCCGCTCGCTGTACGCAGAGCACGCCCACGCGCGTGCCGAGGCCGAACTCGCGCAGCGGCGCGCCGAGCTGATGCAGGCTCGCGCAACGCTGATGAAGACGGCCCTGTCGCTGGGTCGCGCGACACCTGCCGAGGTCCGGCGCGCGCAGGTGCAGGTGACCGCGGCACGAGCCCGGCACCGCCGGCTGCGTCGAGACGTCGACCACATCGAGATCGAAACCGCTGCGCTCCTCGGGCTACCCGAGTCACAGCTGCGCGCCGACATGCGCTCCGCGCTTCCACGGCTGGCGAGTCTGCCCAGCGACGACGATCTCGTTCGGGACGCGCTCGCACGTAGCCCCTCCCTGGTCGAGCGAAACGCGACGGTCGACGCCACCCGCTCGAGCATCCGCGCCGAGCGAGCCAAGGTCGCGCCGTGGCTCGACTTCTTCCAGGCAGGCCGCACGTTTCCGAGTCGAGAGCGTCCCGGTGGCTACGAAGTCGTCGCTGGCTTCACGATCCCGATCTTCTCGCTCAATCGGCGTGGCATCGATGCCGCTCGAGCCAAGCACAACGCAGCTCGCGTGCAGCGGGATGCCGCCCGTGACGCGTTGGCGTGGAAGGTCCGCCAGCTTGCGACAGCCGCGCGCGATGCAGAGGACGACGCGCGCGCATTTCGAGCGCTGGTCGACGCGTACGACGCCGACGTGGCTGCGGCCGATCCCCTCGAGAGTAATGAGCTCGCGCTCGACCAACTCGACGCAGAAGAAGACGCACTTGCGGCCCACGCGACCTACGCCCTCGCCGTGGCCGGTCTGCAAGCGGTGGGCGCACTCGGAGACTGACCGTGGACGACTCCCTCATCGAGAGACGCGAATACAAGTACGTCATCAGCGAAGCACAAGCCGCCGCGGTCCGCCGCTACATCGAACCGTACTGCGTCGTCGATCCCTTCGCGGCCAAGTACGGCGGCGAATATACGATCGAGTCGCTCTACGTCGATTCGCCCGGGCTCAAGCTCTACAAAGCCAACGACGTCGAGGACCCGAACCGCTTCAAGCTGCGGATTCGGCACTATCCGCGCACCGTCGGCGGACCGCACTTTCTCGAAGTGAAGCGACGGATTCGCGACGTCGTGTCCAAGTCGCGCGCGCTGATCAACGGCGACTGGCGCACGGTGCTGGAGCACCCAAGCGACCTCAGTCCGATCACCTTTCGCGACAAAGACGAGGGCAACGTCCGGCGCTTCTTGTCGTACTACACGATGCTTCACTGCCGACCGGTCGTTGCGGTTCGCTACGACCGGGAGCCGTACTTCAGCCCCACGGATGACTACGCGCGCGTCACCTTCGACCGCCGGGTCCGCTACCGTGAGGTCAACGATCTCCACAGCTCGTCGGTCCCCGCGTGGCGCCGCGTGGATGATCCCGTCGCGATGCGCACGACCAGCCTCGAATCGATGGTCGTGCTCGAGTTGAAGTTCGTCGCGCAGATTGTCCCGCATTGGCTGATCGGGCTCGTTTCCCGGCTCAACTTGGACCGTCAATCGTTTTCAAAATATGGGCGTTCGGTCGAAAGCCTGAAGTGGGTGCCGAGTTCATTCCGGATTCCGCACCTCCGCGAATCCGCGTAGCACCCCGAGGCAATCCCGTGAAACCCAGCAAGCTCTTCCGGCCGCTCCTGTTCCTTTCGCTCGGCATCACCACCCTCCCCGCCTGCGGGGACGACAGCGGCGGTGGAGACGCTGCGGATACCGACGACGCGTCGGCGTCCGCAGACGCAGGCGGAGAAGCTGGAGATCCCCCGTGGGCCACGGACGGCGGCGACGACGGTGACGGAGACGACGACTCCACCGGTGGGGACGACGGTGGAGATGACGATTCGACGGGCGGCAGCGACGCGGAAGAGGACCTGTGGCCCGGCCCCGGCGACCTCATCATCAGCGAGCTGATGATCGACCTCGAGGGGGACGACGCTGGCCGCGAGTGGTTCGAGATTCAGAACATCTCCGACCACGCGGTCCTCATCGACGGCCTCACGCTGCTCGACGAAGGTGACGACACGTCAACCGACGTCGTCGCGCCCGACCGCATGCTCGAGCCGGGCGAGCGCCTCGTCCTCGCCGAGAGCCCCGATGCGGCCCTCCCCGAAGGAACCGACATCGTCTTCTACGGCGACGACATCGGCCTCGATAACGGCGACGGCGGCCTGGCGATTCTCGCCGGCGATACGATGGTCGACGCCGTCAGTTGGGACCGGCACGACGGCTGGCCCGTCGTGCAAGACAGCGCCATGTCCCTCGACATCGCGGCCATGACCACTGAGGACAACAACTACCGGCAAAGCTGGTGTTCGACGTCCAATCCAACGCCGGGCGCGGAGAACCCCACGTGCGGTGAGGGAAGCTCGAAGCCCCTCGTTGGCGCGATCATCATCAGCGAGCTCATGCCCCGCCCCGAAGACGGGCCCGAGTGGATCGAGCTGGAGAATACGAGCCGGAACACGGTGCGACTGCACGGGCTGGAGATCGCGATTGACGACGTCGTGCTGCCGATCTTCGACGGTGGCCTGGAGATGGGCCCCGGCGAGCGTCTCGTCATCGCGTCGAGCGGTGGTGAGATCGCCGCAGGGGTCCTCGGGTACGAGCTCGCGGGACTGGAGCTCAAGGGCAAAGGCCGCGTCGAGCTGCGATTCGCCGAAGATGTCCTCGACGCCGTCGACTACGACGAGGACGACGGGTGGCTCGTGCTGTCCGGGCGAAGCGTCAGCGTCGACCCCAGCCACGCAAGCCGCGACGGAAACGACGACCGGCTGCACTGGTGCGCGGGCGCTCCGGGCACGCCCGGCGCCATGAACGACGCCTGCGCCTACGGCGATGAGGTGCCCTTCCCCGAACCCGGCGACCTGCAAATCACCGAGATCATGGTGGATGCACCGGGCGACGACCAGGGCAAGGAGTGGCTCGAGGTCTACAACGCCGGCGCGGGTGCCGTTCGACTCGACGCCCTGCGAGTCTCCACGCTCGACGACGACGCCACGGTCGGTGAGGTCGGCGTTGCGCTGCAACCGGGCGCGTATGCAGTCCTGGCTCAAGACGCCGCCATGTTCGAGGGCCTTCCCGCCGAGCTGGCCACGGGCGCCTACGGGGACGGGCTCGCGCTCTCCAACGATGCCGACATGCTCGCGATCGGCCTCGGCGCTTCGGTCCTGACCTCGATCGCCTACGACAGCGAAGGCGCGTGGCCGTTCGAGTCCGGCGCATCGCTGATGCTGACGGCGACGGAGGTGGGCGGAGACAACCACACCGTGCTCGCGAGCTGGTGCACCGCCGAGACCTCGACCACGCTCTTCGACGACGCCGTGTTCGCGACGCCGGGTGCCGCCAACACCACGTGCGTGCAAGACCTCGCGCCGGCACCATCACCGGGCGAACTCGTGATCTCCGAGTTCATGTCCAAAGTGCCGGGCGACGACGGCGGCCACGAGTGGATCGAGATCCACAACACCGCCGACGGTGCGCGGCGCCTCAACGGATTGACCCTCCGCGTTGGGGGCGACGAACACGAGATCGACCTCGTTGGGCTCGAAGTCCCCGCGGGAGGCTACGCCCTCATTGCGCAGGACGAGGCCTACGCGGCCGAGTTCGGCGGCGCAGCGGCCTACTACTATGGCAACGGGGTCGACCTGCCCAACGAAGGCGGCACCATCGAGCTGCTCTCGGGAGAGACGGTCATCGACGCAGTGGCGTACGACGAGCTCGACGCCATGTGGACGCTGACCTCGGGATACTCCACGTCCCTCCACCCCACGGATCTCGACGCCTCCATCAACGACGACGGACTCCGCTGGTGCCTCGGATGGACCACCATCGGTGAGACCGGGCTGCGCGGGACGCCTGGTGAAGCGAACGAAGCGTGCCCCCTTCGCGCGGGCGAGGCCTCGGACTTCATCGAAGATCCATCCGTGTACGACCAAGACGTCCTCGAGCCGATCGTCCTCGAGTTGACCGTCGACCCCGCGCACCTTGCCGAGATGGAAGCGGTCTTCACGCTGGAAGAGAAGGACGCGCTCGAGCCCTTCCCCGCCGCCTTCTCCAGCCCCGATGCACCGATCGACGGCTCGACGCCGAACGCGACCATTTCTCTGCGCGGTCAGACCAGCATCGCGTCGCTGCAAAAGAGCTGGAAGGTGAAGCTGGACGAGGGCGACTTCCGCGGTCAAACCACCGTCCACCTCTCCAAGCATACGTACGACGTCACGCGCATCCGCCAACAGCTTGCGGCTCGCGCATTCCGAGGCGTCGGACATATGCCGAGCCTCCGTACGCAGTTCGTTCAGCTGTACATCAACGGAATCGACTACGGCCTCTACAACCAGATCGAACACCTCGACGAGCGCTTCCTTCGGAGCCGCCACTTCGATGAGCGAGGCGCGCTGTTCAAGGCGAACCTGTTCTCGTTCTGGCCCGCATCCGCAGACGAGATGGCCGCTGGCGTCGTGGACGGCCTCGAAGCCAAAACCGTCGATGACTTCTCGGGCGTGTTCGCCATGCTCGAAAGCCTCTACGACGCCGGGAACACGTGGGATGACATCGTCGCCGCGCACTTCGATCGAGACAACCTGATCGACTACTTCGCCTCGACGTATCTCATCAAGAACCTCGACACGACGTGGCAGAACTACTACCTGTATGCCTCGCCGCACGAGCCCGAGCGCTTCTACTTCATCCCCTGGGACTTCGACGGTGCATGGGATTGGTACGCTCAAGACCCGCGTGAAACTGCGGGGTGGCGTGACGGCTTGGGCAACTGGTGGGACCAGGGCCTGTTCCGCAGGATGCTGCAAGATGAGTCGTTCGTGAATGACATCGCGGCCCGGGTACAAGAGCTCACCGCCGGAGAGCTCGCCGAGTCCAACATCCAGGCGATCGTCGACGAGCTGGAAGACATTGCGCGCCCGTACCAGTACGCGGCACCGGACGCGAACTCGGGCAACCAACCGCAGGCGATCGACTGGCGTGACGACGTGGTCGCGGCCCTCGCCGGCGTCCCCGAGGCACGCGCCCAAGAGCTCACCGACACGCTCGAGCGGCCGATGCCCTTCACCACCGTCATCACCGACATTGGAGCCGGCGACTTCTTGTTCACCTGGGACCCCGCGTACGACATCCAAGGCGACGACGTCGAGTACGACATCATCATTGCGACCGGCGGCTGCGGATGGCTACAGCATGACTGCTTCGATGACGGCGTGCTGCTGTCCATCGAGGGACTCACCGGAACTTCGACGGTCC
Source organism: Myxococcota bacterium (assembly GCA_039024335.1). Classification (GTDB taxonomy): domain Bacteria; phylum Myxococcota_A; class Polyangia; order Nannocystales; family Nannocystaceae; genus CAJXVA01. Next base: position 29,731 of record JBCCQM010000018.1, read on the forward strand.
TCAACCGCGACACCGACCTGGGCTCGCTGCCCGCGGGTGAGTACCAGTTCCTCATGTACGCCCACGACACCGAAGGCGCCTCTCAAGTCTGCTATCAACACAACCTGCCTCGAACCTTCTTCTTGGACTAGTCCGAGTATGGTCCAGCGTCCGTCGGTGTGGTGCCGACGAACGCCCGGACGGCCGAGCGCCCCTGCAGCGATGCACGGGCGCTTCGGTCGTGGTTGGCTCTGCTTCAGCCCTCGACGGGAGCATCTTCGCGGCGCCCGTCGGCATGAATCGCGAAGCGCCCTTGCTCTCGCGGATGGGCAGGCCCATCGTTCTCCCAGGGCCATCCGCCAAACTGGGTGCGGCTGTAGTCGGCAAATGCCTGCTGCAGCTCGGCCCGCGTGTTCATGACGAAGGGACCATGGTTGGCGACGGGCTCGCCGATCGGCTTGCCCTGCAGCAGTAGGAGCTCGGCCGGGGCGTCGCCCTTGTTCTCGAGGACGAGCGGCGCGTCGGCCTGCACGAGCGCGGCGTGGTTCACGTCGAGCCGGTCCTCACCCACCGCGACCTGCTGACCCCGGAAGAAGTAGAGCATTCGATGCGCCTCCGCGGACGTCGGCGGCAGGATGGCGCGCGCGCCCGGCTGCATGTCGAGGGTCCACACCGCGACGTGATGCTCCGGATCGGCCGCCCAAGAGTTGGGCGGGGGCGTCGGTGCGTCGTGCCCTTCGAGACTTCCTGCGTTGACCGTGACCACCGTCTCCCGCCCCGCATCATCACGAATCATCACCTTGGGAATCGTCGCCGCCCACATCATCGTGAACGCCGGGTCGACCATCTTGTGCTTCGCCGGCAGGTTGAGCCATAGCTGAAACAGCTCGGCGGTGTTCGGGCCGTCGCGGTCGATCAGCGGGAACATCTCCGAGTGGACGATGCCACTGCCGGCGGTCATCCACTGGCAGTCCCCCCGCCCGAAGCGCGCCGTCGCGCCCAGCGAATCGGCATGATCGAGCAGGCCTTTGCGCGCAACGGTGACGGTTTCGAACCCGCGGTGCGGATGTCGAGGAAAGCCCGGGACCACATCACCGTGGTACATGCGCCAGCCGTCCTTCACGGTGAAGTCGCTGCCGATGCTTCGTCCGGCCAGCAGCGCGGGGTCGGGACCCATTGCGTCGGTGCCAGCGGGGTACTCGTCGAGGTGATAGGCGCAGAACAGGAACGGGTCCAAGGTGGGCCAAGGAAAGCCCAGGGGAACGCTCTCGACGATCATTGCGGCAGTCTAACGACGTCCAGAGGCCGCGCACCCCGTGCGGGAGCCCGCGACAGCGGAACGAACTGCGTCGTTCGGCGGAACGATCGGGCCCGCACATCGGGTTGGTACGATGTAGCGTGTTCGAACGCGCGCTCCTCCTCTTCGCCCTCACGGGGTGTGCCTCCGCGGAAGCGCCCACGACGAGCCAGGAAGAGCCCGAGCCGGAACCACCACCGGTCGAAGCTCCCGAACCGGTGCAAGACGCATCCATCGACCCCGAGAAGACGCAGGCGGCGCTGCTGGCCTGCAACGGTGACGCGCTCGCGAAGGTCACCCCACCACAGCTCCGTGCCCTCTCGGCGGACGATGCGGCGCCCGCGGCCGCGCGCACGTGGGCCGCTTGGGAGACGGCCCGCGCCTTCACGGCCGATGGCACGCTCGAGCCCAACGCCGTCGACGCGCTGACGGCCGCGCTCGTAGCGTCACTCGACACCACCCCGCCTCGCTGGTGGATCGAGCAGCTTCGCAGCGCGCGGACACACGGGGGCAGACCCGCGGCCTACGACGTCGGGCTCGAAGAACGCGGAGATCGCCGGGGCGCCTGGGTCGACGGTCCCGCGGGCGTGCGCATCCGGCCGGAGAACGAGGCCGTACTCGCCGAGGACGACGGCCACCTTGCCTACGACTTTTCGGTCGGCCGAGCGCGGCTGGTGAAAGCACCCGACCCGCCGAACATGATGGCCGAGGTCACCCGCGCGCATGCGGGCTCGACCGCCTTCGTGGCGACGTTTGCCCCCGGCGGCGGCGGCTTTCCGTTCGACGTCCACGCCGTCGGCAGCGACAGCACCCAGCGCTGGACCGCGACGGCCTGCGGTCCCAACCGCTCCTCGCTCGAAGGCGTCGGACACCTCACCGTCGAGCTGGTCGTGCTGCAAGACCCTCCGCCCTCCGGCGGCTCGATGAAGCCTGCCCGCCCGGTGCGCGGACTCGCGGTGTTCAACGCCGAGAGCCACGGGCTGGCGGTGGAAGTGTTCAACGCCGACACCGGCGAAAAGACGTTCGCGTGGACGTCGGATCTTTGGTTCCACCGCCGCTGACGTCACTCGTCAGTACGCAAGCCCTGCCCCGGGACCGACATCGCCGCGGCGTAGATTTCGCTACGAAGGCGTGACCGTGACCGCGATGGCCTTCGATGCGGGCGTGTTGCTCACCTCCGCGACGTGCTCGAGCGGAACGAGTACGTTGGCCTCTGGGAAGTAGGCAGCGACGCTGCCACGCGGGATGTCGTATGCGAGCGCGATGAAGTCGTCGGCTTCGCGGGTCTTGCCCTCGTGATGGCTGACGACGCGCACCGCATCGCCGACGCGGATCTTGCGCTCGGCCAGGTCCTCGGCGTGCATCAAGACGACGCGACGGTGTCCGTAGATGCCGCGATAGCGATCATCTTCGCCGTACACGACCGTGTTGAACTGGTCGTGCGTACGAATGGTGGTGAGCCAGAGCCGACCATCTTCGAGCGACATGTCCGGGATCGCGTGGACGAAGAAGTGCGCCTTGCCCGAAGCCGTCGTGAAGCGACCCTCTCGCGGCCCGTTGGGCAGCGCGAACCCTCCGGGCTTGCGGACCCGGGCGTTGTAATCGTCGAAGCCCGGAACGACGGCAGCGATCTTGTCGCGAATGCCGTCGTAGTCGGCCGCGAGCGTGCGCCACGGCACCGCGTGGCTCGAGCCGAGCGCGGCTTCGGCAAGCCGTCCGACGATCTCGGGCTCGGAGATCAGCTCGGGCGAGGCCGGCTTGAGGTTGCCGACCGAGCGGTGAACGATTCCCATCGAGTTCTCGACGGTGACGAAGCGCGCCGCCCCCTGATGGAAGTCATGCTCGCTCCGCGCGAGGCACGGCAAGATGAGCGCGTCCTTGCCTGGGATGAGGTGGCTGCGGTTGAGCTTGGTGCTGACGTGCACCGTCAGCGCGCACTGCTGCAGCGCTGCGGCCGTGGCAAGCGTATCCGGCGTGGCCGAGACGAAGTTCCCACCCATGGCGAAAAACACGTCGACGTTGCCCTCGGCCATCGCGTGGATCGCCTCGACGACGTCGAAGCCCGTCTCGCGCGGAAGCTCGACACCGAAGGTCTCTTCCATCGCCGGGCCCCATGGCGGGAACTTCTCCCAGATGCCGACGGTGCGGTCGCCCTGCACGTTGCTGTGACCCCGGACCGGACAAAGGCCTGCGCCCGGCTTGCCGACGTGCCCCCCGAGCAGGAGCAGGTTGGCGATGGTCTGGACGTTGCCGACGCCGTGGCGGTGCTGCGTGATCCCCATCGCCCAGCACGCGATGACGCTGTTCGCGTTCGCGTGCTCCTTGGCGAGGGCCTCGATCTCTTTTCGAGCGACGCCGCTTTCCTCGACGATCGTCTCCCACTGCGTCGCGTCGAGGTCGTCGAGCACCGCTTGCACCCCCTCGGTGCGCTCGTCGAGAAACGCCTGGTCGAAGGCGCTACCAGGGTTGTCTCGCTCCAGCGCATACAGGGCCTTCATCAGGCCCTTGAGCAGCGCGATGTCGCCTCCCACGTTGACGCGCAGGTATACGTCGGCCAGCGCGACGCCGGCCCCGAGCACGTCCCCAACTTTCTGGGGGTGCTTGAAGCGGACCAGGCCCGCCTCCCGCAACGGGTTCACCGCGACGATGCGGGCGCCGGCCAGCTTGGCCTCGCGCAGCGCCGAGAGCATGCGCGGGTGGTTGGTCCCGGGGTTTTGCCCAATGACGTAGATCAACTTCGACTTTGCAAAGTCCTCGAGCGTGACCGTGCCCTTACCGATGCCGATTGCCTTGCTCAAGCCTGCGCCGGAGCTCTCGTGGCACATGTTGGAGCAGTCGGGCAGGTTGTTGCAGCCGAAGCTGCGCACGAACAGCTGGTACAAGAAGGCGGCCTCGTTGCTGGTCCGCCCCGAGGTGTAGAACACCGCGCGTCGCGGATCGGACAGACCCTTCAACGTCGTGCCGATCGTCTCGAAGGCGGCGTCCCACGAGATGGGCTCGTAGTGGGTCGCCCCGGCACGCAGCACCATGGGGTGCGTGAGCCGACCTTGCGCGTTGATCCACAGGTCACTCCGCTCGGCGAGCTCGGCGACGCTGTACCGCGTGAAGAAGTCGGGGTCGACGCGCCGAGTGGTAGCTTCGTCGGCGACCGCCCGGGCGCCGTTCTCGCAGAACTCCACGACGGCCCGGTCCTTCGGATCCGGCCACGCGCACGACGGACAGTCGAAGCCGCCGTCCTGGTTGACCTTCAGCAGAGCCCGCGTGCCCCGAACGATGCCGGCTTGCTGCACGGTGTAGCCGAGGCTGCTGGTAACGGCAGGCAACCCCGCCGCAACATCGGCCGGCTCTCCCACGCGAAGCGTCCCGCGCTCGGGAGGCGTAAGTGCCTCGATCGGACCGGCCGTGGGCGAGGATTTTTTGGCGTCGGACGAGCCGTCCATCCTGCCGAGCATGCCCGCCGGACCCCTCGCGAAGCAAGGCGTCCCAAACCATCGAGATCGGCCGCCCATCGGCTGCTGGCTTGCCCACGACGCGATGCCCGCCAGACTCGAGCTGATGAGCGACAGCCCGCTGCAACGGCTCCCTTCTGGCTTTCGTGAGCGGACCCTCAAAGGGGCCAAGCTCGCGGGCAAGCTCGGCGCCTCGTACCTACGTCGCGCGGTCACGAAGCAAACGCGCGAACGCTCGACGGAGGAGGCAACGTCGACCGCCCGCGAACTCGTCGAAGAGCTCGGCGCCCTCAAGGGGTTGGTCATGAAGCTCGGGCAGATCGCCAGCTACATGCCCGGAGCGTTTCCCCCCGATGCTCAACGCGTCCTCGCGCAGCTTCAGTCGAACACCCAACCCATGGAGTACGACGTGGTGGCGCGGGCGGTCCGAGCCGAGCTCGGGGACGTACCCGAGCAGGTTTTCGACACCTTCGAGCGCACGCCGTTCGCCGCGGCCTCCATCGGTCAGGTTCACCGGGCGACCCACGGCGGGCGCGACCTCGCGGTGAAGGTGCAATACCCCGGCATCCAAGACATCATCGAGAGCGACCTCAAGAAGGCCGATGTCCTCGCTCGACTCGCCACGCTCGGCACCGCCTTCGATGGCAAAGGACTCGCGCGGGAGCTCAGTGAGCGCATTCTGGAGGAGTGCGACTACGTCGCCGAAGCCCGGAACCAGCGCGCCTTCGAGGCCCTCTTCGCGGACATTGCCGGCGCACGGGTCCCCGAAGTGGTCGAGTCCAGAAGCGGCACCCGCGTCCTTACGACCGCGTTCGTTTCCGGCACGTCGTTCCAGCGGTTCTGCGACGAGGCACCGCAGGCGGTCAAAGACCGCGCCGCGGAGGTGATCTTCCGGACCTGCTTTCAGTCCATCTTCGTCCACTGCATTTACAACGCCGACCCTCATCCGGGGAACTACCTGCTCCACGACGAGGGCGACGTCACGTTCTTGGACTTCGGCTGCATTCGCGAGTTCGACCTCGAGATGATCGAAGACTGGAAGGCCACTGCCATCGCGATCACCGACGGCGACATGCGGGGCTTCAAGGACGGCTTCGTGAAGATGGGCCTGGTGCCGAACCCGGACAAGTTCGACTGGGATCACCAGTACCGCGTGATGCAGTACATCTATCGGCCGTACACCGAGCCCGGGTTTCGATACACGCCCGAGTACGTCACCCAAAGCTACGACCTGCTCATCTTCAACAACCCCAACCGCAACCGCTCGGGCATGCCGCCGCAGTGGCTGTTCCTCAATCGGCTGCAGTGGGGTCTCAACGCCATTTTGGCGCAGCTCAACGCGGCCGGGCCGTTCGTCGAGATCTGGCACGAGGTCACGCGCGCGGCGTTGCAGCCGGTGCGCGTGCCGAAGCCGACTTAGCGGCCGCCCCTGCTAGTTGCAGGACCCTTCACAGCCGCACAGCTCCACATCGGGCGCGTCTGCGCACGCTCGCCAGTCGCCCCCGAGTTCGGTGGAGACGCCAAACTCGACGACCTCCTGGTACGGGTCGGACGCGGGGCCGACGAGGCGGGTGTACAGCGTCACGGCATCGTCTCCCACGAGTTCATCGGGGAAGCAGTACAGCTGCCCCGGGTTGCACTCGCACATGTCCGGCGCGCTTCCGAAGACGGGGCGGCCCGAGACCTCGGTGCACCCGGCAAGCTGACAGCTGCTGCCGCCCTCGAAGGCGACGCACGCCTCGGCCGTGCTGACCGCCCCGAACTGGGCGACCGGGCCGAAGCCACCGAACCCCATGCCCTCGACCTCGGCGCCGATCGATCCGCCCAGCGCGCCCGCCTCGTCGAGACCGAACCCAAAGGAGAACTCGAGAACCTCGAACGTCTCGCTGACGGCAAAGTCCGAGCCCGCAAGCGTGCCGCCGCTGGCATCCGGGTCGAACACCTGGTTGATCGAAATCCCTGCTGGATCGAAGCCCGAGTCGTCGCCCTGCGAGTAGGTGAGCACCACCTCGAAGGTGTCGTCGATGGCACCGTCCTCCGTGGTGATGCGCAGGCCCGCATCGATCTCGAGCACCGAGGGGCACGGGCAGGGTCCGTCGTGTCCACACGCCTCGACCAGCACGCCCTCCACGCTGCGAACGTCGCCCCCCGCGTACGTCAGCTCGAGCGTCGTGGGGGTGGGTCCGAGCGCGCCCTGGTACAGCACGGGCCCTTCGTCAACCCACCGCATCGCGCCAGTGTATTCGCCCAGCGCCACGTCGAGCACTTGCTGCGCCGTTCGGTCGGTGACGTTGTCGTCCTCGAGGCCGATGACCGTGGGGATCTGGTCGCACTGCCCTTCGGGCGGGAAGAAGCCCGTGGAGCCCCCGGGCTCGACACCGGTTCCGGCCGGGTCTTCGCCCGTGTCTTCCGAGCCCGCCTCGTCCGAGCCCGAGCCGCCGCCACTGGTCGAACCGGAGCCCGCTCCCGTCGTGGTGGCGGTCGCACCGACCGAGTTGCCGTCGGCATCACACGCGACGAGGGTGCAGCCGAACAGGAGAGACAAGCCAAGCGATTCAAGTCGAAGCGTCATATGCCCTCCCCTTCTCCGGCGCCCTCTGCTTTCGTCGGATTTTTTTCGCCAGGGCATCGCGCGGGGTCGATCGTGGCCCACGCGTGCCCACCGGGCAGCGCGTTCGCGGCCGTCTCGGCCTGCTTCTGGCGACCCAGCCGACACAGCGCCTGCACCCGCAGCGCCGCGACTTCGATGTCCAGCACCCCATCAGGAAACCGCCCGGCGTACCCGGCCGCCATGTCCAGCGCAGCCGTGGGGTTGCGCTGCAGCGTGGACTTCAACGACCGGACCCACCGGGCCTCCTCGACCAGGGAGGACCCATGGTCCTCGACCGCGTCCGAAGGGGCTGCGGCGCCGGAAACCGGCGTGAGCGGCTGTTCCTTCGCGGATTCGGCCGAATCTCGCGCGCCGCGCCGCGCTCGTTCGGACCCTGGGTCCGTTGACACCTGTGCGAGGGCTACGGCTGGGCCCGCGGTCGGTGGAGCGCCATGAAGCGGCGCGTCTGGGCGCCTCGGCAACGGCTCCGGGGTTCTCGTCCCGCCCGAGCGCGGTTTCGCTGCCGCTGCTGGCTGCCCCGGCAGACCCTGGGTCACCTCGGACGGCGCGGGCGTCGACTCGGACGTCACGGCCAGAGCCCCGCCCCCAAGCATGATCGCTGCGGCGACGCCCGCCAGGGCCATCTTGACGCCTCCGACGAGCGGCGCGGCGCTCGACGACAGCTGCACGAGGATTGCCGCGGATGCCCGGCGTCGCTGGGACGCCGTCGGTTCGGTGTGGGCCCGTGCGGCCCGCTGCAGCTCGCCCTCCGCCCGCGCTTTGCGAACCGCCGCCGAGCGGTCCAGCGCCTGTCGAGCGGATCGCAGCCGGGAGCTGACCGTGTTGCCGCTGACGCCGAGTGCGGCCCCGGCCGCCGCCGCGGTGAGCCCCTCGATCTCGGTCAGCCAGTACGCCTCGCGCTGCAGCGGCGGCAACCCGTCCAGCACCCGCATCGCCTCGGCCCACGCAGCCCGGAACGCCACAACGTCATCCAGCGAAGACTGCGCCTGAGGCTCCCGCGCGACGGCGTCGGCAAGCCGTCGGCGTCGACCACCACCGCGTCGCTGTCGATACGCGACCCGGCGCGCGATTCCGTAGAGCCAGCCGCGCATCGATGCGCCGGCAATGAAGTCCGCACGTCGCCGATACGCGACCACGAACGTGTCCTGGACGGCATCTTCCAGGTCGGAGGCCGGCACACCGAGCGCGCGCAGGTTTCTCCACACGAAGTCGAGATGCTCGGCGTAGAGGACCGAAAAGTCGGGATCGGACGGAGGCACGGCGCTACCCCCTCATCTCCGGCTGCTCGGAGATTCGTCGAAAAAAATCACCGCGACCGACAGACCCGCAAAGACACCCGCCGCGCCAACTTGCACCAGGGGGGCGTCGAAGTCGTCGATGGAGAACAGCGGCTTTCGGAGCGAGATGGGGACATCGACGAGCGCGCCGAGCTGAACACGCGGGTGTACGGCCCAGCGGGCGCGGATCCCGGGCGTGGCCGCCAGCCAGAGGTCGCGTGCGACGAGGGGCGACTGCAGCCCACGTCCTCGGCCAACGACCGCTCCGGCTTCCAGGCCCCCGCACGCTCCGATCGTGAACCGCCCGACCGACGGCGTCCAGCAGGCCGCCAACGCGCCGGAGGACAGCGCGACATCGGCTCCGACACCGGGGAAGGACGCCTGTTCGACGCGACGTGCGAACTGATGCCGTCCCCACGCCTCGAGGCGCGCAGAACCGAACGACAGCGCCGCGCCACCGCCGGCCCACCCGGCGACATCGGCCAGCAGCCCCGTCGTGGCCCCACCACGCGCAAACACCTCCACCGCCCGTGCGAACGCGGGGCGTCTCGCAGACTCCGGCTTCGGCGACACCGAAGGCGCGGGCGCTGTGGGCTGGGGGGCCAGGGCCGTCGGCGGGAGCGTGGGCGGTGGCAGCGGTTCGGGGACGGCCTCCGTCGAACGCTGGAGCGCCGGTGCCACCATGCGCTGAACTTCGAGCGGGTCGACCCCAACCGCGACGACCAACGCGACGGCGTCGAGGACCGATCGACAGTCCGGGCCTGGGATCGTCCGCGCAAGCGCTGCGCCCTCCGCCTGGTACTCGACCGTCGCGACGAACGCTTCGCCCGCTTGCGTGACGTCCACGGTCACGTCGACGACCGGCGGACGGTCCAGCAAGCCCTCGATGTCGGCCTCGACGTCCCGAGCGGTCGGGCATTCTGGCGGAGCGTCCAAACGAACCGAGACCGGCCCCAGCCCGAGGGTGAGCACGGCAAGCCAACCGAGCGTCGACATCGAGGCCCCGGACGATAGCACCAGGGCAGCCGCCGTAAACTGGGCAGGTAACTGAGCATAAAGGGCTCGCGGTGCACCCGTTCTCCACCCGGGCTTCACCCCACGGCGGCCTCGGAGCAAGTGGTCGAAGATCAACCGAGAGATCGCCGAACGCCCGCTCGCAGACGGCACGATGCACCCGGCCGGGCTCGCCCAGGTCGAGGCTGCAAAGGCGGACGGCCGATGGGAACGCACGTATCCATCCGCATCCACGATCGCGGTCCATCCCATGCTGCAGGCCGCGCTCGACCGCTCCCCAACTGCACAGGCGGCGTTCGATGGGCTCAGCAGCGCCAACCGAGACTCGGTGCTCTACGACGTGTTCGACACGGCCAACGACACCACCCGTGCCCGCAGGGTCGCCAAGGCGATCGAGATGCTCGAAGCAGGCAAGACCCAGGACCCAAGCCGCGCGAAGGAGAAGCAGAAGACCGCTTCCAAGGCTCGAACGGTGAGCCGCGGGCGACGTTCGACGTCGTCACGCTGACGTTTGGGCACCCGACCCACGATCCCGTCGTGCTCCGGCGCGAGACGTGCTACAGGGCGCTCGATGGCTCGTTTGACCCTCGCTTCCGACGCCTACGCCGAGCGCGCGCAGGATGCAGTCGAATCGTTCCACCGCGACGTCGTCGATGCCGTAGCAACGGCTGTGAGCCGCGATGACGTGGTCGTGGTCGGGATGTCGCAGAACCCCTTCGTACGGAAGGCTCGCAACGCCCTCGATGAGGCAGGCATCTCCTTCACGTACCTCGAGTACGGCAGCTACTTCTCGGCGTGGAAGGAGCGGTTGGCGATCAAGATGTGGAGTGGATGGCCCACGTTTCCGCAGGTGTTCGTCCGTGGCGCCCTCGTCGGGGGCAACAGCGACGTCCGGGCCGCGATCGCGGACGGTTCGCTCAAAGCGCGCCTCGAAGCAAAATAGCCAGCTTGCTACACTCCTGGCATGGTCCGCGCGGCGACGCTCGCCCTGCTTGCTGCAGGTTCGGTCGCCTGCGCGGGCGGTGAGGGCCCTGCGAAGCCTGGCATCACGGGGCTCACGGCCACCGCTGGGAACCCGCCACTGGACACCACCGGACCCCCCGACGGAGCGCTCACGACCGGCATCGATCCTCCGACGCCGACCAGCTCCAACGACGAAGGCACCAGCTCAAGCAGCGACGAGGGTGGAGCAGCGGAGGACACCACCACCGGGCCGGAGCCGGCGACGGAGTCGGGCGACGGCAGCGACGCGTCCACCTCGGGTGGCCCGGCGAGCTGTGAGTTCGTCAACACCTGTATCGGCGCGGACCCGATCGGCGGCGTCGCGGGTGACGAACCGTCGGAGGCCCTCGTCGAGATGGGCGACGAGCCGATCTGGCTCGAGATTCAGGTCAGCGAGAACAACAACAACGTGATCGGCGAGGAGCTCTCGGTCACGCTGCGTCTGGACAGCAACGTCGGGGACTGGGACCTCAACGCGTATCGCGGCGCGGGTGGAGGCACGACGGGCTGCGGAGGAGAGCTCAAGTCCAGCGTGCAGTCGGCGGGACCCGACGCCGTCGCCTTCAACTGGGGCGAAGGGACCTTCGCGAACAACACCAACGACGGAGCGTTCATCGCCATCGAAGTCTTCCAAAAAGACGCTGCGTGCGTCCCGGACGCGTCCTGGACGCTCACCGTCACCGGCAACACCTGACCTCGCTCAGCGGACCGAGTCGAGACCATCGAAGAAGGCCCAGAACGCCGGCGCCGCGTAGTCATCGCGGCGGCCGTGACCGAATCCTTGGGTTTCGCACCAGATGACGCCGTAGCCGGGATCGCACTCCTCGTACTGCACGCAGGGCTCGGGCTCGACGGGTTGCGTCGACAAGGCGCAGGCGTTGCGCTCGAGGTTCCCGTTCCGACCGTTACGCCCGTGAACGATGGAGACGACGGAGTCGCCAACGTCATGCACGACGTACGCGGCGGTCTGGCCGGTGCAGTCCGACCCCAGCACGCCACCACCGAGCGTTGCAATCCCGCGCAGCATGTCGCCGCGTTGACACGAAAGCTGGTGTGAGACGAACGCGCCGGAGCTGTACCCCGACGCGAACCGCCGGGCATCGTCGGCACAAAACCTCTCCTCGACCTCTGCGACCATCACGTCGAACAACGCGACCGCAGAGCCTTGCGCCGAGAAGTCCCAGCAGTCTTCGATTGCGACCCCCCGCACCACGATCGCGTCACCGTCCGCGGCCGCGTGAATCGGATGGTTGTTTTGCCAGCGGTTGTCTCCGCTGAAGCATCCGTGAAACTGATACACGACCGGATACGGCCGGTTGCGCTTGTAGTTCTCGGGAAGCCGCACGTAGTAGTCCCGCGGTACGCCGTCGGCCTCGGTCTGCTGCAGCACCCAGAAGTCCTCCGGGATCTCCGGGTCAACACCACACCCCGAGGACCCCTCGGGCCAGTCGCCGGTGCTGCTCGCGCCCCCATCGTCACTGGACACCTCCAGCCCGGCGCCGGTGGAGGTGGACCCGGTGGAGACGCCCCCACTCGAGGTCGATCCATCTGCCTCACCGGTGGTCGCCGCGGACGTGCTGGTCGAGCCCGACGTGCTGGGGTCAATGGTGGTGACGGCCGTGGTCGAGCCCGAAGTGCTGCCACCCACCGCAGGCCCCACGCTGGTGTCGCCTCCGCAACCGACCACGACTACGAGCCCTACGACCGACGCGCACCGAGACACATCACCAGCATACACGCGAGCCTGACGACTCGCTGGAGCCAGCGGACGCGCCTCAACGCATCACTCAGTCTTGCTCCACGCAGTACACCCGACCGAACACGTTACATGCGGTCACGCCCCCGTTGTCGAGGTAGCCACCACCATCCAGGATCCACGGGATCCCAGCGGAATGCACCGCGTTTGCACTCGCCGAGGTCCACCCTTCACAGTCGGCCTGGGGTGGCGACGTCCAGTCACTGTTCATCCCCGTCAAGACGCCGGGAGGGTTACGGTCGAATGGCACGATCGAGTGGAGCAACGGCGTGGGCAGACCGTCGCGACTTCCGAGCAGCGGGACCATGTCCGTCACCCAGAGCACTTCGCCGGCCGCGTTTTGATACGCGGTGAACGGATGCAGGACCCAGTCGATCGGATCGACGACCGCATTGGGAGCCACGCTCGCGCGCCGGGCCACCCCGTCGGAGAACATCGCCCGGGCCCCGGCGGGACAGAGGCTGTCGACGGTTGCGACGGGGTCCGGACCGAGGTCGCCCTGCACGGGCTGCGGCGAGAGCGTGATCCGCCGCAGCGGGATCGGACCGCTACAGTCCGGTCGGCAGGCGCCCGGCTCGAGGACGACGGGTCCTTCGTCGTCGCAGACTTCGGCGCCCTCGATGATGCCGTCGCCACAGGTCGAGCGTGGCGGGTCCGACGTCGAACCGGCCTCGCCGCCTGTTGAGCTCGACCCTCCGGTGCTGCCGGTCTCCCCCTCCGACGTGCCGGTCGAGCCGGCGTCACCGGTCGAGGAGACGTCGACCGCCTCCGTAGTCCCGGGTTCGGACGAAGTGGACTCCGACGGTCCCCCCGACGAGGATGAGCCCGTGTTGGGTGGGGCGGCCTCGAGCGGTTCGGAAAAGCATCCACCGGCGAGAAACGCGAGCGAGATCAGGGCAAATGAGCGCATGCGAGCCATTGGTGACGCCCGGACGCGATCGGATCAGAGGCTGAGTGGAAAAAAGTGAGGTTGAGGGCGCCGATCGGCGGAAAACGGGGCAGAGCAGCCCTTGACGGGATGGACGCTCGCGCCCAGGCTCGTGGGCGTTGACCACGCTGAAGTGCAAAGCGTCCAGCGGGCGCATCGTGGTGTTCGTCGGATCGGCCGGCGCGGAAGCCGAGGCCCTCGCGTCGGCACGCGGCTTCGGCATCGAGCTCGGGGAACGTGGTGAGTTTGGCGTGAAATTCGTCGCCGAAGACGAACTGCCTGCGGTCGCCGACGCGCTGCACTCCGCCTTCGTCTTCCCGCTGCACGTGGACGGACCCCTCCAGCTCGGCGCGGACTTCGGCACGCCCGTTGGCTCGTGGCCGGCGGAGCCCGGCGCGTACTGGGGCGGCCTGTACGAGGTCTTCCCCGACTGTGAAGAGAGCATCGGGGCGCAGTACGTGCTCGTGCTCGCCAAGCAGGACGAGCTTCCTGCGCAGCGATGGGCTTCGTTGCCGCACCTCACCGACGCCGACCGCATTCCCGCCGGCGCCACATTCCCCGAAGCGCTTGAGCTGCCGGGCGACGCGATGGACCAAGAGCCCCTGCCAGACCTGCGCGCGCTGTTCGGCGGCGCGGGGGGCCCAAGCAAGCGCAGCCGCGACGACGACGCACGCGCCGAGAAGAAGTCTTCGGACGCGGTGGCCTCGCGACTGTTCGCCGCGATCGCCCAGCTCGGCGACGACGATGACGATGACGAGTTCGGCGGCCTCGACGACGACCTCGACGACGCCTCGGACGAACCCGCGCCCCCCAAGCAGGAGCGCGACCCCTTCGTGAAATTCATCAAGGACCTCGTCGCCGAAGACCAGCTCGCGCTGGTGGAGGGCGCGTCCGCTCGAAAGCTGGCCGAGCGGCTCGAGCTGGCGCTGGAGCGGGACCCCATGACCTTCAACCGCCCCGGTGACTGGTTTTTCGAGCAGGACGAGGTCGATGAGCTCTTCGCCTCGGACGAAGAGCTCATCACCGCGATCCGCAACGCGCTCTCGCGCGACTGACCGCATCACTCACTGGCTGGCGATCGCGTAGTGGTACGCCTCGCCGCCGGCCCCCTGGTCGGCACCGTCGGGTGCGTAGTCCTTCGGCGTCGCGTTGCCTTTGAACACCACGTCGATTGCGGCGGGGTCGCCCAGCCACGCCAGCGGGATGGTGAACTCGCCGTCGCCGCCCTGGTGCGAGCCGCCCGACTTGCCGATCCACGACCAGCTCCAGTTCGTGCCCGACCCGGTGTAGGCGTACACGTGCCTGCCCTGCAGCATGTATTCGGCGCCCACCGACAAGTTGCCGTAGCCGCGGTAGCCGGTCATGCGCGTCTCGTCGACGTCGAAGTAAACCGTGTTGCGCCACGAAGCCTGGTACGGGCCCTCCATGTCCATCCCGACGTAAAGCATGCCGTCGCCGTCGGCCATCCACAGCTCGAGCAGGTCGTACGCGTCCGACACGGCGGGCAGGTCGTCGGGGTCGATCCCGAAGGAGACGAGCCCGTCCCAGTCGTCCAGCACCCCGTCGAGCACCAGCGCGGGCGCCACGTTCGAGATGTCATCCCCTGGCATGGTGATGGGCAGAACGACGTCGTTTTCCTCGGACTGTCCGAGCCCATCGACCGCGCGGACACGGACGTAGTAGTCCCCACCCGACAGACCGCCCACCGTCGTCTCGAACGCTCCCGCCGAGAATGGGTCGACGTCCCAACCGTCGCCCATTCGCGTCTGCACATCTTCGAACACCACCGCGTTGCTCATGTCCGGCGCACTCGAGATGGCGACGTTGAACGTCACGGGCCCGGTCTGGTCACGCGCGACGTCCCAGCCGACGATGATCTCTCCGGGCGCGTCGCCCAGGACCACCGACTGCACGCCGACCCGATCGGGCACATCGATGAGCGCAAAGCCACTCGCGGTGCTGTCCCAGACCGGCGGCGAAAGATCGGGCGCCGGCGGGTTGTCGAGCGCATACGTCCCCGCATCATCGAGGATGATGTCCGGTGCAATGTACGGCGTCCACCCGTTGTCCACGGCCGAAGCGACGAGAGTTGCGTCGAGTTCTGCGGTCGAAGCGGACTCTGCATAGTCCACCGTGAACACGGTGAAGCCGTCCTCACGCATCGACTCGGCGATCATCTTCGGCGCGTAGTTGTGGCGATTGTCGGGGTGAAAGTACGACGCGGTCCCCGTGTACCGGTCGAGCCGATAGCTCTCGAACAACACGGCGCTGACGTACGGACGAATCGAGAAGTCGAAGGGGTGCACGTCGTAGACCGGGTTGTAGTCGGTCGGGTTGAAGTAGAAGCCGCCCCCGTTGACCATCAGCGTGGCGTCGGGGTGATCCTCGGCAATCGATGCTACGGCGACGCTCATCTCTTCGGCCGCCCATGAATAGGATCCCGGCACGTTGAGATAGGGCGACGCGGTCCCGATCGTGTCCAGGAAGACACCGTCGAACCCGAAGTCATGCGTGCGGTCGGTGTCGGTCTCGCTGTCTCGCGCGCCGAGCAGCTGCCCCAGTCCGGCAGCGTCGCGAGTCGGGTACGCCGTCGAGCCGCCCATGCGCTGCTGCTCGAGCACGTCACGCCACGCGGCGTTGGGCAGAATGTAGCGACCGCCCCACTCGGGGTTGGTATCCGGGATGCCGTCGGAGACGTATGCAGTGCCGTCGTAGAAGTCGTCGACGTAGAATGAGGCAACGCCACCACCGGAGGTCACCAGCCCCACGCCGTCGTGACGCACCGGTCCGGTCCCATCGCCCACCATCACTGGAAGGTCGCCGTCTTCCTCGCCCAAGCTGATGTAGCCCAGTACCTGGTCGACGCCGGCGGCCTGAAGCTCCGCGACGATCGACGGCGTCACCGTGTGAACCTCGGGGTGCAGCACGACCACGTCTGCGCGAGCAAGCGTCGCCATCGTCGCCGGCGAGAAGTCGGCACCGTAGTAGATGACGAATCCCGAGGAGGAGTCGATGCCGGGCAGCGGTCCTGCGGCCTCAGCGGTCTTAATGGGGAGAGGAGCGAGCGCGAGCGCCAGCGCGGCGAGAATCCAGCGAGTCTTCATGCTTGATGTGGGGGGCACATCCGTTGCCACCGCGTCCCTTGTCGATGAACCAAATCCGCAGCACAAGACGGAGCGACGAGTTGGGACGCCGGCCGCGCTCCCGGCCCATCCCGAGCCGTACGGCCGCCGCGTCGGTGGCCCGGTTTCGATCGGCGGCAGCCCGGCTGGCCACCTTTGGACCTTGCATGCGTTGAACCGGCTACACAGACGGAACGAGGCCGGCAACCTTGTCCGGGGCCAGGACCGAATAGATGTTTGTGATCCGACCATCCTCCGCAAGCTCGACGCTGAGGCACACAAGCGGAGGATGCTGCTCGCCCGCCGCATCGTTCTGCAGCAGCACTGCCGGCTGGCCTGCGAGCGTCACGAAGGAAACCCCGGTCGGCGGCGGCAGGGTCTGCGAGAGCCGGACGTAGAACTGGGCCACCCGCTCCGCCCCCAGCACGGGTTTTCGCGCTGCGAAGTACTGGCCTCCACCATCGGAGAGCAGCCGAACATCGTCAGCCAAGAGCGCTGCGGCGCCGACGCGGTCCCCACTTGCCACGGCGAGAAAGAAGCGACGCATCACCTCGACGACGCGTTCATGCGGGACCTCGAGACGCCGCCGCTGCTCCGACTCCCAGCCTCGCATTGCCGCGCGGACGCGATGGGCGATGACCTTCACGTTCGACTCGCTCAGCGAGAGCGCCTCGGCGGTTTCCCGAACCGAGTACCCGAACACGTCGCGCATCACGAGGACGGCCCGGTGTTCGTCGGTGAGCGTCTCTGCCGCGAGCAGGAAGCTCATCGAGAGCGACTCGAGCTGCGAATAGCGAGCCTCGAGCGCGTCCGCGGTCTGGACCGCCGTCGCGGTGGTGTCGACGGGCGCCGGCAGCCACGGACCGACGTAGGCACGGCTGCGTCGGCGGCGGAGTCGGTCCCGCGCCAGGTTCATCGTCACCCGGACCAGCCAGGGACGGACCTCGCGCTCGAGCGTGGGCGGCGAGCGCAGAAACCGAACGTAGGCGTCCTGCACCACCTCGTCGGCGTCTGCCTTGACCCCGAGCATCCGATAGGCCAAGCCCCACAAATGCTCGGCATGCGCGCGATAGCTCGCCTCGATGCTGTCGTACACCTCGGTCATCTCAGGCGGCTTCGGGAATCCGGGCGCGTGCGATCGCAGCCGCGACCTCGCGCGCCGACCCCAACGCTGCGTCGGCGAGCATGCCATGAGCGCCCACCGCGTCGCCAACCCGCCAGACCTTCGGCATGCCCGGTACGGCAATGCCGGGACGCTGCGCCAGCGACATCCCCGGACGAACGAGCCCTTCGGTCACGGTGATCGACGGCAAGAACTGCTCGTGCTCCACGTGCTCGCGCCAGCCCGGCAGGACCCGGTCGAGCAGGCTCTCCAGGGCAGCCCGCGTCTGCAGCGGGTCGTCGCTTGGCTGGTAGTGCAGCAGATGCGCGAGCGCACCGCCTTTGCAGGCCAGCCTCGCGGTGTCGCTGTGCACCGACAGATACATCGGGTCGTCGAGGTCGAAGGCCAAGCCGGGGCCCTCGGGGCGTACGCGCAGCGCAACGTCGAGGCACGCGACGTTCGCAGCGTGGACCGGCGTCTCCGGGAGCCATGCGTCGCAGACCGACGGTGGCGTTGCAACGACGACGTATTCGGCCTGCATGCGGGTGCCGTCGCGCAGCGTGACGGCACCCGGCTCGACCGACGCAACCGGCGTCCGGTACCGAAGCTCCACCTGCGCTGCTTCGGCCGCAGCCCGGAGCCCATCGACGAGCTGCTGCCACCCACCGTCGAGGTAGAGCACGCCACTGCCCGCCGCGCGCTGCAGCATCGTGAGCGTGGCTTCAGCCGACACCGCGGTCAGGTCTCCCGCGTACGTCGACAGCCGCAGCATCGCCGCAAGGAACACCCGTGCCTCGGAATCCCTCACCGTATGGGTAAGCCACTGCTCCGCGGAAACATCGACGAAGTCACCCGGAGTCAGCCGAGGCAGACGCGCAAAGACGGAGGCCAGCGCCGCCCGACCGCGCCACGACAGCAGACTCGAGGTGAGCACCGACCACGGGGTGCCGGGCAGCCGATGGGAGGTGCCCCCCCGCCACACCACGCCGTCGAGCGAAGGGGCGCGTCCTTCTAGAGGAAGGCCGAGTTCCTGCAGGACGCTCTGTGCCGCGCCGCCTCGGTACAGGGCATGGGCCCCCCGGTTGAAGATGAACCCACCCCGGCGCCGTGAGCGGGCGAGACCTCCCGGGGCGCCGGCGGCCTCCAGCACCTGCACGCTGCATCCACGCCGTCCGACGAGGGCAGCCGCGGACAACCCGGCCAGCCCGGCCCCGACCACGATCACATCGATGTCCTGCATGCCCACCCCACGTACGGAGACCCGATCGGTTACGAACGCCCTCGGAATTCTTCGACCGGATGAATCCGGCCATTTTCATAGGCCATATTTTATGAAATCTGAGATACATTTATTTCTGCAATGAAGAGTGCGGTCCGACTCTCTGTTCTTGCCTCTCTCCTGACCGCCGGCTGCGACAAGCAGGCGCCTCCGCCCCCTCCGCCGGTCGCGGTCGCGCCGGAGGCGGAGCCCAAGCCCGAGCCCGAACCCGAGCCCGAACCCGAGCCTCCAAAAGTCCCCGAGGACGCGATCGCGGTGGGCACGTTCAACCTCGAGTGGGCCTTCGATGAGATCGACGAGCGCCCGAAGAAAGCCCGGCCGCACCGCGCCAAGAGCCCCGAAGACTGGGCGTGGAAACGCGACCGCATCGTGGACATCCTCGTCACCGAGAAGCTCGACGTGGTCACCTTGACCGAGCTCGGCGGCGAGCGAGAGCTGATCGACATCGCCACGGAGGTGTCCAGCAAAGGCGGCTACGACTACGACTCGGCGTGGCTTGAAGGCAAAGACCGCGCGACGGGACAGCAGGTCGCAGTCCTGTCGCGTCTCCCGATGAGCAACGTGCGTCGATACGACGTCGCCATCGACAAGCACGTCGCCGTGGACGTGGAGCTGCCGACCGGAGACACGGTCACCGTCATCGCGATGCACATGCGCGAGGGCAAGGCACCCGCCTACGGCTCGAAGCGACGCAAGGCCGCGCGCGCGCTCAACCAGGCCATCGCCAAGGAGCGCCGAGAGCACCCGTTCCTCATCACCGGGACGATGAACTCGGTCTCGCACCCCTACGACGACGACTACGCCAAGCGGACGCCAGGCATCCTCGCCGCGAAGCACAACCGCAAAGAGGACGACGACTGCGCCGACTCGGCGACGGATGCGGGCCGTACGAACATCGCCGGAGAGCCCTCGGACCACATCATCGCCTGCGGCCTCGAGCTCCGAAACGCGACGACCTCGGCCGAAGCCGAGGTCGTACGGGATGCCGAAGACCCCGGTGATGCGCCGTGGCCTACCGTCCCTATCGAGGAGGCGCCGTTCCGCGACGTCAGCGACCACTACCTGGTGTGGGCAGAGATCGCGATGCCGAAAAAGCCCGAGCCTGCCGCGACCGAAGGAGACGCGGACGCCCCCACGAGCGAAGGCTGATCAGGCGGCGGCCCGCCGCTCCGCGCGTTCGAGCTGGCGGGTCAGCGATCGGCGAAAGCGTTCGACGGCAGCGGCGATCGCCACCTTCGGGTCCCGCTCGTCTCGCTTGACCAGAATCTCTCCGCCCCGGCCGAGCAGGCCGCGGACGCGGCAGATGTAGCGCCCGCCTTCGCGTGGCGTCTCGCGGGTGACGTCGACCTCGACGCGACGCAGGCGCTCGGCGAGCCGTTGGGTGGAGCCTCGGACCCTTCGCACGGCGAAAGAGGCAACGGACGGGTTGGTGATCTCGGGGGAGCAACGAACACTGATTTGCATGGCGCGACGTCCTTGGGTGGAGGGGGGAGCCGAGGCCCCATGCGCGGAACCCCGGCTCCCCCGAACGAGTCGTGTCGGGAGTGTCGTCTGCTCGCCTGACCTCGCGCGTGTTCGCGTGCTTGGGTCCGTCGAGCAGCGGACGAAGAGAGACTAGGCGACACGTCGAAAACGGCACCGCCGAGTCGCCCGCAGCAGCCCAAGAAAAAACCTATGGGGGGTCCTGCCCCAGCCGCAGGGCGGAAATCCCCTCGAACATGCCCCGGGCGCGGCGAAGGATGGTCATGGCGACGGGGTGCTGGACGTGTCGCTCCATCGAGAGCAGGTGCAGCTCCTCGTAGGCGTCGGGCAAGTCGAACGCCCGTACAAGTCCGTAGACGCGAGCGAGATGCTCCTCGATATGCACGGGCGCAGCCATGAAGCCCAGCCCCTCCGCCGCCACGACCTTGAGCAGCGCGCTGTCCTCGAACTCCCCCACGTAGCGAGGCCGCACGCCGAGCGATTCCAGCGCGCGGTCGAGGACCCGACGCAGCGAGGCGGTCTTCGTCAGCGCCAAGAAGGGCGCGTCCTGGAGATCCTCGGGCGCGTTGGGATGCGCCGAGAGGAGCGCCTGCGTTCCGTAGACGCAGACCGCCGCGCGACCCAAAGGGTGGTCGAAGGCACCGGCCGCCGTGTGGGGGGCGAGCGGGAAGTCCGAGACCACGATGTCGAGGTGATGCAGACGCAGGCGGTCCACCAAGACCGCCAGCGACGCCTCTTCGACGCGCACCTCGTGTTCACCGTCGAGCGCGGGCCGCAGCAGCCCGTACGCGACGAGCTTGGGGACCGACTTGACCACGCCGATGCGAAGCGCACCCGCGGCCGTCCCCGGGCCACTGAGGGTGGCATGCAGCTCCTCACCCAGCGCGAAGATGTCGGCCGCGTAGGTGTAGACGTGGTGTCCCAACGCGGTCAGCGCCCACTGTCCGCCATCGCGTTCGAGCAGCGTTCCACCGCACTGGCCCTCGAGCTCGCGAACCTGGGCCGAGACCGTTGGTTGGGTCACCCGGAGCCTTCGAGCCGCCGCCGACATGCTGCCCAGACGTGCGGTCTCATAGAAGTACCGAAGGTGGTGGTAGTTCAGCATGACCCACCCGGTCTAGCGTCCGCCGCGGCACCCGCCAGGGCGGGAAAGCCCCCCGGCGTCGCAGGGCATTCCCTCCTCACGGGCTGCTACGCTGGCGCCGATGCTCCGTCGACTCTGCGTCTACTGTGGGTCCTCCCCCGGCGCCAACGAAGCGATCACGAAGGCGACGGTCGAGCTTGGTGTCGCGCTCGCGTCCCGCGGGACCGAGCTCGTCTACGGGGGCGGCGCGGTCGGGCTGATGGGGCTGGTCGCCGACACCGTGCTCGCGGGCGGCGGCCGGGTCACCGGCGTCATTCCGACGCGTCTCTTTTCATCCGAGGTGGCGCACCGCGGCCTGACGGAGCTGATCGAAGTGAACACGATGCACGAGCGCAAGCAGGCGATGTTCGACCACGCCGACGGCTTCTTGGCCTTGCCCGGCGGCTTCGGCACCCTCGAAGAGCTGGCCGAGATCGTGACGTGGGCCCAGATCGGCGTACACGGCAAACCCGTCGGGCTGCTCAACGTCGACGGCTACTACGACGCCCTGGTCGCGTGGCTGGACCGGGCCGTCACGGATGGCTTCCTCAGCGACGCGAACCGAAACCGCCTGCGCTGGGACGCGACCGTCGACGGCTTGCTCGCCAAGCTCGACGCCGGCTGATCGCCGCGATCAGGACGTCGCGAACAACTGCGACGCGTCCTTGAAGGCTTTGAACTCGAGCGCGTTGCCAGCCGGGTCGCGGAAGAACATCGTCGCCTGTTCACCAACCTGTCCCTCGAAGCGAACGCAGGGCTCGATCACGAACGCGACCCCGCGCGCCTGCAGGCGCTCTGCAAACGCATGCCAGTCGGACCACGACAGCACGACGCCGAAGTGCGGCACCGGGACGTCGTGAGCGTCGACGGGGTTCGTGGCCTCCTCGGCTCGGCGCGGCCCCAGGTGGGCGACGATCTGGTGACCGAACAGGTCGAAGTCCACCCAGGTCTGGGCGCTTCGTCCTTCGGTGCATCCGAGCAGGTCCCCGTAAAAGCCTCGCGCGGCCGTGAGGTCATCGACGACGAACGCGAGATGGAACGGAGACATGGGTGCCTTGTACCCGCCGGGACGTCTCCGTCACCACCCCAACAGAGTTATCAAAATTTGTTTTGATGGATTTTGCTCGAGAGCGACATGAAGTGATGTGCATCGCCGCATCGCCCTCCCGCTCGTCCTGCTCCTCGCGGCCTGCGGGGCCTCCAGTCCGGCCGCGGCACCGGAGCCGAGCCCGACGCCGACCGTGGCCGAGATCCACAACGGCGACGACGCCGGCTCGTGCCAGTGGCCGAGCACCGTCGCGCTGCTCCGCGGCGACGGGCCGTTCTGCTCGGGCACGCTGATCCATCCACGGTTCGTCCTCACCGCGGCCCACTGCATCGATGATGGTCAGGTCCCGGTCGCGATGGGCTTTGGCGAAGACGGATTTGCCCCCGAGCGGACCGTGGACGTAGTCGGATGCTCGAACAACCCGCTCTACTACGAAGAGCCGTTCGTCGACATGGCGATCTGCGAGCTCGCGGCACCTGTCGAAGACGTGCAGCCCGTTCCGGTCGCGCAAGGCTGCGAACTCGATGGCTTGGCGCCCGACGCCGTGGTCCAGATCGTCGGGTACGGCAACGAGCAGAGCTGGTTCAACGAGTTCGGCGACTTCGTCGACGGCCAGGGGCTCGGGCCCAAGCGCTTCACGCCGCAGTCTGTGTTTCAGCTGCGCGACGACGCCGAGGAGATCGATCTCGTCGGCCTCGACGAGTTCTCCAGCGCCTGCCACGGAGACTCAGGCGGTGGCGCCTTCCTTCAGCTGGCCGACGGCTCCTGGCGACTCGTGGGAATCGCCCAAAGCCTGTTCGTCCCGCCGGACTTCGACCCCGGGGCGACCGGGACGGGCAGCACGAGCAGCACGAGCAGCACCGGCGGCGGCGAGTCGAGCACGGGAGGCGGGAGCTCTGGTGGCGCGTCGTTCATCGTCGACCCGACCAACGGCGGCGGCGTTCAACCTGTGTGCGGACCGGGCACGACCTACACGATGATCGCACCGCAGATGGCGTGGATCGAATCGGTCATGGGCGTGGACGCGTCGTCGTGCTTCACGGCCGACGGCGTGTGGGATCCCGGACCCGCCTGCACGCCCTTCCCCACCCAGCTTCACGAGAGCGTCGGCACGTGGGCGACGGGATGCGCCGGCGAGCTCGGCGGCGAACCGCAGTGCGGGCGCCTCGGTCCTGAGTCCGGGGCCTCCACCGGCGACGCGCCCGAGGACACCGACGACGGTTCGTCCAGCGGCGGCGCGCCTCCTCCGGGCACGACCGGGGGCGACCTGCCCGAGCCCGACGGCACGACCGGGACAACCGGCGGCACCACGGAGACGCCCCCCGTCGACCCGGCGAGCACGTCCTCTGGAGAAACCGGCGCGGACGACGAAGCGCCTGCCGACGGCGGTGATCCCGGCTGCGGCTGCAGCAACGGCGGCGACCCCGGAGGCTTCGCCCTGCTGCTGCTGCTGCCGTGGATGCGACGCCGCGTCACTCGACGGCCGAGGTCGCGGGCAGCGACTGCTCAAGCGCCGCAAGCTCGTCCTCGACCGTAGCGACCGCCGGATGCTCCAAGCCGTGCGCTTCGACGAGGAGGTCGAGCACGCGGCCGAACGCGGCAGATGCCTCGATACGCGCGCCAGACAGGGCCCAGCTTCGCGCCACGCACGTCTCGAGCCCGACCAGGTCGGGCTGCATTCCCGGAGGACTCGTGCGCGCGATTGCAGCGCCCCGCGTACAGGCGTCACGCGCCGCGGCGGCCTGCCCCTGCGCCAGTTCCATCGCGCCAAGCTGCGCCAGCACCCCCACCACCGCCGGGTGCCCGGGGCCCGACGCCCGCTCATGCCGTTCGAGCGCCTGCCCCAGCACCTCCTTCGCGCGGCTGGTCTCCCCTGCGTCGAGAAGCGCGTCGGCATAGGCAGCGGTCGCGGTCGCAATACGCGGGTGCTCGGCAGGCAGGGTTTCTTCGAGCAGGTCCAGCGCCGTGGCGTGAGCCTCACGCGCCTGCGCCGGCTCGCCCGACGCGGCGAACACCCGACCCAGCTGCGACTGTCGCTGGGCTTCGATGAGCCACATGGGGTCGCCGCCGCGCGTGATCGCCGTCCGAGCGAGTCGCGACCACAGCTGCCCTTCGGAACCACGACCGGGCTGCTGCCCGACCAGGTCGCTGAGCGAGCCTGCGATCCGTGCCGCCAGCTGCCAGCGGTCCGAGAGCACCGCATGGTCGTGCGCCCTGGACAGCACTCCTTCGGCAACGTCGAGGCGCCCCAGCGCGGCGAGGCTTCGGCCCTCGTCGTATCCGGCCTGCGCGAGCAACGGTAGCGACGCGATCGCGTGAAGCTCTCGACGAAGCGAGCGCGTGCGACGAACGACGCACCGATGGTCTTGACGAACGCGGCAGGCCTCGACCTCAGCGAACCGAGCGCGAAGCGGACCGATCGCCGCGACGACCTCTTCCGACGGCGGTTCGGGTGCTCGCTCGAGCGCCTCCGGGTCGACGCAGACCTCGACGGGCGTGAGCCTCGCAATTGCGTGTGGCGCATCGACGATAGCCGCAGCGTTGGGCCGTGAGAACGCCACCATCAGCCCCTCCACGTCGCGTCGCAGCTCACCCAAGCACCACGCCGCCTTTCCGGCGTCCGCGTCGCTGTCGCGCTGACGTGCTGCGATACAGACGGTCTCGGTCTGCGTCGCCAACGAGTCTACGTACGCTGCCAGCGGCTTCGAAACCCGCGCGATCGACTCGGGGGCCTGGGGCACCGTGGTCGACAAAAACGCGGTCGCGACCCGCGTCCGTGCGTCGTCGTCATACAACGCGCGCAGCGGGGCCGCCTGCTCGGCACACGCCGCACGCGCCCGGTTTCGGTCCCACGCGGCCGCCGCGGGGATCATCGCGAGCGCGCCGACGAGCAGGGCTCCTGCAGCCGCCCATGCCCGTCGGCCCCGTCGAGAAAGACCCGCCTCGAGCGCGTCGAGCAGCTCGCCGAGGCTGTCGAAGCGCGCTTTGGGATCCAGAGCAAGGCCCCGCGAGACGACCTTGTTCAGCCACCGCGGAATCGTCGGCATTCCCGAGGGCAAAACGCGTCGACCATCCTGCTGAGACTCGTAGATCGCAACGAACGAGTCGCCAGAGAACGGGCGGCAGCCGTACAGCGCCTCGTACAACGCAACGCAAAACGCGAACTGGTCGCTTCGCCGAGTCGCCGGCTGTCGCTCGAACTGCTCGGGAGCCATATACGCGGGCGTACCGACCAGGACGCTGTGTTCGACGTCGCCGTTGTGCGGCGCCGGTGCAGGCCGGCCCGCGCGTGGTGGACGGGCGAGACCGAAGTCCATCACGCGCACGCGTCCCTCGAGGTCCACCATCACGTTCTCAGGCTTGAAGTCCCGGTGAATCAGGTTCTGACGGTGGGCGGCCCAAAGCCCGCGACCCGCGGCCAAGAACACCGGCAAGACCTCCTGCCACGCATGCCGCCCCTCCAAAAGCCACGAGCGCATTGTGTGGCCCTCGACGAACTCCATCGCGAGGAACATGTGCCCGCGATGCATCCCGACGTCGTGCACCGCGACCACGTTGGGGTGGTTGAGTCGGGCGAGCGCGCGCGCCTCTTCGGCGAGCTCCGACTCGGAGTCCGGGTTCGACCACACCCCGGGTCGAACCAGCTTGAGCGCGACGCGGCGGTCGAGCTCGGGGTCGAACGCCGACATCACCACGCCCATCGAACCGGCGCCGATTCGCTCGAGCACGATGTAGCGCCCCACGACTGCACCCGGTGACGGGACGGATGCGTCAGCCTCCCGCGCGCCCATCGGTTCCGCCTTCAGCTCGGCGTCGTGAACGGTCGCAGTCGCCCGCGTGGGTGCCGACGGATCACGGCTGGCCACGTCGACCCCCGTCGTCCGCGGAAACATCATGTGGTCGGGCGCGTCGGCGACGCCGTCCCCCCCAGGACAGACCTCGCCTCGGCCCAAGGCCGGTCGACATCGTTGAAAGTGTATCGACGGCCACGTGGACAAGCCCTGTCACCGCGATTTCTCGATCCCGCCGAAACCTGGCTGACATCGGGCCGCATCCGGGGCGCGTCTAGTCTTTGGAGATGGCACGGCTGGTCCGACGCCGCGATGGCGCCACGTTCTCCCTCTCCGACGAGACGGTCGTTGGACGCAGCCGTGCCGCGGACCTCCGGCTGGAAGACACCTCGGTCTCGGCACTCCACGCGAGCGTCCACTTCGGGGCCGCGGGGTGGAAGGTCCGCGACCTCGGCTCCCGCAACGGGACACAGATCAACGGCAAGCCCGTCGCGAAAGGCAGCAGCCGGCCCCTGCGCCTCGAAGACGCGCTCGCCTTCGGGGAAGGGCACGAGGTCTGGATTCTCCGTGATGGCGGGTCCCCCGAACCGCTGGCCCGAAACGATGCGGGCGACGTGGCCATGGGCTGCGATGGCATGCTGCCGCTCCCCTCCGCGAGCGATCCCCTCATCACCGTGCTCTGGAACCCGGACAGCGGGTGGCACCTCGAGGACCCCGAGGCGAAAGCGTCACGCCCCGTCGAGGACCGCGAGACCGTGCGCGTCGGCGGGGCGACCTGGACACTTCGACTGCCCGAGGGTCTGCTCGAGACCCAACCAACGGCGCGCTGGGACCTGACGACTGCAGCGCTCACCCTGCGGCCGCCCACGCCCAGTGCAGCGGCCCTGCTTCGCGTCGAGCAGCGCGGTGCCGTGGCCTCGTACGAGCTGGGCTCCACCGCAGCGTTCTTCGCCTTGTTGATCCACGCGCGCCTGCAGTCCCCAGAGGGCTGGCTCGATCGCAGCCAGGTCCTTCGCACGCTCGGCGTCAATGGCAGCCACCTCAACGTGTTGGTGTTCCGCCTGCGACGGCTCTTCACCGACGCCGGGTTTGCAGACGCCGCGCACATCGTCGAACGCCAGCGCACGCGCATGCGGTTGGGCTCGTCCCACGTCCACATCGACGAGTAAGTACGCCTATGCCCCCCTCACGGCATGGAAGCGGAGGTGTACACGTAGTGCACCAGGTCCTGGTTACACGAAGGGTACGTCCCGGTCTCAGGGTCTCGACGGTCATTGGGGACGAATGACCACGCGACGCGACCATCCCCCAAAGAGACCATCTCGTTGGTCTCGCCCCAGCCGGCTTCGGTGACCTCCGCGGGTGCGGTCAGAGCGTTGCCGTCGCCGTCGATCTCCATCATCCAAAAGGTCTGGGGCAGCACGAGGGCCGCGTTGCGCTCCCCGTTGCTCTCGGCGCTCCCGGCTTGATACCCCTCGCCCCACGCCAAGAGGTAGCGGTCGCCGCCGAGCGGTCCAAGCTGCGGCCATCCGTGAAAGCCCTGCCCTTCGTTGTCGAACCACCGGATCTCCCCCGTGGGGTCCCCCTCGGCGTCGAAGCCGACGAGGCCGATCTGCGTCGGACTGGCGTAGTCCGGGTCCGGGGTCATCGTCGGATCGCCCACGATGAGGCCCAGAAATCCGCCCGTATCGCGGGGAACGAGCGGGCCGGCGCCTCCCTTGATGCGAATCGAACCTCCCGTCGCGTAGTGCACGACGTCTTTGGGCGCATCTTCGAGGCGGAACGCGATCTCATTGCGATCTGCTTCGCCCTCGTCGTTCCAGTCGGTGCTGCAGAGCATCGCGTACTTTCCTGTCGCAGGATCGAACGCGGGCCTGTTGTGGATCGTATGTCCGGTCGCGCAAGCCCAGACCCAGCCGCGCTCACTCTCTGGGAAGAACCGATAGTCTGCGCGGTCGAGGACGAGGAACGTGTCGGCTTCGTGGCAGCCGCTCCCCACGTCTTTTTCGCCGACGGTCGCCTTGACCGCAATGCCGTACGTATCTTGGGACTCTGCGTAGCGAAGGTAGTTGCTCCCATATTCCCAAGAGCCGATCGATTTGTGCACGATGACCTTGATGGGCTCGGCCGAGAGGTCCCCGTCGGGCCACTCGTAGAGCCACATGTGGTCGTTCATCTTGTCTTCGTTGCCGCAGACGTTCTCGTTGGTCATCCACGCCGGGTCTGGACCATTGGCGACCGCGTCGTGGTCTTCCCCCGTCGACGTATTCGCCGTGCGACACAGCGCCGCGACGGTGCCGCAGTCAGACGAGGCAGCGATGCCATGCATCGAGCGGCATTCGGGGAAGTGGTACGTCTCGTTCACCTCGACCGCGCCCGTTTGGGCGTTGAGCGTCCCCACCGTAATCACCCCCGAAACGCCACCCAGCCCCGAGTCGACCTTCGCACCCACCGTCAAGGACGTGTACAGACGCGGCGCATCCGTGTGGGTATCGCAGCTTGCCGAATACATGCGGCGGGGTGAATGTGCGTCTGGTTGGGCGTCGTTGCGCTGAAAGAACAGATGACCGATGAACCAGTCCCATTCACAGGCGACCGGCGCTCCGCCGGGAAGGTCGGGATGAAGCGTCGACTGAATGCCGGGGAGCCAGGGGTCGCTCGGTTCCCCGTCCGTGTCGTCGCCGGCGGAGTCCTCCGCGACGGATTCAGCCGCGTCCCCGCTTTCGCCGTCCGCGACGCTGTCCACTGAACCGCCGCTCCCCTCGCCCTGGGTCGCGTCAGCCGCTTCGTCCGCCTGGGACGCATCGGAGCAGGCCATGAGACTGGCCAAGAGCATCACGGCGACGCATCGAGTGGAGGGCCACCGGGAGGACGAGCGGAGCGCGGGGGTGGTGACGTGGGAAACGAGCATCAACTGTCGGCTTTCGGGTGCGGCAGCTTCGCCTGGCTCGACGACCCGCCCCTACGGTGTGGAGGCGCCCCCATGAAAGTGGATGAAAAATTCCGTCGTCGACGAAGGCGCTGCCACGCCACCATCACCTGGCAGCGCACGAGCGCGGACTTCAAGTACATGACGTGAAGACCGTCGTGACCGTGGAGCCGCGGGTCTAGCTTCTCGGCACGACGAACCGACCCCGAACGAACCAAGACGAGAGCCGCCCCCTTGCGGGAGGCGGCTCTTCGAAGCGCACCCTAAACGATTCGAACGTTTGACCTTCGGTTCCGTAGACCGACGCTCTATCCAGCTGAGCTAAGGGTGCGTGGGAGGGGGTTGATAGCAACGGGCCTCCACGGACGCAACTGCTTTCGTCCACGAAATTGAGATTCTTCGTGGGAGGGCGGCTTGAGGGGCCCCAAGGGGGTTTCAGCGGAGGGCGATGCCGGAGGCGTTCACGCGGATGGTCGCCTCGAGCTCGTCTGCGGCGACGGCACGTCCGCGCAGGTCGGTCCAGGAAGAGCCGGTTTCGCGGACCCAGGCGCCCCCGCTGCGGGGAACGATCTCGACGGTGTCGACCTTGGAGGCGGCGTAGCGACCGAGCGCGCCGCCACGGCGGGCGTCGTGGACCTCGACCGAGGCGTCGCGGAGGGTCTCGCCACCACGCGCGACCACGTTGACGACGACGTCAGCAGCCGGGTCGTAGACGGCATCCACGGCAAGCGTTGCCCCGGCGACGGCGGTGGACGACCAGGCTCGAGGCGCGACCGGGACGAAGCGACCGCGAAGCGAGAGGCCGGCCTGGGCCCCGCGCTCGGTGTCGGAGCGCGTCCACCGGGCGGTGTGCGGCGTGCCCTCGCTGCGCGCCTGGGCGTGCAGGACCTCGAGCCGAGCGTGGAGCGCAACGAGGCGCCCGTGGGCGTCGCTGTCGCGAAGCTGCGCGAGCTCGGGCTGCTCGACGTAGCGGCGCCACAGGTGGGGGAACTCGTGAAGCATCGCGTGGGCGATGGCGTTGGCGGCCCGATCATACTCGCCTCGTGCCGCAAGCGCGCAGCCCAGGTGGAACGCCGCGGAAGCGTGCTCGGGAGCAGCATCGAGCACGATCGCGAACGCCGAGACGGCGCGATCCGGCTCGCCTGCACGCAGCGCCCGCACGCCGACGCCGTGCCAGCGCTGCACGCGGTCTTCGAGCGGGGTGGGCTCGCCGTCGTACCCGAGCTGGTCGAGCAGGACCGACGCGGGGTCGTCGAGCGCCTCACTCCGCTCGACCAGCGCCAGACCGTTGGCCGCCGCGACCGCCGTCTCTCCGGCGCTCTCGTCCGCTTGCGAGGTCTGGACCGTCGTTTCGCCGGCCGTGGACGCCTCTGCCGAGCCGAGACGGCAGGCCCCGAGGGCGAGAAGGCAGCAAGCGAGGACGGCGCGGGACATCGAGGACTCCGGGAACGCCCCCAAAGACGAGGCGAACGGGCCCCGGTTGCAGCAGGCCCCGCCGGAGAACCTGCAGCTTGACCGGATCGAACGTGAGCAAGCGCCGTACTCAGGGGCGCAACGCGTCCGGCATCGTCTTGATGTGCAGGTCGCGCTGCGGGAACGGGATCTCGATCCCCGATTCCTTGAGCTGGTACCAAATCGCGAAGTTGACCTCGCTGCGCAGGCGCTCGGGCTCGTCGACCAGCGCCCGACAGTAGGCCCGCAGCTGGAAGTTCAGGCTCGACTCGCCGAAGCCGAGAAACAACACGTCCGGCGGCGGATCCTCCAGCAAGGTCTCGTGGGCCTTGGCCACCTCCAGCAGACACTCACGCACGGCGTTGGGGTCCGAGGCGTACGACACCCCCACGTCGAACGTGTAGCGAACGATGCGGTCGTTGTGCGTCAGGTTGACGACCAGGTCGGAGACCAAGGTCGCGTTGGGCACCAGGTACACGACGTTGTTGTTGTCGCGGACCAGCGTGACGCGGCCTTGGATCTCGATCACGGTCCCCTCACGGCCGTCCACCACGACTCGGTCGCCCACCTTCACGGGGCGTGCGAACAACAGGAACAGCCCGCTGATGAAGTTCTCGGCGATCTTCTGCAGGCCGAGTCCGATGCCGATGCCGACCGCACCGAAGGCGACCAGCAGACTGTTGAGCTCGACCCCGACGATCGGCAGGCCGATGAGCAACCCCGCGGTCCAGACCCCGTACGAGGCGATTCGCGCGATGGCGTACTTCACCCCGGGGTCGACGTGCGAGTTCCGAAGGATCCTCAGGACGAGCCGCCGTCGAACGAAGCGCGCCAGGCCGACCAGCACGATGAACAGAACGACGAACTTGAGCAGGAACGCCGGCGTGACCGTGATGTCGCCGATCTGCAGAAGCGGGACGCTCAGCGTCTGAGAAGCCTCTTCGAAGAACGGCGCGTCCACGGATGCGGACGTTGATATCACCCCTGCGGCGGCTTGCGGAATCGCAGGACGAACTTGTCGCTGTACATCTCCCGTGCCTCTCGCCACGGCAGGGCGTTCCAGTCGAGCGTGTCCTGAGGATTGGCCAGAAAGTCCGCCGAGCCGACGAGCTCGAACCCGGCGGCGGTGACCTCCTCCACGACGAGGGACTGCTCGATGCGGTGGAGCGTCTTCGACCCGCTCACGCCGGCGCCGTCGGCCGCGCTCGCGTCGATGACGACGTAGTCTCCGCCGGGCCGAAGCGCCGCGAAGACGCCGCGGTTATGGGATGCGCGGTCGACCTCTTGCCACGCGAAGTCGTGATAGAAAAGCACGTTGACCACGGCGTCGAGGCCGGTGATTTCGGGCCCGAACGGGTCATCGAACGGACGGTCGACCCGTACCACGTTCGCCATCACGGGCTTTTCGAGTCGCTCGCTCCACCCCGCCTCGGCGAATCGCTCGAGCACGAACGGAGGATTGTGGCCGATGACGCGGCCACTCGGACCGACCGCCCGGGCAAGCAGCTCGGAGGTGTAGCCGGTCCCCGCCCCGATGTCGGCGACCTGCATACCTGCGAACACGCCGATGAACGCGAGCATGTCGACCGGCTTGCGACGCTCATCGACGGTCCGGTCCTTTTCGCTGCGGCTCGGGTCGTCGACGATGGCGGAAAGCTGCGCGCGGCTTAGCGGCTCGGGCACGGCTTCCTTGCGCGCCCGCTCCGGCGCG
The DNA here is from genome assembly GCA_039024335.1 of Myxococcota bacterium. Taxonomy (GTDB): domain Bacteria; phylum Myxococcota_A; class Polyangia; order Nannocystales; family Nannocystaceae; genus CAJXVA01. Next base: position 62,083 of record JBCCQM010000018.1, read on the forward strand.
CCTGCAGAAGGAGTGAGTGGCGGTGTGGGTGCCGGCGGCGAAGCACACCCAGCCCACAGCACAACCGACCCGAGCAACGTGCGTGACACCTCATGCACGTACCACGAAGCGACGCCACGAAAAGCCTGCACCGGACGCAACAGTGCGTTGCCAGTTCGAAGTCTACGGCGCCCGGCAGGCCTCGACGGACCCGAGCGCGCCCATGTCGGCCCCACCAGACGTCCACGTCTGCCCGTAGATCACGACGGCAAGCTCATCGAGCGGACCCGCGATGTCGACCGTCGCGGATGACGAGAACGTCACCCCATCCGGTGAGGTCAATGCGGTCGCCAGCCCCGGCTCGAGCCGCAGTTCGACGTACGCCGACTGATCGAGCGGCAGGTTGGTGGGTCCATACCGAAGCTGGGCTCCGTCTGCCATCCACACGACGTACAGCGGGTCGTCGAGCCCCTGAACGAACAGGACGAGCTGGCTGTGGCCAGCGGGGTCCGACGGAATGTCGGTCGCATGGACGCGGACGCGGTCGAGGGTGCCCTCGAACGGATGCCGTACCCCGAGAAACCCGACTTCACCCGCGTCGAACGACCAGCGCAGATCACCGCCCGACTCGCTCATCGCGTGCGGCGGATCGCCGGAGTCGTAGGCATCCCAGCCCGGGTCGATCACCCCGTCTTCGAAGTCGTCGAAGAAGCCCTCCATGCAGGGCATCGGCTCGCCGGTGGTGGCCGACGTCGACGGGGTGTCGGTCGTGCTCGACGCGTCCGTACTTACGTCGCAGTCGGTTTCACATCCGGTGGTCGTCGCGCCCGTGGTGCTGGGGTCGACCGGGTCGGTCGTGCCGGACGTGCTCGGCGAAGCCGTGGTCGCGCCTGTAGTCGTAGTCTCGGGCATGCCGGTCGAGCCTGGCCCGGTGGTTGATGCGCTCCCCGTACTCGGCATCGACGGACCCGTCGAGGTACCATCGGTTCGCTGCACGCAGACCCCTGCGAGACCGTCACCGGAGAACTGCCCGTAGCGCCTCCCCGAAGAGCACGTCGCGTCGGGGAACGAGCACCACCCGTTGACCTCGCACTGCCCGCCCTCGTCGCAGGCCTCGTCTTCGACGCAGGCAAACACGCTCGAACCGCAGCCGGCCGTGGACGCACCGAGCGACGCAACCAGCGCCCCGATCCTCCACACCCTTCGCACGATCGAAGCATAGCAACCACGACCAATGCCCGCCGGACCGAAGCCGGGCGGGCGTCTGCAACGGGCTCGAGGCCAGTTGCGGCGCTTGGAGGTTGCGGGCGTACCGCCGGCCCGCCGGGGTCCGAGCGGCGTGTGGCCACCGCGGGCGTCGTCGCCGTCGCTGACGGCACTCGGTGAGCGTGTCGATGGTCTGACTTGCATGGACTCGCAGCGGGTACGGAAGTTCGGCTCGCGCATCCGGATCCCGCCAGTCAAACTGGGGCCGATGCGCACGATACGACTCGGCATCGACAACGGACGCGGGCAAACGCTGTCGGCCCGCCTGGACGCACCGCTGCGCGACCGGCCACGCGCCATCGCCGTATTCGCCCACTGCTTCACCTGCAGCAAGAACCTCACCGCGGCCGTCCACGTCTCCCGCCGCCTCGTGGAGCGCGGGTGGGCCGTGCTTCGGTTCGACTTCACCGGGCTGGGTGAGAGCGAGGGCGACTTCGCCGAAACCCACTTCTCGAGCAACGTCGAGGATCTCGTCGCCGTCGCACGATGGGCCGAAGCCGAACACGGCCCCCCACGCCTGCTGGTCGGGCACTCGCTCGGGGGTGCTGCGGTCCTCCGGGCGGCCGAGCAGCTGCCTTCGGTCACCGCGGTCGCCACGATTGGCGCGCCCGCCTCCCCGGACCACGTGACCAAGCTGTTCGACCGCCAGCGCGAGGCCATCGAACACGACGGAGAGGCCGCGGTGGTTCTCGCCGGGCGCTCTTTCACGATCAAAAAGGCCTTTCTGGACGACGTCGCCGAGCAGCCCATGAAGCAGGCCATCGGTGGCCTGAAACGCGCGCTGCTCATTCTGCATTCGCCCAGCGACAGCACGGTCAGCGTCGACAACGCGAGCACGATCTACATGGCGGCCAAGCATCCCAAGAGCTTCGTCGCGCTCGACGGTGCCGACCATCTGCTCACGCGCCCCGAAGACGCGCGACACGCCGCCGACGTGATCGCGTCATGGTCCGAACGGTACCTTCCCGCGCCTCACGAGACCGGTTCGGTCGCCAGCGACGTCACCGCCTGGGGCGCACCGCGAGGCTACGTCGCCGAGCTGACCATCGGTGAGCACGACCTCATCGCAGACGAGCCGCGTGAGCTCGGGGGCACGGATCGCGGACCCTCTCCCTACGGCTATCTGCTCAGCGCACTGGGCTCGTGCACCGTGATGACGCTGCGCATGTATGCCGACCGCAAAGGATGGCCGCTCGAGCAGGCCATCTGCCGCATGCGCCACGCCAAGGTCCACGCTCGCGACTGTGAGGCGTGCGCCGAGGCCACCGACGACCCCAAGGCCAAGGTCGACCGCATCGACAGCACGCTCGAGCTGCGCGGCGACCTGAGCGACGAACAGCGCGCACGCCTGCTCGAGATCGCCGACCGTTGCCCCGTGCACCGCACCCTCACCGAGGGCCCGGTGGTGGTCGTCACCACCGAGGTCACGCCGTCAGCGTGAACGCGGCCGAGGCCAACACCACGCCGTTGACCTGAAGCTCGACCCGGTGCTTGCCCGGGTAGAGCGCGCGAATGCTGGTGCGCTTCATCGCGTGCTTCTTGGTCAGCGCCGTCGTCTCCCCCCCCGCCAGCGTGTGCGTCGTCCACTTGAACGCCTTCGCGCCGGTGCCCTTCTTGCGCACGTAGTGGACGACGAAGTCGACCATCAGCGCCTGCTTGGTCCGGTTGCCGCTGGTGAGCGTGGACTCCAGCTCGACCGCGCCACCGATGGCGACCTTCTTCGGCGAGACGCGAAGCGTGGCCTCGATCTTCTTCGGCGGCTTGTAGCCGAGCACCGCGAGCGCCTTCGGGTTTCCGGACTTGATCGGTGTGCGCAGCCCGTGCTTTGCGATCCACAGGCGGTCATCGCCGCCTCGCTTCACGCAGGCCGCCGCCCAAGCGATGGCCGCGTCGGGATGGTCCTTGGCGATGTCACCCAGGTTGTTGGCGACCGAGCGACGCACGTACAGCTCCGGGTCGCCGTCGAGCGCCTCGAGAATCGGCCAGATCGGCGCAGGGTCGGCGACCAGGTCCCGCAGCACCGCGCCCCACGGAAGACGAGGCCGCACCCCCTCGGAGCACCAGCGGCGCACGTGCGGGCTCTGGTGATCGGTGAGGCCCCGCAGGCGCGCGAACGTCTCCTCGGCGCGCTCGGCCACGAAGGGGCGAACCGCGAACTCCGACGAGAACCGCTGCGTCAACGCCGTCATCGCGTCCATCGAGGCGTCGAAGTGCGGCAGCCCATGGTCGGCGATGAACTGCCCCACCGGCCACTGCAGCCAGCCGTCGGTCACCGACTCGCAGTCGGGCATCGCAGGCGGCAAGCTGTCGGTGAGAATGCCCAGCGCCTTGGGAACGTCGTCGGGTAGGCCCGCCGCCAGCGCGCCCGAGAACTGCTTCACCCGCGCGGCAAACTCGAGCGCGTCGAGTCCCTTGGTCGCGCGACGCGAGAACGCCCGCGTATCGAACCCCGACCAGGCCTGCTTCACCTGCGCGCCCAGCATCTTCGCGGCCTCGCGATCGAACCAATCCTTGAACGCCTTCTTCTCGGGCTTCGCCTCCATCATCGCGCCCGCAGCGTGCCCGACTCTGACGACTTCGTCATCCGGGATGGTGGCAGGCCGACGAAAGTCAATCGCGGACGCAGAACGGACATGTCCCTCCGGATGGAGGCGCGTGCTTTCCTGCTCCACCCGTGCCAAATCCTCCTCGCAGCCCAACGGCGGCTTACGCTCGACGAGCCGACAGGAGTCCGATGCAAGACACACTTCGACGATTCGCTGCAGTTCTTCCGATCCTCTTGATGTACGCGGTCCCTGCCGCCGGATGCAGCCCTGAGGCAGGGGAGGACGAAGACGTGCAGGTCTTCGAGCGCCGCCGACCAACGTGCGAGCTGTTCTGCGACATGATGTTCGTCCCCGAATGCGGCTCCATCGATCCTCCACACGAGAGCGTCGACAGCTGCGTTCAGTTCTGCATCTCGGAGGACGCCGAGGTTTTCCGACTCCAAGCGGACGATTCTGATGCGTGCCTGGACGAGGTCGCCGAAGTCTACGAATGCGCGGCTGCAGCGAGCTGCGACGAGCAATGGATCATCTACAACAACCCGGCGCAGGTCGCCGAAACCCCATGCGAGGCCGCCCTCGAGGCGCAGTTCGACTGCATTTCAAGCCACCCCGATGAAAACAGAGGCTGACAGGATGTCAAAAACAACACCACACTCGCCGCGGCTCTCGTAGCTTTGGCCCTCGTCCCCACAGGATGTTTCACGGAGAACATCGTCTGTATCAACAAAGGGTTCCGCATCGAAGCCAAGATAGCCGACACAGCGCCGCTCGACGGTCAACTTCAACCGACGGACCACCCCCTCAGCTGCGTCGATGCGACGTCCGGGTTCAGCAAGCCGCTCGAAGATCTGATCAGCGTCACAGAGACGACATGGGTCGGACTTGAAGTGGTGACCGATCAGCATGCGTTGAAGCGTATCGACGAGATGATGGTCGCGATCGAAGCTGGCGCAGGCTCGGCGCTGTCCCCTGCTCACCAGGCCACGTACACCAATCTGATCGAGAGCCTCGTTGCCCAGATGCAGCAGTCGTGCACCGACTCGCTGGTGGACCCAGAGTATTTGAACTGCTCGGTCTACAGCGCCGCGACGCTGTGCGAGGCGTATGTGGCACCCCCTGCCCGCGCCCGCTACCTCGACTTCGACCTCGGCCCCACCTACAAACGCCCCGAAGCCTTCGATACTGGTACGACCCACGAGGGTGGAGGCGGCTGGTGCTACCACTACTACGACTGGGACTCGGGCACCGAGTCATCCCCGGACACGGAGACCTCTGGTGACCTGAGATCGAGATTAGGACCAGTCGAACTGAAGGACTCCCGGGGTTTACGTTTCAATTAGCTTGAGCCCAAGCCTGGTGAAATCGATGAGGGGTGAGATTGCCCAGCCCGCTGTGGGGCCGCGCATGGTTGTAGTGCTGTCGCCACGTGGCAGTGCGGCGCCGGGCATCGGA
>JBCCQM010000019.1:0-67061 GCA_039024335.1 Myxococcota bacterium
CCCAACAGCTCGTCAGCGGCCTAGCCACTCGTTTGAAAATACCGGAGGCCTAGGTTCATACCCCCGGGCCTCTGGCTGTTCGGGCGAGTAGGTCGTCCCCGTGTACGTCGCCTCTAGCGGGTTCTGGCCGAGCGGAAAGGACCAACTGAAAGTCGTCGTATAGAAGACCCCGTCCTGATCCAGGTCCACGCGAGCCTGGAGTTCGATCGCGCACGTCCCTGCTTCCCGTCGAAAGTAGATGCGCTTGTAGTAGAGGTCTTTGCTGGCCCAGGTTTCAGGATCCATCTCGAACCGACCCCAAATTGGATCGTTCTCCGGGAAAGTGTACTCCCACGACTCCTGCGCCCGCCCCGAAGGCACGACGTGACACCTTTTATCCGGAGACTCCCAACAACGCGACGACTCTGGCGGCAGCGTCGTCGAATGGCCAGGTGTTTCTAGATCAGAGAAACATCCGCGGACCGCGTCCGCCTGACTAGAAAGTAAAGTCCCAAGTCGACCGATCCCGCGACCGTCCTCGCCAAACTCCGGAACGCAATCCCTTGGAAGTAAACGCGTCCCTTTTCTACGACAACGACTCTCGAACGCGGCGGGGGTCGCCGCGTCGACCACATTTGGTTCATCTCTTCCCGCAACCGCCGAGACAGTCCCCCGCGACGCCGGCGCATCCGGGGCGCATCCGGTCGCGAAACAGAGCACAATCCCGCCGCTTACAACAACACCACTGACGGAGATTCCGCGGGATCGAGCACAAAATGCGAAACTCATTGATGAACGCATGCTGCCACTACCTTACTCGCGGTTCCCTCACTCATCCCCCAGTGAAACCGGGCAATATTCCGAGCAGGATATGTCAAGTTTGACTCCGGGTGGCCGCCGAAGTTCCACAAGAACTGCGTAGCCGTCCTGGGTGCAGGGACCAAGTCGTCCAAGATCCCCTCCATCATTTGCCGGAGGCGCGCAGCCTCATCCGTTCCGAGTTCGTCAATCGTCTTGTGGAACTCGTCGTCATTCAACAGCCCTTCAAGCAGCTTCTCAAGGTACTGATGTGGCGCGGGCTTCGCCTGAATGCCAGTGGCAAACTCCGTAAGAGGCATCCATTTGTCGAGATCTGTCACAAATGCTTTCACCGCGCTGACGACAAGACCGAGCACAACGAACTCCGCTCCGATCACGGCGCCAGCAACGGCGAGAGCGAAGCCGAGCGCCTCGAATGCAACGTCCAGCCCAGCCGCTTCTCGAACACGGGTTGTGCTCCGCTTTCTGCTAACGCGATAGAAGTTCGAGTACGCGATGGCAAGAGATGCCGCATCTGCCAGAAGCCCGACCGTCGCCGGAAGGTTAATCCTCGTCTCTCCATTCTCGAGGACATAAACCACTCGATCGGGGATTTCTCCCATCTCCACCACGCCCATCGCTGTCGATGCGAACTTGAACATCGCCTCCACAGCCTCCAAGGCCGCATGTTTCGCCTCCTCAGAGGAAGCCTCCTCGAACTCGGCGAGCGCCTTACGGAGGTGAATGGTCCGCGCGAGGACATTGGCGATCTTCCAGACCCCGTCGAGGCCCCCTGCAAACTCCTTGATGGCGCCGTTCTCGGGAACGCCGTCGGTCTCGACTCTTTTGAACATCCGGTAGTCGATGAGGTCCCTGTTATCGAACGTCCAGAAGCTCGCGCTCTTACGCTCGGAGAGCTCGCAAGCCCCCGCGAGCGTCACCCACGCCCACGCAGCGGACAGGTGCTTAGAGCCACCCGTCATTCCCTCAAGACGCTGTACGATCGCCGGCGTACCGAGGGCCAAGAGATCCAAAACACTCGAGCCGTGTTCTCGAAGGTCGCGTGCCGTATCGAACTTCTCAAGCCACTCACCAAGAGCGGTATCCTCTTCGGGGTCGAGTAATGCGGGATCAAAGCCCTCGATCTCCACCGCGAGTCGAGGTTGCTTTTGGAGGAACTCCGTCGTCAAATCAGAGCTGTAGTGAGACGCCGCGACTTGCGCAAGCTTGGCCAACTCTCCGGTGGCAAGGCGCTCTCTGGCTGGAGTGCTGAGCAGGGCGAGCCGAAACCCATCGTGAAGTTGCTCTCGCAGAACGACGCGGGACCCTGGCAACAACTCGTCCCAACGGCGAAGCATGTCGAGATAAGGCGCACCACTATCGCGCAACGCGTCGACGAACGCATTAGCGGCGTGGTCGAACTTGACCTTGTGAGACTTCGGGTACATGGCGCCAGCGCAACCTCCAAGCAAGTCGCTCGTCCAACGGTTCCGAAAGCTCCGGAAACGCGCCTTCCATGCAGGGTCTGGCGGCGGCTCGACATAGTCTTTCGGCCAATCAACCCGTTCGATTGCCTTCCAAGCGCTAGGTCGCTCGCTAGGAGGCAACGCAAACGTGTCCACCATCTCAAGCACGGTGGCTCCCGTCTTGAGCGCCGAGGCGACCTCCATCACCTCTTCGCGCGTGCTTCTCTGTTCTGCCTTCAGCTGGCGAAGCCTCCGAACGGCCGCTCCTAGAGACTGCATCATCCCGTCGCACTCGGCATCTACGTTTCGCTGCCGGAGCAGTTGATCCTCGTGTTCGTACCAACTACGGAGGCGACCGAGACCGACATCGAGTAGTCGGAGCCTTACCGCTGCACCTGGACCTTGTGGGTGGTCTTCGTCAAGGTGGCCTTGAATGACCCCACCCTCTATTACGATCCCATCGAGCAGGGCAGGGTCGTTGACCCCATCACGCTCGAAACGAGCGACCAACCCTGCAGCAAGCGGTTCCAGCTCGCCATTCGTCAACCCGTCGTCAGGCCAGAAGCGCTGCTCCTGTCCAAACACCCAGCGAGCGAGGTTCCCCAACGGCACGGAGTCAAGCTGCGCATAGAGGTCTTGCCCATGCATCGCAACAGAGTCCCAGCGCTTGCGATTTCCACCAAGCATCACAGCAGGGGTAAAGCGTGCGAAGTCGAACACAAAGACGTTTTGCTGCACGCTCCGCCCGTCGGAGTCAGAGACTCTCTCCGAGACGTACCGGACGCATCCCAAGGGGCTTGGAGGAGGAGGCGTATCGTAGTGTCGCGTCATTGAGACCCTCCATCGCCGTAGCTGTGGTCAATATGGCCAATCCGCTCGATCATCACTTCCTCTTCCCGGAGCGGGTGTAGGTTCTGATCATCGCGCGCGTTCTCATGAGTTCCGACCTGGTAAACGCCGCCGAACCAGTCGATCCCAGTGAAGCCGGACGCGCGGTCTTCCGACTCAACGCCGGCCTTGCCAGGCATCCTCACTAATTCCCGTCCGGGGGGTTTGGAAAGTTCCTGCGTCCCCCCTCCTCGACAGGTAAAGATCGGCATGCTCACGCGAGGAGGATTTTCGAAGTGTTCTGCGGCGGTTCTAGGCTCGCCAGACTCGTTTCGATGCTCGGTGTGGGCCGCAAGAGGGTCCCGGAGGTCGTCGGCCGGAGCCCAGACGACCTGAGCAACGCCCCCGCGGACCACGCCGGGCATCGCCTTACTCATCGGCGCAGCCAAGTTCTCGCGCCGTATCTCGTCGAGACTCCCCAACGGCTGGGTTCTGAAAACCTCGAACTCGACATCGCTCTCGTCAGGAAGTGTCGTCAGGGCACTGAGGAGGACATGGCCGTTCGGGAGAGGAAGCCACCGGAGATCGAACAGCCTGTGCTCGATCTCAGCGGGGCTGGGGTCGACGACGTGCTCTCGGTACCACAGACAACGCGATCGCTCGTCGCGGTCGTCGATGGGACACGGGTCATGGCTGTCCTTGGTGCAAGGAGCCGCGTCGAAATGAGGCGGAAGCTCAGGATGCACGACGAGCGACACTCGTCGGTTCATTTCGTCCTGGTCGCGATCGAAAAGGTTCGTCGCTCCGCATCCGACGGCGGGGTGACTTGGGTGAACCTGTTCAGGGGTGAGGCGCGGAGAGGTACAGAGCACGTAGGCCTCAATCAAAGCGCGAACCGTGGCCTCCGAGAGGCTGCCGTCTTGTGGCAGGGTTTCCTGCGGTTTCGTATCAGCGAGATGGCGATGAAACACGCCGTGCTCGTACTCATGCTGAAAAAGTGCGACCGCACGTGAAGTCACAGGCCCGTTTTCACCGTCGATGGCCCCGGGGTCACACTTGAGACTCCGCAGCATGATCTGATGCTCGCGAAGCCCCCACTCCTCTTCAGCAGCACGCTGTTGGACTGCGACAAAATCCCCCACGAGACATGCGGCCACAACCTCCGCACGCTTGTTCGAGAGCTGCTTGTTCGTCGCGTCGTTTCCAGTCAAATCAGCGTGGCCATAGACCTGAAAGATAGAGGTTGGATTCAAGCCCAAGATGAGGTTCACCTGGTTCTGGGCTGCAGCTCGCATGCAGACGGAAAGCACTCCGGGTGTCGGAAAACACGAGTTCTGACCGAAGGCTCCCGTTCCGAAGGGCAGGGCCTTCCTCCGCTCGGGCCGGACCAGGACGACCTCGTTGTGCTCGCCAACGTGCAGCGGAATCGGCTCTTTAGTCGCCAGGCCGTCGCGGGTGTACTCAAGCGTATCGATGTGAACGCGGATCTTCGCCATCAGTCGTCTTCGTTCGAGACCGACAAGACGAGCGCCTCGAAGGTCAGGGATGGGTGTGGGAAGGGCTGGGGGTCAGGTCCGAGCACGCCAGGGGCGCCGATGTGCTCGATGACGCCGCGGTCGACGTCGACCGACAGCTGAGTTGACGCGAGGGTGGACGGCTCAACTGGCGCATCGCCAGGTAGAACGGGATCCGACGGCGCAAACGGACCGCGCTCAGGCCCCGGCGATGGCTCCGAGTCGTCTTGCACGCTGGGGCGCAAGGAGAGCTGCAGGGCAGAGAACGCTACGGTGACGTCCGCGTCAGGCCGGAGCTGATGCACCGACTGCCGCCTGCCCGCCAGCAAGACGCCGGCGGGTGCGTCCCCGGGCGCCTCCACGACGTACCGAGCGCCGAGCCCAAGGATACTGTCCGAGGACGACTCCAGAACCGAGAAGGAGAGCGACTCCAGCTCCCGCTCGGGCTCTTCAGGTGGGAGCAGGTCCGTGAGGTCGGTGCTTGGCGGAGAATCGAGAACGCGCGGCTTGGGCTTGGTGACCAACGGCGTGAACGCGCCGGACTCAAGCGCCGAGACAAGCCACTCCTTCAGCTCCGCCTTCGCGGCTTGCGGTCGATCAAGCGCCGCCCGAATCTCCCGCAGGTTCCCTGCGTCGTCGAGCAGTTGCTCGGCGAGCACGCGTGGATCGGCTCGAATGCGGTGCTTCCAGCTCAACAGAAAGCCACCGCCCGCGCGGGTCTTCAGCCGGGTAGGGCCGCCAAGCATGCGTCATGCTCTCTATAGACGCGGGCGGAAGGCAAGCGGGGAGGAGAGCGAGGACAGGGTTTTCGGTGTCGGTCGAGCACCAAGCGCCGCGCGTTCCCGCCACACGCAGCGGGTAATTGCTCGGACCTGTCCCACACGGAAGTGAACGCATGCGTGGAACCGTAAATCTCGCTATCGTCGACAGCCTAGGACGATTGAACATGCGGATTTCGACGGTTTTGATGGGCGCGCTTCTCTTGGTCCCCGGGTGCTTCAACCCGCCGGGCGAGGACGAGCTTGAGACGGCGGCTGGGGGCACGGACGGAAGCACCGGCGCGGAGACAGAGGACGCGCCGACGCCGATGACCGAGGGCATGAGCACGACGGGTGCGGACGACACGACGGCCGGCCCCACCACCGACCCAACGACGGACCCCACCACCGACCGCACCACCGATCCGACCGACCCGACCGCCGATCCGACGACCGACCCCACCACTGATCCGACCGACACCGCCGACGACTCGACCGGTGAAGCGCCCGACCCCTTCTGCGGCGATGGCAACGTCGACGACGGCGAAGAGTGTGACGACGGCGTCGACAACAACGGCCTCGAGCAGAGCTGCCTACCGGACTGCAACCTCAACGTCTGCGGCGACGGCAACCTTGGCCCCGACGAGTTCTGCGACGACGGCGAGGACGACAACATCCTCGAAGTCGGCGCGTGCGCGCCCGACTGTTCGACCGTGATCGAGGAGAAGGTCATCCGCCTTAGTTCGACCTTTGGCGGAGGCAACCATCAGCCTAACCCGGTGGGATTTGCTGACTCGCAGTGTGACGTCGGATTCCGAGCCCTGTTCACGGTTCCGGGTGTGCGGCAAGCAACGGACGGAACTCCGAATGCAGCTGACGATGCCATCGACTGGCCGCTCCAACCGTTCACGGCCTACGTGAGAGCCGACGGGACTCCGATTTGGACTACGGACGCGTCTCCGCTCCTCGGGGTTCGAGACTCTAGTCCCCAACCTCTGACCAACTCCATCTACCCAGTCTGTGAAGGCGAGCCAGAAATCTGCCTATTGAGCGGCTGGCCGGTCGTCACCGGCATGAATCAAGACTGGACGCCAACTCTATCCGACACGTGCAATGGCTGGACCTCCGACTCCAGCGAGCTTGACTTCACCGTCGGAGAAAAAACCTCTACTGAGGAGTTCATCCGGGCGAGTTCACGTCCCTGCAGCACCGCGACCGGTGGGTTCATCCTCATTGGTACGCAGCCGACGTTCTACTGCATCGAGCAGTAGCCAAGCCGACGTCTCCAATCGCGGCGCACGCGAACGCGGCACTGGATCAACCAATAAAGAAAGCCGGGCTACTTCGTAGCCCGGCTTTTGCATTCTCAGCTCTCGAGAATCAGCAGGCTTGACCGCTGCTGTTCGGGTTGAACGCGCAGAGCGGCACAGCCGTCCCGGACTCAGCTGCCGGACACATGCCAGCGCCGTCACACTCCGGCGCGCACACCCCGAATCCCTCAGCGAAGGCCACCGGTTGCATGAAGAAGCCCTCAGGGCAGGTCATCGCGAGTGGGTACATGGCGTCTTGCATCTCCGGGAGACCGCCGGAGACGTTGTACTGGCAAGCACCAGCTTGGCACTCCATCGTTTCCGGACACTCGGCACCCGGGCCACACGCCAGGACGCAGTGCGAGGAAGGAGCAAGGCAAGCGCTTCCGCCGGCGCCCGTCATCTCGCAAGTCTCGCCTTCAGGACACCCATCCTCGCCACCACCGGAGTCGTCATCCGGAACGCAGACACCGCCGAGGCAGCTCTCGCCGTCACCACAGGTGATATCGGCACAGGGGTCATCGCCGCCCGTTTCGTCCTCGCCGTCGGTCGTGTCCTCGCCGTCGGTCGTGTCTTCGCCGTCGGTCGTGTCCTCGCCGTCGGTCGTGTCTTCGCTGTCGGTCGTGTCGGCCGCGTCGTCACCGCCATCGTCGTCACCGCCGTCGTCGTCACCGCCGTCGTCGTCACCGCCGTCGTCGTCGCCGCTGTCGCCGGTGGTGGTGCCGCTGCCGGCACCGGTCTCGTCGCCGCCGTCGTCGCCGTCACAGGCTGCGAATCCGAAGGAGAGGCCAGCGGCCACGATGAACATGGAAATCTTGTTACGGAGCATGTCGTTCCTACCCTCCCGAGCTCGTTCTTCGCGTTGGTTCATGACGCGAGGTCCCCGACTCGGATATCGATCGACCCTGCCATAGGGACCGTTTTGCGGGCAAAAGGGGCGATGTGAGGATCCTGCGCGCTGCCTCCAGGAACCTGCATATCGCTGGGTCCAGACGGCCGTTGCAAGTCCGCGCGGCGGCATGCACTTCCGGCCCCTGATGCATGCGCGTCGATCCGGCCGCAGCGAGGCCCTGCTCTCGATCTCGTCGGCAATTGCGCTTCATTTTGTGGATTGGCGTACACTCTTCGCTGGGAGAGAAGCGCGCCATGGAACGCAGATCTTGGATTGTCTCGGTGTCGACTGGCCTGCTGACCGCGGGCGTTCTTGCATGGGGCTGCGGGCCTGCAGTGGAGTCGGGCGAATGCTCGGCCGGCGCACCGTGTCCACGTGGCGCGGAGTGCAACCTCGAAGAAGCGGTCTGCGAAGACCTCGACCTTCCCACGAACGCAACCGAGACACCGGCCGAGGCCAGCTTCTCGGGCAAGGATATTCCGTTCTTCCGAGGCCAGGTCTGCACGGTGACGGAGTCGCAGGCCGGCGCAAGCTTCCCGGTCTGGGTGAACCCGTGCCTGCACCCGTGCCTGGACGTGTCGCGCTTCGAGTTCAAGCACTCGTGGACGTGTACGGGCAGCAACTGCGAGGCGTACGCAGCCGTTTGGATGAACGTCGACGGCGCAGGGTGCCCCGAAGATGCGTTCGGTGCGTTCCCAGCGTCCGAGTGCGTGTACTCGACGCCCATCAACTTCGAGATCGCCCCCGTCTACGGAGACGGCTCGCCAGTCCAGGGCTCGATGACGTTCGAGATGCCCTTCCTGTCCAACGAAGACGCCGCAGCCATCGCCGCCGCGAGCGGGTCGCAGGGCGTCATCGAAGAGCGGCTGCAGCAGTACCCGCAAGACCCCGAGCGCATCGTCGGCGGCGGACCGATCAGCATTCTCGACAGCAGCGCGGCACCGCCGGCCGACTGCGGCGACGACGGCAGCGCCTGCGACTGCTTCGACATTGGGTTCTAAGAACGCACGAGACGGAGCACCGAGCGTTGGCTTGGTGCTCTCGGGCGGAGGCGCACGCGGAGCCTACGAGGTCGGCGTGCTTCGGTACGTGCGAGAGCAGCTCCCGTGCCCGACACCGTTCCGCGTGATCACGGGCAGCAGCGTCGGTGCGATCAACGGCTCGTACATCGCGGCGACCTGCGAACGTCCGCGCGCCCAGGCTCGCACGCTCGCACGCGTCTGGAACGAGATCCGCCTCGACGAGGTGTACCGGTTCGGCTGGGAGCAGATGCGACTGCTGCCCACCGTGTTGTTCGGCAAGGACCTGCCCAAGCTGACGCACGGCGCGACGATCGGCGGGTTGGTCGACTCGCAGCTGATGCAGCAGGTCGTTCGCAAGCGCATCCCTTGGAGCGGCATCACGAACAACCTGCACGCGGGCAACCTCGATGCCTTCGCCTGCAGCGCGACCGAGCTCGCCACGGGCGTGACGACGGTGTTTGTGCAAACGCGGGGCGGCGCCGTCGGGGACTGGCCGAAGCTACCCGGGCAGATGATCGTGCCCACGGCCATCACGGCAGCGCACACGCTCGCCTCGGCCGCGATCCCGGTGCTGTTCCCCGCGGTCCGCGTGGGCGACCAGTTCTACGTCGACGGCAGCCTCCGGCAGAACACGCCGATTCGGCCCGCAATGCATCTGGGGGCCGACCGGCTGCTCGTGGTGGGACTTCGCCACGACAAGGAGACGCAGCACCTCCAGGCCAAGGCCCGCGAAGAGGCTCGCATGGTCTACCCGAACGCGGTGTTCATGCTCGGCAAGATGCTCAACGCGCTGCTGCTCGACAAGCTCGAAGCCGACCTCGCTCGCATCGAACGCACGAATCAGCTGATCCGCGCAGGCACGGAAATCTACGGGCCCGACTTCGCGGAGAAGATCGCCGAAGGGATCAGCGGCCGAAAAGGCCGGCCCTACAGGCAGATCGAGCTGGTGCTTATCCAACCCAGCCGCGACCTGGGCGAGCTCGCGTGGGAGATCATGCAGCGCACCCGCTTGAAGAACTACAGCGGGGTGATGGCGCGGTGGCTCCGTCGCGCCACCGAGGGCACAGACGACGTCACCGAGAGCGACTTGGCCAGCTACGTGCTCTTCGACCCCGAGTACGTCGCAGCCTTGATCGACCTCGGCTACAAAGACGCAGCCGCCAAACACGACGAGCTGATGACCCTGTGGGCGCCTAGCAGGACATCGGAAAACTCCCACGGCCGATAACGCAGCCCTCTGCGCCGCCGCGTTGGCGAAAGCTTGGAATAGGCCCGCCGACGTGAGTCGCAAGCAGCGGTGAGGATCCGCAACGCTGGCCCGACGGCGCTGCGGTACATCGATTCCGTGGCGTACAACGTCGTGACGCTAGGCGGGGATGGCATCGGCCCAGAAGTGATGGCTGAGGGCCTCAAGGTCCTGCGCGCGGTCTCGGAGCCGCTCGGACTGCAGTGGAACGTGGAAGACATTCCCTGCGGCGGGCGCTTCTACCTCGAGCATGGCTCGCGGGACTGGCCCGAGGGCTCGGAGGAGAAGTGCAAAGCCGCCGACATCATCCTGCTCGGCGCGGTCGGGTGGCCCGATCCCAAGGGCAAGGGCCCGGTGACGATGAAGAACGGCAAGATGGCCGGCTACTCGGCCGTCATCGGCAACCGCACCAACCTCAACCTCTACGCGAACGTCCGCCCCGTGAAGCTGTACGAGGGTGTGCAGCACCGCGTCCACGGCCAGCACAAGCAGGTGTGGACGCCCGGTCAGGTCGACATGGTGATCCTGCGGGAGAACACCGAGGGCCTTTACGCGGGCATGGGCGGCAAGCTGTCCCCCGGAGGCATCACCGAGGTCGCGATGGACACCCGCGTCATCACGCGCCGCGGCTCCGAGCAGGTGATCCGGCACGCGTTCGAGCTGTGCAAGCGCCGCAACAAGGGTGCGCCGCGCGACGGCAAGCTGCGCGTCACGGCCGTCGTCAAGGACAACGTCCTGCACGGTGACCACCTCTTCCGCGACCTCTTCTTCAGCATCGGCGAGGAGTACCCGGGAATCGAGAAGGAGACCGCGATCGTCGACGCGTACACGCAGTGGCTCGTCAGCGAGCCCGAGCGCTACGACGTCTGCGTCACCACGAACATGTTCGGCGACATCGTCACCGACCTCGCTTCGGTGCTGCAGGGGGGCATGGGCATGGCCGCCAGCGCCAACGTGGGAAGCGAGCACGGCATGTTCGAGCCGATCCACGGCAGCTCGCCCGGTGATGCTGGCAAGGACCGCCTGAACCCGATCGCAACCGTGATCTCGGTGAAAGAAGGCCTCGACTGGCTCGCGGGCAAGAAGAACGATCCGCAGCTCACCAAGGCCGCCGATGCGATCGACGAAGCCGTGGTCGAGCTGCTCGAGGCGGGCGCTCCGCTGACCGTCGACCTCGTGGGCAGCGAGCGGGCAGCGAAGTGCAGCGAAGTCGGCGATGCGCTCGCGAAGCTGGCCGCCTCGAGAGTTTCGTAAACGTTCGCTCCGCTGCGCACGCGAGCACTGCACGTTTCATCGGCGCCGAGCCCCCTCGCGGGAGGGCTCGGCGCTCCTTTTTTGACTGGTTGCAGCACCGCTTGGGAGCCTGCGACGTCGTGTTTGTGCCGCACAGCGTCGCCTTGCTCGGGCTCCTCCTCGCCCCCGATGCCGATCCGCCGAACACCGACCCAGACCCCGATCCGCAGGCAGAGCCCGCACCCGAGCTGACCGACGCTGCCCCGGCCTCGGACCGCATCGGCGACCCGAACACGCCGTGGATTCGCCGTTGGCGACCGCAGCGGAACACCCTGCACCAGGGCCTGTTCGCCGGCGTGTTGCTACCCGCCGACAACATCGAGCTGTTCGAGACCGACTTCGGCCTGCCAGATCAGGGCTTCAAGCCGTACGGCGCCCTCGCTCCTGAGTTCGGCGCCCGGTTGGGCTACTTCCCGCTGCGTGCTCTGGGCGTGGAGGCCGAAGGCGCATTCGGCCTGGGCCGGCTTGAGGACGACACGCAGGTGAACTTGTGGAGCGTCCGAGGACACCTGATCGCCCAGGTCCCACGCTGGAGCGTGACGCCGTTCATTCTCGGCGGCGCGGGCGTGTTGGGCGTGAGCAGCGACCGAAACGCCGTCGGCAGTGACCTCGACCCCGCGATACACGTCGGCGGCGGCGTTGCGTTTCACATCAGCCGAGGCTTCATGCTCCGGCTCGATGCGCGCGATGTGATCACGCCGAAGCAGGGGAGCGAAGGCGGGGCCACCAACAACCCCGAGTTCCTCCTGGGCTTCACGTGGACGCGCCGCCCCCGTGCGTTGGAAGTACGCGACGACGCGCCCATCGTGATCGAGACTGCGGCGCCCCCGCTTGCGGTCGACACCGACGGCGATGGCTTTCTCGACGACCAAGACGCATGCGTCACCGAGCCCGGCGTTGCGCCAGAGGGCTGCCCCGTCGTGGACCCCGATGGTGACGGCATCCTCGCGCCCGACGACGCCTGCCCTGAAGAGGCAGGTCCGGCTCCCACCGGATGTCCGCTCGCAGACACCGACGGCGACGGCTTGCTCGACCCCGACGACCGCTGCCCGAACGAGCCCGAGACGTACAACGAGTTCGAAGACGGCGACGGTTGCCCGGATGCACTTCCCAGCGACCTCGGCGCGTTCACGGGGACGCTCGAGGGCGTCAACTTCCAGATCAACCGCGCACAGCTTCGCGGCTCGTCCAAGCAGAAGCTCGACGATGTGGCTGCGATCTTGATGAAGTACCCAGGGACGAAGGTCGAGATCAGCGGCCACACCGACTCCACGGGTCCCGCCGAGCGCAACCAGGAGCTTTCACAGCAGCGTGCGGACGCCGTGAAGGCGTATCTGGTGGAGCAAGGCGTCGGCGCCGACCGCATCCGTACGCGCGGGGCGGGTCCCGACGAGCCCATCGACACGAACAAGTCGCCCGAGGGCCGCGCCCGCAACCGGCGCATCGAGTTCCGGCTTCTGGACTGACGCCGACCTGGCGCAGCCGTGCGCGGCTTGGTCGAGCCTCGCAAGCCGTTCGGCCCGGGTCCGAGTTCCCCCGACGCGGCAATATTCATCGATCTCTTGGTTCGTGTGCCAACCGACACACGCGTCGTGATCACGATGGCCCGTCGCCGAACAACCCCCGGCGATGAAGCGCATCGCGTTCCCCCGTAGCCTGACCTTGCCCCTGCTGCTCGCCGCGATCGCAACCGCGTGTGACCCCGTCGAGGCCGATACCGACGGCGCGGCGACCGATACGGACGACAGCGGTGACCCCAGCGGCGACCCGTCCGACCCGACGGGCGAAGACACCGATGATGACTCCACGGGTCAAACGGCGGACTGCGCGCCCCTCATGCAGGAGGACATCGCGGGCGATACCACCCTCGAGGCCGGCTGCTACGAGGTCCAGAACCTCCTCACCGTCGACGCGGCACTGACCATCGAAGCCGGCGCCCAGCTTCGGTTTTCGGACTTCAGCGGCCTGTTCGTCGTTCCTGGCGGCAGCCTCGCGACGAACGGCACGCCGGATGACCCGGTGCTGTTCGCGCCCATTGGCAGCAACTGGGTCGGCATCGGGTTCAGCGGCTCGTCGTCTCCCAACAACCGCCTCGAAGGCGCGGACATTCGCGGCGTCAACGGCAACGGGATCGAGCTGAGCTCATCCACGCTCGCAGTTGTGAACTCGACCGTTGCCGAGAACACCGAGTACGCACTCCTGACCGATGACGTCAGCACGTTCACGATCTCGGGATCCACGTTCACCGCAAACAACTCGCCCGCCGAGGTGGGACTCACTCAGGTCGAGGGGTTCGCGGCCGACAACGACTTCACGGGCAACGACGACGACGTGATCATTGTTCGCCGCGCCACGCTCGAAGACGATGCGACGTGGGTGAACGTGGGCGTTCCTCTACAGCTGACGGGAGACGTTTTCGTCAATGGAGACTGGGTCTTGGAGGCTGGCTTGACGCTGCTCATGCCTCAGGACGCGCGACTCTCGATCAGTACGACGGGCTCTTTGGCGAGCAACGGCGCCGACGGGAACCCAGTGACCCTTCGCGGCACCGAAGAGCAACCATCGTATTGGAAGGGGATCCAGTTCCAGTCGAAAGCGACCGCCAACGGGCTCAGCTTCACGCGACTGGAAAACGCCGGTTCCTCGGCTTGGAACGGCAACTCGATCACGAACGCCGCGGTGTGGCTCGACGCCGATAGCAAGGTCGTTGTCGCCAACTCCGAGATCCGCGGCAGCGGTGGCGCGGCGGTCATGGGCCTCAGTGGCGCCGATCTCAGCGGCTTTGAAAACAACGTCATCGAAAACAACGAGGAGAGTCTCGTTTTCACGCCAAGCATCGCTTCATATCTCGACGGCTCGAACACGTTTGCGAACAACGGCGATGACGTCATCGAGATTTACGAGACCTTCAACGAGGACGGGCAGCTTGCGGACCATGCCTGGTCGAATCCCGGCATTCCCTACCGCATCATGGAGCGCATTAACGGCTCCGGCGACTGGGTCATCGAACCCGGCGTGGAGATTCAGATCGCCCAGGACGTGAACATCGTCATCGAGGACACAGGATCCATCAACGCCGTGGGTACCGACGCGGAACCGATCCGGGTCGTGGGCGCAGAGCCACTTCAGGGCTACTGGCAGGGGATCGAGATCCACAGCGTGTCGGCGTCGAACGTATTCGACAACGTCGAGATGCGTCACGGCGGATCGGCTGGCTTCAACGGTTCCGAAGACTCCGACGGCACCCTTTTCATCGGCGGGTTCGGCGGCGACGGCAGCGTCACCATCCGTAACAGCACCGTCGCCGACTCAGGTGGCTACGGCTTGGTCGTGTGGAGCAACAGTGACCTGCTCGACTGCGGCAGCGTCACGTTCGAGGGCAACGCCAAGGCGGACGTGTTCGTCGAGCAAAACGGCGGTTCGTCGGCCTGCTGAAATGACGAAGGCCGCCGCGGAGCATGCTCCGGGCGGCCTTTTCACGTGGTTGAAACGCCTCAGCCAGGCACGCAGACGTTCGCGGCGCCCGAGCCGTCGGGGCGCGTCCGCAGCGAGCAGACGTAGCCGTCGCGGCAGTCCTCGTCGAAGCTGCACTTGATGACGCAGGACGGGCCGACGTCTTCGAGGTCAACGCAGAGCGTCCCGGGGCGACCCGTCTGGTCGGGACAGGTGCGCTCGCATGCCTGGGTGCACATGCCTCCAGGCAGCGAGAGCTCGCAGGTGGTGCCCCCGCAAACGTCGTCGCCACCGTCGGCACAGGCGCCACCGATCCAGCCGTCGGCGGGATGCGGAGGTGTCCAGTCGGGGTCGCACTGCGGCGCCATGTCCGGGTTGAGGATCGGAGGCGCCACGCCCCACTCGCCGAACAGTCCGGTGATGTGCGCTCGCTCGGCCGCCGCGCCGCCATCGCGGTCGATGGCCTTGAGGTGACGACCGTTGCTGCGGTCGAGCACCATCGGCACGTAGCGGGCACCGTACGGCACGACCTCGCCGCTGCCGAGACGCTTGAGACCCAGGTAGAGCAGGATCGTGCTGCGCCGCGCGAGCTGGCTCTGGTTCGAAACGAAGTTGCCCAGCGAGTAAACGATGAAGCCTTCGCGCCCCTCGTCGGTCACGTAGCGCTCCCACGGCTGCAGCACGTGGGGGTGCGCGCCGATGACCGCGACCGCGCCGGCGTCGATGTACTTGTGGGCGAGCAGGATGTCGCGGTCGTTGGGGTCGTGCGTGTACTCGGTGCCCCAGTGCGGGGTCACGAGCACGGCGTCCACGCCCGGCTCCTGCGAGAGCGCGGTGATCTGCGCGAGGATCTCGTCCTCGTCGTCGTAGCAGTGGCGTACCTGGCCCTTGTTGTCGGGGATGCCGTTGGTGCCGTAGGTGCACGCGACCCACGCGAGGCGGAAGCCGCCCTGCTCGGTGTACGTGTGCCAATCACCGGTGCCGTCGCTGCGGCGCGTGCCCGTGAAGGGGAGCTCGGCTTCTTCGAGCGCCTCGATCGTGCGGTCGGCCCCCAGCGCGCGGCGGTCGAGGCTGTGGTTGTTCGAGGTGGAGACCACGTCGACGCCCGTGGTGACCAGGTCGGTCACGAGCGAGGGGTGGTAGTTGAACATCGGGTAGCTGGCGTAGACCGTGCCGTCGAAGACCTTGCCCGGATCGGGCACGTCTTGGCCGGAGCTGTTCACGCCGCGGGCTGTGGGGCCCTCGAGGTTGGCGTAGGTGACGTCTGCGCCTGCGAGCAGATCGGCCACGTCGGTCCACAGCGACAAGAAGCCGTCCTCTTCTGCGTAGGCCTGCCGCTGCAGCGGGCTGTGCAGGAGGATGTCGCCGACCGCCGCGATGGTGATCGTCTGGCCGTCGGCGCAGGCGGCGTCGAACTCGAGCGGTCCGCCGAGCACGACGTCGTCGACGTCATCGGCTTTGCCGCCGGGACCCTCGGTCGGGCTCGTGTCGCTGGTGCCGGACTCGCCGCACGCCGTCAGAAGCAGACCCAGGGCGAGCGCCCCCCACTTGATTCCCTTCCCCACGCGACACAGCGTGACGGGACCTGACATGTGGGTCAAGGTGGTTCTGGAATGTAGTCCAGCGCGCATTTCAGCGGCGGCGCGGAACGTTTTTGGCGGTCTGCACGACAGCCGCCCCCGATGCGCCTGCTCGCCGGATGTGCCCTGATCTTTGCCTTGGCCCCCAAGCCTGGAGCCAAACCATCGGCCCACAAAATGCCCAAACACGGCCTGCCCGGCACCGTCCCAACCAAGCCGCTGCCCAAGAAGAACACCGGACCGGCGCTTCCCTTCAAGCCCGGCAAGCTCCCCGATGCCGCGGTCAAGCTCGGCCCCGCCATCGTCGTGTCCCCGCCCGTCACGGGGGACCTGTCCTGCCGCCGCGGCGACCGAGACTGCAACGTCTGCACGCCGAACGTTCGCGGCCAGTTCGCCAAGATGCGTCGCGGCGACGCGCGCTGGAAGACGAAGCCCTGGCGCTTCGAGTGGAACCGCGCGTACCCGCCACAGAGCACCAAGCCGAGTCTTGCCTTCGACGCCGACACCGATGCGGCCAACTGGGTCGGGCTGAGCAAGGCCCACACGCAGGCGTTCGTCCGCACCAACGGCGGGCCGTACTGGTACGCGGGCACGCACAGCCAAAAGGAGTCCGAGCGCCCCGGCACGGTGTTCATCGTCAAGCAGCGGCGCAACGGCAAGAAGTTCCTCTACGCCCTGCACCGCACCAAGACCAAGCACCCCAACGGCCTGCACGTGCTCGGCGACTTCTTGCTGTTCGCCGAGCGCCCGGACAAGAACCGCGATGACGAGCTACGCATCCTCGATCTGCAGCGGCCCCACGCGCGCCAGCTCTACACGCACGAGATTCCGACGGCCGTCGGCGAGAGCCGGGCCATGAAGCAGTTCGGCGGCGGGCTGGGGACTGCAAAGCTCAGCGACGGCAGCTATCTGCTGGTGGGGACGGTCCCGGGCGACCGCAAGGACCGGCAGTCCGACGGCCGCGTGCAGCACCGCTACAACCAGTTCTACAACCTGCGCGGCAGCCTCACCGACCCCGCCAAAATGCAGATCAGCTTCCTCGCCGAGCAGCGCTACGCGCCCACGCAGCGCGTCGGCATGAAGTACCAGTACTCCGAGAACCTCTCGGTGATCACCGAGTGCGGGACGGGAGACCTCTACACCATCCACTCCAGCGGCGACGGGGAGGCGGCGGATGGACTCGAGGGTGGCGGCTACTGGCGGCTTTCGAAGGTGGTCAAGCGCAACAGCGTACCGCAGCTGGAGTCGGTCGACGTGTTCGAGATGTCCCAATCCGCGGGTGACTGCCACATGCGATCGGCGGCGTCGGTCGGCGTCGGTCCCAACGGCAAGCTCGAGTTCTTGTGCCATCAGTACCGCAAGGACCCCGACCCCAGCGTGCTGAACCCGTTCGGTGGCAACACCAGCGGGAACGACCAGTGGAGGTTCAAGGCCGGTGTCCCCAAAGACTGACGACGCCTGGGCGCAGCGCCGAGCCGCGTGGGCGGCCGACGACGTGACGCGTCACGGCTTCGACATGCTTCACGACTATCGCATCGAGTTCGCCGACGGGACCGTCTGGTTCCCCAACGGCGGGCTCGAGCCGGTCGGCAGCGGGCTCGACGTGATGCCCGCGTTCGTCCTCGCGCTTCTCTCTGGCTTCGCCACCCTGGTCCTGGCCGTCGACGGCTACGACGAGGTGTGGTGGGCCGCCGGGTCGCTCGTCGTCAGCCTCGCGCTGCTGTGGTTGGGCCTCGCTCGCGCCCAGCGGCTCCAGGACGCGGGCACGGCTCGTCTGGAGCGAGGACTGTTTCTCACCGAGGATGCGCTCACGGTGCACCAGAGCGTCGCCACTACCGTGTCCCGCGACCGCATCCTGCGGTTCGACACGCGTCTGTGCCGACGTGGCGAAGGGCCGCTGCAGCCCTTCATCGTCGTCGTGATCGAAGGCGAAGACCTCGCGACGGGGCTGCGACCGAGCGAGCTGCCCAGGCTGCGGGCGTGGCTCGCTAGAAATCGTACCTGAACGTGATGAGCCGCTCGATGTCGCCGGCCTCGGCGCTCGCTTCACACGGCAGTCCCATACACGGGTTGCTCCCCATGCCCTGGGGGCCGCCGACGGGATTGTCGGTCCAGCTCTGGGGCTGGATCGGCGTCATCGGAGACGAGTCGGCCGTTGCCGTCGCCGTTGTCCCTTGAGGACACTCGATCGAGCAGCCGTCCATGAGCTCGGACCACGGGTCGTTCGCGTCCGCACCGGGCAGTGAACAGTTGATGCTCGGATCGACGTCACACGCGAGCGTAAGCTCCGCGCTCGCGTTCGCGACGCCGATCACCTGAACGGTGATCGTCCCGGGCGGTCCACACAAGCTCGTGTCGATGGTGCAGCCGTCCGTACAGCTCGTGACACCAATGCCCAGACCCAGCGCCTCGCAGGTAGAGCCGCCGGCGTCCCCATCGCAGTCTTCGCCCTCTTCGACCCGCCCGTTGCCACACCCCGGCGTGACGCAATTGGAGGTATCGAAGGTGCAGTCCGGCGCGCACGACAGCATGCCCTGCAAGAACATCTCGCTCTCGCAGGTGGCGGCTCCAAGGTCACCGCTGTCGCAGTCTTCGCCCGTTTCGCGGGTCCCGTTGCCACACGTCGCACATTCCGAGACGTCGAGCTGGCAGTTGGTTTGGCACTTCAAGGTGCCTCCATCGAATCCATCAAGGGAGGCGCACGTCTGGTCGCCGAAGTCGCCCATGTCGCACGCCTCGGCGCCGTTGACCTGGCCGTCGCCACACCGAAAGCAGTTGCTCTCGTCGATGGTGCACTCGAGCGTGCAGCCGAGGTCTCCGCCATCGAATCCCTGCGAGACGCACGAAGCACCGGAAGGCGGAGCACCGTCGCAAGCTTCGCCGTCGTCGACCTGCCCATCGCCACAGACGGGCGCGTCCGGGTCCGGGCTGGTCGTGGTCGGAGGATCCGCCGATGAGGAGGACCCTTCATCATCCAGCGGCACGCACTGCCCCGCGAACGCGTCGGCCAGGTCGCCGTAGCGGTAGTCAGATTCGCAGTCCGGGTCGGGAAACGAGCAGTATCCCGTCGGCTGGCAGACCCCTTCGATTCCCTCGTTGGCACAGGCGGAGTCTTCGAGGCATTGGAACTCTCGTTCCGACGAACACCCCGCGAGCGACGCCGCGAGCAAGAACCAACCGAGGTGAGGTGAGCGAATGCGATTGCGACCCATCGGCGACCACGTCGCGGCGCCTCGCGCCATCGACCCGCCAAGTTTCGCACGAGCTTCGGGTGTGTTCGTAGCGGCACGCGATGACGCGTGATTTCGAACGGGCGCTCAGGGCCGAAGCGCGAGGTTGCCGATGAACATCACCGCGACCGTTCCGCGAGCCCTGCAAACGCGGACCACCCGACACCGAAGGCCCATCACAGGATTGACCGGGAGTTCGGGTGCGCGCGCAAACGACATCCACAGTGTCTGTCCGACCGCCACACCGGCGTCGAGCAGCTGAACCCGCGCACCTCCGGCGCTGAGGTCCTCGATCGCGACGTCGAGTTCGCGAACGTGGACATCGTCGGCCTGGGTGAGCGTGGCCGGCAACGCACATGCGAAGCGCGCGTAGCCGCGTCCTGCGAGCGTCTCCGAGTGCGCATGGGTGAGAAGCAGGTCTTGCTGCAGCGCGCTCAGCCGCGCCTGCGTCGGAGGCTGGAGAACCTCGCCTTCGAGCATGCGCAGCCGCAGGTCTCGATATTCGAGAACCCGCTGCATCACGGCACAGCTCTGCGCCTGCAGCGAGACCGCCTCCAGGCGCCGCGGGATTCCCAACTCCACATACTCTTGCCCCTGGCGCTCGGCCAGCGCGCGGGCGTAGCCGGAGACGTTCGCCGTCGCGACGACATCGGCGCCCGCCACGATGGGCGCAGCGCCGACCAAGCGCGGCACGACGGGGCGCCCTGGATCGTCGTACATCGCGAACCGACCGGACATCGATGCCTTCGACTCCCCAATCCCGTCGACGTCGCCGGGCAGACGCATGCCCATGTGGCTCTCGCTCTCGCGCGTCGACGCGGGATACCCGTCGTCGACCCCGACCACGGACGCCGAAGCCGCGGATGGCTGCGCAGCGATCGGGTCGTCTTCGGACTCGAACACCAGCTCGGTGCCACCGATCACCACCCGCGCGCCCTCTTCGAGCACGCACGCGTCCTCGATTCGTGCTCCATCGACGCGGACGCCGTACGTACTGCCCATATCGCAGATCTCGATCGCGCCCGACGCCAGCGCCCGAATCTGCGCGTGAAATCGGGAGACACCCAGCCCGTGCAGCTGGATCTCCGCCTGAAGCGCGCGGCCAATCCAGGTCACGTCTCGCAGTGGATAGACCGCACCCGCCTGGGGACCGCTGAGAGCCCGGAGGCGCCACGGGACCCACGCAAGGCCCACCGCGGCGCGGTCGGAAGGGTGAAGATCGGGCGCTTCGGTTGACGACATGGCGCGGGGCCTCTGCGTCCTACGTCGACCGATCCACGATGCGCTTGAGACGGTATCGTCCGACGGTCGATGCCGACGCCCTCTCCCGCGCTCGCACTCTCCCTGCTGCTCGGACACGCCACGCTTTTGGCGGTGCTCGGCCTGGCGACGTTCTTGGCCTATGCGGTGGACAAGCGCCGCGCGAAGAATAAAGCCCGCCGCATCCCGGAGCGAACGCTGCACCAGCTCGCGTGGTGGGGCGGCGTCATCGGAGGATGGGCAGGCCGCCACGGGCTCCGACACAAGACCCTCAAACGCGCCTTCGCGGCGCATCTCATCGGTGCATCGGTTCTACACGGCGGCGCCCTCGTGGCGTGGAGCGTGCTGGCCTTCGTCGGCGGGTGAGACGTTCAACTCGTCCACGGCCGTCGCTGCGGCCAGCGCAGACTCGGCGTCGCCCAGCGCCTCCGCAAGCGCCTCGTCCGCGAGGTGCCCACGCATTGCCCGGAGCCGAGCACACCACCGCTGCATGTCGGCCGCGAGCCGCCGGGGATTCCAGTGCGCGTTCCGGTAGAACCACATCGAGCCACCGGGTGCGTACAGCGTGTCGCCCTCCCAGACCCAGCCGAACGTCTGCAGGATCGAAAATAGCGGTTGGTTGATGTGCGCCACTGCTCGTGTGCTGTTGCCCAACCCTCCCCCTTCGTTACAGTCGTGCGTCGCGGCAGGAACGGGTGCTGAAAAAAGATCGGGATGCTTTGGCTTCACGAAGTTGGGGCGAAACGGGACACCACCCCCCGAAAACCCCTTAAACGTCGACTCGATCGCGGTGGAGACCGCGCTGACGTTGGCAGCCGCATGCGTCCGACGTATCGTCGGCGGGTCGTGAGCGGTCCGCCTCGTCGCAGCGTGAAACCACCTCCGCCGCCCTCGCGCAGGCCCGCGGCAAAATCGTTCGATCCCAGCAAGCCACTGATGGACCTGGGCGAGGTCAAGACCGAGCGGCACGAGCGTCCGGCCAAGAAGCCTCGCGACATCTCGGCCTTCGACATCCCCAGCACGAAGTCGAGCCCCAAGCCCGGTGCCGGCTTGGGCGCGGTGCCGATGCTCGACCCGCTGCAAGACGCCACCACGCTCGTCAGCGACCCGCGTCGCGGTGGCACGCAGGTGGCCCAACCGATCCCAACCGCGCCGGAGCCTACGCCTGCGCTTCCTCGAAGCAACCGCAAGCCACGCTCCACGCTCGTTCCGTACGCGGTCACGGGAGGGCTCGTCGTCATCGCGTGGGGCGGTGCCGTGGCCGCGGGCGTGCTCACCGACCCGCCGCAGCTTCCCGAGCTTGCGACCGCCGCCACCGCGGTCCCCCAGAAGGTCGCCGCATCCGCGCCCG
Source organism: Myxococcota bacterium (assembly GCA_039024335.1). GTDB lineage: Bacteria > Myxococcota_A > Polyangia > Nannocystales > Nannocystaceae > CAJXVA01. The sequence continues at coordinate 21,981 of JBCCQM010000019.1, forward strand.
CAGCCCCGGCCGAGGATGAGGCCCCGCCGAACGAGGAAGCACCCGAGGCTGCGGCGCCCGAAGCCGAGCCGGAGCCGGACCCTGCCGCCGCGCTCACCACGTGGTCAGTGTCGGCCGATGCTTCGCCCAGCGCGCTACGCATCGCCGAGGGGGCAGCTGTGGCCCTGTTCGACGGAGCGCTGCGCGGCTATGCCGGCGGCGCAGAAGCGTGGGTCAAGGAAGGCGCGTACGTCGACGCCGTCACCACGGGCGACGGGACGATCGTCACCGCGCTCGAGGGCACGCTGCACGGCTACGCGGCAGCCTCGGGGGAGAGCGTCTTCGCGGTCGACGTCCCCAAGGCCAAGCGCAGCAAGAAAACCCCAGCGGTCGTGGCCATGGACGCCGACACGAGCGGCGTGCTCGTGGCCCTCGCCGACGCGCGGTTCCTGAGCGTGGATCCTGCCGCGTGTTCCTCCGAGGCCGAAGGCTGCATTCGCGAAGTCGGCCTGCTTCGCGGCGAGTACCTCGAAGCTTCCGCGTCGGTATCCCTGGGCGAAGACGGCGTCCGCTACCTTGGCGAAGAGGACACGATGCGCGCGTTCGACATGGACCTGCGCACCACCTTCTCGCTGTCCGCCTCGGCCGACATCCGCGCCATCGTTCGCGTCCCCGGCAACCGAGTCGCGCTGCAGTTCGGCCAAGAGACCGCCCTGCTTGACACCGCCAGCTGCCGAGGGCGGGCCGAAGTGCAGCTGCTTCCCGGCGGCGCGACGAAAGCACCACGCGGATGCGTGCTTTGGCGATACGGTCGCAAACTCGAGCCCGCCGCCCCGGCGGCCGTCGACACCGCGTCGCTGGCGATGACCGAGGACGGCAAGCTGCAGGTCGTGGCCGAAGGCGACGACACGTGGAAGTCCCCGCTGAGCACGCTCGGACCCGCGGTCTACGGTGACGGGACGCTCTACACGCTCGCGGCCTCCGGCGAAGGCGTGTCGCTGCTTGCCGTGAACGCGGCCAAGGGCACCGTCGACTGGTCGCGTCCGCTGCCCATCACCGCGTCCGCGGACGACAAAGCCGCGGTCGCCCTGCAGTGGCGCGAGGGCTGGGTCGCAGCGTCGGTCGGGCCACACGTCGCGCTCGCGCAGCTCCCCTCCGGCTGAGGCCGGCCACCGAGCTGAGCCCGGGCGGGCGAACGACTCGGTCGCGCTCAGCCGTCGATCGCGTTGGTCAGCTTAGGCAGCAGCGGGCTGAGGTCGCCCGTGTTGACCATCCACAGCTGGTACGCCGCGCGCGTCACCGCGATGTGCATCAGGTGACGCGACTGGTCGTGGTCGGGGTAGTTCTGCCGGTTAGGCTCGAGCAGCACGACGTAGTCGAACTCCAGACCCTTGACCTGGCGGACGTCGGTGACGTCAATGCCCGACGTGAACGTGAAGTCCTGGCGACGCACGCGACGCAGCTTGGGCACCTCGGCTACGCGCAGCGCCTCGTAGTAGATGTCGGCCTGCTGCGGGTAGCGCGAGATGAGCGCGACCGATGCGGTGGGCTCCCGGCGAACGAGGGACCGCAGCGCCTCGCCCAAGAACGCGACCGCTTCACCGGTGTCGGTGAACGCGAAGTACGAAACCGGCGCGCCCTCGCGCGCGATGAGCTGGTCCTCGGGGTTGTGCAGGTGCCCGAGCACGTGCTGCGACAGCTCCATCACCTGACGCGTGGAGCGGTAGGTGATCTTCAGCGGCTGGATCGCGGTGTGCGGCAGGCCGGCGTTCTCGAGCAGCTGCGGCCAGTCCTGGAAGCCGTTGTCGAACACCATCTTCTGGGCGCGGTCGCCCGCGATGGTGACGCTGTGGCCACGGCTGACGGCGTCGAGCAGCACGCGAACCTCCAGCGGGCACAGGTCCTGCGCTTCGTCGAGCACGACGTGCTCGTACTCGAAGCGCTTGTTACCGATGAAGATGCCGCCGTACTTCATCTGCATCAAGCGCAGCAGCGCGGCGTCGTCTTCAGGGTCGAGGGCGACATCTTCCGCCCGCGCGTCCGGATCGTCCGGATCGACGTCGAGGTCGGCCTTCTTGGCGCACCACTTGATGATGGTGTCCACGTCACTCGAGGAGAACGCGTCGCTGGCATGCTCGGCAATCGCCGTGGTGATGCGCTTCGCGTTGGTGTTGACCTCGAGCCAGTCGGCCACGATGTCGCGCATCGTGTCGCGAGCCACCCGCAGGATGCTGGTGGTGGGCGTGCGGACCTTGGGGTCGAGGCGGGCGCCCGGGCCTTCGTGCAGCCATCGCTGCATGCGCTCGACCTGGGTCAGCGGAGCCATCTTGCCGAAGCTGCGCCATGCCTCCAGCACCGCGTCGCCGCCAGGGCGGCTGCCCACACGCTCGACGAACTCGGCCCGCACGTCTTCGACGTGTTCGGCCACGAGTTCCTCGAGCATTCGCATGAACACAGGGTGCTTCTTGAAGCGTGAGACCGGCTCGGGGGTGGCGACCTCGTGCTTGAGGTCGAGCTTCACCTTGGCGCGCGCGAGCAGCTGCGCCGTCCAGCGACGGTATGTGGTGACCGTGACGCCCTCGACACCCAGCGAGGGCAGGACGTGGCGGATGTACTCCACGAGCGCCTCGTTGAAGACGACGATGAGCATCTTCTGGGGCGCGAAGCGGCGCGGGTCCTGAAAGGACAGGTACGCGACGCGGTGCAGCGCTACGGTGGTCTTGCCCGAACCGGCACCACCTTGGATGAGCACGATGCCCGAGTCGCCCTGCGTGATGAGCTCGAACTGCTCCTTGTCGATGAGCGCCGTGATCTCCTGCAGGCGCTTGTCCGCCCGCAGCTGCGCGTCGTCGCCCTGCACGCCGAGCTGCTTCTTGTCGTAGCGAATCGCCGAGCCGGATCCGCCCTGCAGCGTGGGGCGCTCGGACAGACCGGACTCGCGCCAGCGGCCCTCTTGTCCTCGGGCGTAGGTGCCCTGCGGAGCGGCGATGCGGCGAAGCGTGCCGTCGGTGACCGCGAGGCTTCGACGCTTGATCACCCGCCCCTCGACCGACCGCTCGCCGAACTCCTCGTCGTACTCGTCGTCTTCTTCGTAGCGGTAGTACAGCCGGCTGACCGGAGCGTTGCGCCAGTCGACGATCGACAGGCCGTCGCCCTCGTCGAGCATGGTGTGGCGACCGATCAGCACCTCGCGCGCTCGACCGGTGCGCGCGTCCTTCAGACACAGGTGACCGAAGTACGGGCTCTTGGGGTCGATCGGGATGCTCCGACCCTTGCCGCGCTTGCGACTGAGCGCCGCGACTTGGTGCATTTGATCGATGAGCGAAGCGACGTCCTCCTCCTTGGCCTCGGCGATCGCGTCACGAAGCTCGATGAGCTGCGCGTCGAGGTCTTCGATGGCGTCTGGGGTGGCCGCAGCCTGCTTTTCGAGACGGGCGCGAATCCTGTCCAGGATGCCCGTCTCCTCTGCGACGATCTTCCGAGCCCCTTCGGAGAGGTGGTCGAGACTCGCGGCCTCGGGGCTCTGTCCGGCGACGTCACTCGGCATAGACGGTACCGATAGCAAACCTGCGGATACCGATTCCAGCGGTTTTGGGGCGCAACGTTGGCGATTTTCATGAACCCGTCACGGTGCCTCGCGACGTTTCGGTGACACGCGTGAGCTTGCGCGGGACACCGAAGGCGCGACGCGCGAACCCGAAACCGTACGGCCTGCTGCGATGGTTTGCACGCGACCGTGGCGTCGTTCGACGCGCGCGTCCGCAGCGGGCTGCTAGGGTCATCGAACGCCGCCCATGAGCACTGCCCTCGACCGTGAGCGCCCCGCATCGCTGCAGACCTTCACCTTCGCGCTGGGGTGATTCTGGGGACCCGACTCCCGGTTCGGGGGTCTCGACGGCGTGTGGCAAACCGAAGTGGGGTACTGCGGCGGCAGCACGCCTGCACCCACCTACCGAGACATCGGTGACCACGCTGAAGCGCTGCAGCTTCACTTCGACCCCGCGGTCGTGTCTTTGGACACGCTGCTGTCGATGTTCTGGAGCGGGCACGACCCGACCGAACCTCGTGGCTCGCAGTACCGCGCCGCGGTGTTCGCCGCCGACGATGCGCAGCTCGCCGCGATTCGTAAGAGCGCGTCCGCGCTCGAACGCGCCGAAGGCATCCGCGTCGCGACGCAAATCACCGGCGCCGCGCCGTTCCATTCGGCCGAGGGCTACCACCAAAAGTGGCGGCTTCGTCGGCAAGACCTCGTGTTCGACGCGCTGCAGCGCCACTATCGGGACGAGGACGCGCTGCTGCGCTCGAGCGCGGCGGCCAAGCTCAACGGCTACGTGGGCGGTCACGCCACGCAAGCCCAGCTCGAACGAGACCTCCCCAAGCTCGACCTTCCCCCGGCCATCCTCGACGAGGTTCGAGACCTCGCCCGCAGCCGCGCCCGCTGACCGGACTTCGCCATGACCATCTCCACCGCCTTCGCCTTCGACAACACGTACGCCACGCAGATGAAGGACTTCGTCCTGCCTGCACGCGCCGCCGACTTCCCCGCGCCCAAGCTGTTGGCGCTCAACGAAGCCCTCGCTGCCGAGCTCGGCCTCGACGTCGAAGGGCTGCGCGCCGAGGGACACCTCATCTTCTCGGGCCAAGACCTGCCCAAAGGCGCGGCACCGGTCGCCCAGTTTTACGCCGGCCACCAGTTCGGCGGCTTCTCACCCCAGCTCGGCGACGGACGGGCCATGATGCTCGGCGAAGTCGTCGCGCCCGACGGCCGACGCGTCGACCTGCAGCTCAAGGGCTCCGGCCCAACCGAGTTCTCGCGCGGCGGGGACGGCAAGGCGGCGATCGGCCCCGTCTTGCGGGAGTACCTCATGGGCGAAGCCATGCATGCGCTGGGCATCCCCACCACGCGCATGCTCGCCGCCGTCGCCACCGGAGAGCCCGTGTTCCGCGAAGAGACGCTGCCCGGTGCCGTGGTCACGCGGGTCGCCTCGAGCCACCTGCGCGTGGGCACGTTCGAGTTCTACGGCGCGCGGCAGGACGTGAGGCACACCCGCCTGCTCGCCGACTACGCGATCACGCGCCACTACCCGCACCTCGAAGGCACGCCGAACAAGTACATTGGCCTGCTCAACGCCGTGGGTGACGCACAGGCCGACCTCATCGCGCACTGGATGCTCGTGGGCTTCATTCACGGCGTGATGAACACGGACAACGTCACCATCTCCGGGCAGACGATCGACTTCGGACCGTGCGCGTTCATGGACACGTTCGGCAGCCGCACCGTGTTCAGCTCCATCGATCGCGGCGGCCGCTATGCCTACGGAAACCAGCCCGGCATCGGTCAGTGGAACCTGGCCCGCTTCGCCGAGACGCTCCTGCCGCTGCTCGACAACGACACCGAGGTCGCCACCGAGCACGCCCGCCAAGCGCTGCGTTCGTTTGCGCTGCGCTACCAGTCGAAGTGGACCGACGGCATGCGGGCCAAGCTGGGCATCCTCGAGGCCGAGGACGAAGACGAAGGGCTGGCCGAGCGCCTCACCGCGCTGCTCGAAGAGCAGGCCCTCGACTACACCACCACCATGCGCCGCCTGTCCGACGTGCTGCGGTTCGACGACGGCCCCTTCCGCGAGCGCCTCGCCGATCCCGATGCCTTCGACGCGTGGGCCAAGCCCTGGCTTGCCCGCCTCGACGCGCAAGAGGGAGGCCGCGCGGCCGCAGCCGATCGCATGGACGCCGTGAACCCGGTCTACATCCCGCGCAACCACCTCGTGGAGCAGGCCCTCGCCGCCGCCATCGACGACCGCGACCTAGGCCCATTCGAGCGGCTGCTCGACGCCGTCACCCAGCCGTACACGCCCCGCGCCGGCTTCGAGACCTACGCCGAGCCGGCCCCCCGCGCGTTCACGCAGGCCTACAAAACGTTCTGCGGCACGTGAGGGCCAGAAGATCTGGCCGAGCGTGATCGAAGCGCGGACGGCCGGCACTACCCCGGTGCCATGACCCCTCGCGTCCTGCGCTTCGCCTCCGCCCTCGCCCTCACCACCGCAGCGGCCTGCTCCTACGCGTACCCGTACGAAGTCGACGTCACCATCGCCACCGACGTCGAGGCTCCTGAGGACGCAAACCTGCTGCTCGTCTCCGGCCCCGGACCCGACATCGAAGACGCCTACGTCGACGTGTCGATTCCGTTCGGGGAAGCCGGTCGCGAGTACCGCCACGGCGCCGCCTCCCTCAACGCATCCGAGGTCTATCTCTTCGCGTTCATCGACCTCGACGGCAACGAAGCCTGGGACCCCGGCGAGCCATGGGGCGAGCACCCCGAAAACCCCGCCAACCTCGACCTCGAAGCGACGTACATCGCCGACATCCTCATCGAGCCCGACGACGTCGAATAGGTTCGAGGCTAAACCACGAAAAACGCCGCCCCGACAGTCGTCGGAGGCGGCGCTTTTTCTACTCGAGCGGCCAGGTCGTGGAGGGGATCCAGTCGTAGGCATCCCACGCGCCTTGGTACAGGACCGCGCTACAAACGACGGGGAGCGAATCCCGGCACGTGCTCGTCTCGACGTCGCAGTACGCAGCCGGGAGTCCCTGGCAGCTTCGCACGACGCCCGGTTCGCAGGCTTCACCGATTTCGGCAGCGTCGGCGCAGCGCCCGACGTCGCCCGGCTCGAACAGGCCCGAACAGTACGCTCCTGCTCCGCACGACAACGGGGTCTCACAGGCTTCACCGAGCTCATGATCCTCATCGCATTCACCGTCGCGGCTGCAGTGAAGTCCTGTGCCGCAGGTCGGCAGTCCCGGCGTGCAGCGTTCGCCTTTCCCTCGTGAACTCGCGGGGCGGGCATCGAGCGGCCCCTGGCACGCGCCGTCGCGACAGGTGAGTCCCGCCTCGCAGGCCCCCGAGCCCAACAACGCTCCCCGCTCGGCGAGCGAGGTCGAATCACACGCGGCACCCGCACGGCCGCGGCCTTCGAAGACGCGGCAGGTGGGGCCGTCCCAGGAATCGAAGCCGCATACGCTCGACGCCGACGACTCGAGGTAGTCGAGCATGTCCTCGAAGCACTCCGACGAATACTCCGCGTCGGCGTCGGTCAGCTCCACGAACAAGGACGCCGCCCGGGGCTCGCAGTCGACCGAAGCCTCGACCCGGAGCTCGCAGTCACACCCCGCACGTGCTTCGCACAGCGCACGGGCAAATCGCTCGGCATCCTCTGGCTTCGGACGCTCGTCCACGGCTGGGCCGCACGCGACCGCGAGTCCCGTCGCGAGAACGCCAGCCCCCCAACGGGCCACTCGTTCGAATGTGGAATCGGCTCGCTCGCGCATCCGCATCACCAACGACCCTAGTGAAGCTAAATCGACCTGCAAGCGAAGCGCGCCACAAGGTCCAGGCTCAACCACGAAAAACGCCGCCCCGACGTTCGTCGGAGGCGGCGTTTTTGCGTTCAGCCGGGTGGCTTACTTGCGGCGGCGAATCAGGCCGAAGAGGCCCATCATCATGAGGCCGCCGAGCCAGCCTTGGCCGTCGTCTTTGCCCGCGGTGCAGCCACAGCCGTCGTCGTCGAGCGCGGCGCCAGCGGAGTCGCTGTCTTCACCGCTGGACGACTCATCTTCGCCGGTGGCGTTGGTCGGGTCTGCCGTGGTCGGGTCTGCCGTGGTCGGCGCGTCGTCGGTGGTCGACGAGGTGCCGGGCGCGTCGTCCGTCGTGCTGCTGTCCGCCGAGTCGGACTCGGTCGTCGGGTCGGGGTCGCCGCTGCTCGACGAGCCGGGGCCGGTGGTGAGCGCGCCGCCGTCGGAGCTGCTCTCGTCGCCCGTGTCGGGACCGGTGCTGGTCTCGGGCGCAATGGGATCTGCTTCGCCGGTGGTCGGCTCGGGGTTGAACGAGCAGTCGTTGAAGCCGCAGCAGGGGTCGAAGCTGATGCTCTCGATGATCTGACCGAGGGCTTCTTCGAGCTCCGCCTGGTTGGCGGCAGTGAAGAAGTCGACCGCTCCGCCTGCGCACGGGATGCCGGTACCACCGGAGCCCCAGCACGCCATGTTGCCCAGCTCGGTCGGGGCGAGTTGGTCTTCGTCGCCGAAGCCGATGACGTACGTGGTCGTGTTGTCGTCCGCGAACATCTCCTCGAGCTCAGCCGACACCTGCTCGTCGGTGGACCAGCCGTTGAGGCTGTAGGCACCGTCGGTGATCAGGATGTTGATGAACTGCGTGGTGTCGTCAACGGGGTACAGCGCCGGCGGGGTGGCGCGGTACTGCTCGGCGTTGAAGTTCGCGAGCGCCAGGCCGGTGTGCGTGGCGGTTGCCGAACCGGTGCAGGCGTCGAGGTCGAACATGCCGGTGTTGCAGTCCGGCATCGCGCTGAACGTGGGCTGGTCGAAGCCGGGGTACCCAGCATCGGCCGGGCCCTGCGGGGTCCAGATGATCGGCGGGCCGGCCCAGGGATCGGCGCAGCCGGGTCCGCAGGAGGTTTCGGGGTCGAGCGCCCAGCCGAAGTTGTCCTTCATGCAGGGGCCGTAGTTGACCAGCAGTTCCTGGTCGCCTTCGGTGCCGAAGGTCATCAGGCCGAGGTGCACGAGGTCTTCGACCGGCTGGTTGCCGACGCCCGGCACGAGCACGTCGAAGATCGAGCTGCCGCCCGAGAGCGCGTCGCGAGCCTGGTCCCAACCGGTCATGCCCATCGAGCCCGCCTCGTAGTTCGGGGGATCGAGCGGGTTACCGGTGTTGAGCATGGAGCTCGACGCGTCGAGGATGACCATGACGCGCGGCAGGCCGCCGGTGCACTCGGGGATGATGACCGTGTCTTCGATGTCGTCGATGACGGTCTCGAGCGCGGGGACGAGGGCGCCTGCGCCGGCCTCGATGGCCGCCACGGTGCCGCCGGCGTTGGCGGTGTCGTCGGCGAAGGTCTCGCCGAGCGCGTCGCCGAACGCGACCACGTACACGGGCACGTCATCACCGAAGATGTCGCCGGCGACGGGCACCGGGTTGTCCGGGCTGGCCGCGGGGTCGCCCGCAGGAGCCTGACCGGTCTGCTCGGTCCACACGCCGTCGGTCATGAGCATGACGAAGTACGCGCGCTCGTCGTCGACGATGACGTCGTCGGGGTGGTCCGCGCGGGTCTGGCCGATGTAGTCGCGCGCGGCCTGAAGCGCACCTGCGGTCCAGGTGCCGATGCCGGCGCAGTTGAGGCCGACGCACAGGGGCGGCTCGACGTTCTCGAGGAAGTCGACGATGTCCGCACCCGAGCACTCGAAGTAGCCGCTGGGGTCGCCCACGGGGTCGTACCAGCCGATGTCGAGCGACTGGCCGTCCGTGATGCCCGACGGGTCGGTCTGACCCGCGACGGTGATGACGGTGCCCTCGTTTTCGGGGTCGGGGTCATGGCCGAAGCGCATGAGGCCCAAGTGCATGCTCTCGTCGAAGAAGCCGTTGTCGGTCGTGACGATGTTGCCGATGGCCTCGACGGCGGCTTCCCACCGGGTCTGTCCCGCGACGAAGTCGTCGTTCATCGACGACGAGTAGTCGAGGACGATGAGGAGGTTGGGCTTCTTGAACGAGCAGGCCTCGTCGCCGATGCAGTCTCCGCCGGCGACGGCCGGTTTTTCGGTGCCTCCAACGAACGCGAGGCCGAGTCCCGCGAGCAGGCCCGCCTGGACGCCGAGACGCTTCGGAGAACCGAGACCCGTTCCGAGTTTGGACCCAATCAATGCAAGTCGCTTCATGTGCTTACCCTCTTCTTAGGTGGGGTTCCGCGGGACCCTCAGGTCACCGTCCCCCGACGATGCTGTGGCTGATCATCGGCCTGCGTTCCCCCCGGTTCGCAGGCCTACGGCCGGGTTTTGTCGACGGTACGCTGCCGAGCCGAGACGCGTCAACAATCGCGGCGTGTGCCCACGAAGGGGTGAGCGAGCGCACTGCATAGGGCCCATCGCGCCGCCGCAGCGTCGACGCAGCGCGTTGTGACGCGGCCGAGTGTCGGGTGTACTGACGCGGATGCAGACCCGCCGCGCTCTCGTCCTCGCCTGTTCGCTGCTGGGTGCCTGCCGCTCCGCCCCGTCAGGCTCCACCGAACCCACACCGGCGTCATCAACCGACAGCGCCGCCGGGGTCGATCCTGCGCGCATGCTCCAGACCATCGAGGTCCTCGCCTCGGACGAGCTTGGAGGGCGCTACAGCCTGCATCCCGACATCGATCGCGCCGCGCAGGTGGTCGCCGACCAGCTCGCCGCCGCCGGTGCCAAGCCGGTTGGCGACGACTACCGACACCCGTTCCCGATCGTGGTCGGCGCCGACGTGACCGGGCCTGGGGAGCTCTCCGTCACCCGCGGCTCGGCAGCCGAAGCCGCGTCGAACGAGCAATACGGTCCGATGGCCGGCAGCGCCTCCGGCAGCGTGACCGGGCCGCTGGTGTTCGTCGGATACGCCGCGAAGGCGAGCGACGGGAACGACTATGACGATCTCGCGGGGCTGCCGCTGGAGGGATCCATCGCCGTGATGCTGCTGGATGCGCCCCGACGGCCCGACACGCGCGCGCTGTACGACCGCGTGCGGAGCATCGGCGAGCGCTACGAGACGCAGGCCGAGCCCCTGCGCGCGAAAAAAGACACCGACGCGCTGGGAAAGCTCCAGCGACAGACCCGTGACGAGCTGGGCGTCCTGGTGCAGCCCTTCCTCGGCGGGCGCCCGGTGCCCAAAACGCTGACCGCGCTTCCCGAAGACCTGCTCGCGCCGCTCGACACCGACGCGTTCGCGTCCTTGGTGTTCATGCCGAACGCCGACGCCGAAGGCCCTCGGTTTTCGTTCACGGCGGGACGCCTGCGCAGCAAGCTCAAGCGGCTGAAGGACGCGGGCGTGGCGGGGGTCATCACGGTCCGGGGCCCGCGAAGCTTCCTCGACGACACGGCCCGCGACGCCGACGTCCTGCCCGACCTGTCCGCCCGCTCACCGGTGCGCGACGCGGGCATGCCGGTGGTGCAGATGAAGTGGAAGGCCGCCGACAAGCTGCTCTCGGCGAAGGGCCGCAAGCTGTCCTCACTCCAGGGGCAGATCGAGCGCGAGCTCGCCCCTGCCTCGACCGAGCTCGGCGCCACCGCGACGCTCGCAGTCGAGCTGACGCCTCGCGAGGTCATGGCGCCCAACGTCGTGGCCATGATCGAGGGCGCGTCGAAGCCGGACGAGTTCGTGATTCTGGGCGCGCACTACGACCACATCGGCACCGACGAAGACGGCCGCGGACACTGCCGCGCCCAAACGAAGGACACGGGCAACGGAGAGACCAAGGACGTGGTGTGCAACGGCGCCGACGACAACGCCAGCGGTACGGCCGTGGTCTTGGAGGTCGCGCGAATCCTCGGGAGCCGCCCCACCCCGCCTGAGCGCACGGTCGTCTTCGCCCTCTTCGCCGGCGAAGAGCTCGGCCTGCTCGGCTCGAAGGCCCTGGCCGACAACCCTCCGGCCGCCAAGCCCTGGGACGGTGGAATGGCGGTCGCGATGATCAACATCGACATGGTCGGCCGCCTCCGCCCCGACCCCGGACTGCTCGTCGGTGGCGTTGGCTCCAGTCCCCAGTGGATGGGCCTGTTCGAGCGTGCCGGCATCGACGACATGCCGATCCTGTTCGACCGCTCGATCACGACCCGCAGCGATCAGGCAAGCTTCTACAAGTACGGGATTCCGGTGATCTTCATGTTCACCGGCGTTCACGAGGACTACCACGCGCCCGGTGACGAGACCTCGGGCATCGATCCGAACGGACTCGGCAAGGTCGCCGGCCTGACGCTCGGCGTCATCGCGCAAATCGCCGACGGTGCGCCGATCGATTTCGCCGAGCCTGCCACGCCCGAAGAAGGGCTCGTATCCGCGCTGCCCGGCGACAACCCGGCGACGCTCGAGCGCAAGGTCGGCTACGCGCAGTAGCGATCGTGGTGCAGAGACGAGTCCCCACCACCCGTGCTACGAATCGCGGCGTGTGGGGACACAACTGGATGGAGTGGACCGGTGCGCTCGCGCTGGTGCTTGTGAGCTGCGCATCGCCCGAAGACGACGCGGTCGACGAGGGGAGCAGCACGCCCGGTGGCAAGGCTGATGAACTCTTCGAAGAGTCGCCGCTGTATCTGACGGGCGCCTTCGATGGCAGCCAGCGCTTCGGCATGTGGATCGATACGCTGGAGTTCACGCGGGCGTTCGAGCGCGAGCACGGCAAGCCCCTGCATTGGACCTACTTCATCAACACTTGCTACTACGACCGCACGGTCAGCGGCTCGTGGATCGGCACGGCGCAGAGCCGCGACGAGGAGCTCGCCCGCTGGGCGCTCACCCAGCAAGCCCTCAACGAAGGGCACGAGATCGCCAACCACGCGGTGCTGCACCAAGACGGCAGCAGCTGGTCGGCGGCCCGATGGCGCACGGAGTTCCAGAACTTCCACGACCAGACCGACGCCAACCTCTTCATCCCGATCCCGGACGCCGACAACGGCGGCTTCGTTTTTCCGAACTGGACCGCGGATGACACCGCCGGCGAAGGCGAAAAGGGTGCCGCGTGCGACACCGACGACGACTGCGGCTCCGGCATCTGCCTGCCGCTCACGCCCGAGCTCTCCGTGTGCTCGGACCGCTGCAACAAGAACCTGCCGTGCGGTGAGGGCTACGCCTGCGGAGCGCCGACCTGGAACACCAGCACCGACGTCTGCGTACCGCTGCCGGACTACCCGGTCGAGTACCGCGGCGAAGTGCTGTTCGACGAAGAGGGCAACCCCAACCCCGACTCGCAGTGGCTCTCGACGTACCGCGTCGTGGGCTTCCGTGCGCCGCAGCTGGCCCACAATGCTGCGCTGTTCGAGGTGATGACCGAGTTCGGCTACGCCTATGACACCTCGAAGATCCTGCCGCCGGGACTGCCCCAAAAGACGCAGCACGGCTCGCGCACCTTCGACAAGATCTATCAGTTCGCGCTGATGAAGCACCCGGGTTCGCGCACGATCCCGATGGACTACAACTACAAGGTCAACGAGGCCTCGGGCGACCGCATGCTGCAGGACTACAAGAACAGCATCGTCGCCGCGTACGAGAACGGGCGTCAGCCGTGGAACATCGGGCACCACTTCGCGCTGTGGCGCGGCGGCGCGTACTGGCGCGCCATGAAGGACGCGTTCACCTACGCGGCGGAAGGCTGCCCCGCCGACGACGGCACGATGCAGTGCGAAGAGGTCGAGTTCCCCACGTTCAAGGACCTCGTCGGCATCGCGGACAACAAGGCCGACGGCATCGGTGAGGACATCTTCCTCGTCGACCAGGATGCCTCGGTGCCGAACGACGTCGACGAATGTCCCTGCGGAGACGACGAAGAAGAAGGCGCCCACTAAGGCACGCGCGCGTCAAGCGGGGCGGGTGATGGCGTCGGCGATGCGAATGCCGTCGAGCGCCGCGCTCATGATCCCGCCCGCAAAGCCGGCCCCTTCGCCGCACGGATAGAGCCCCGCAAGTGTCGGCGACGCGAGGCTCTTGGGATCGCGGACCGTCCGCACCGGGCAGCTCGTCCGCGACTCCACCGCCACCGCCACGCCCTGTGGACCCGCGAAGCCTGGAATGCGCGCGTCGACCTGACGCAGCGCCTGGCGCAGCGGGTCGGCGAGGCCGGCGAGGACCGGCGCGAGATCCACGGGGCGTACGCCACGGCGATAGCTGCACGCGGGAAGGTCGGACGAGACGCCCCCTGCGACGAAGTCCGCGATGCGGGATGCGGGCGCGACGTAGTCGCCTCCGCCCGCACCGTATGCGCGCGCTTCGAGATCGCGCTGAAACGCCACGCCTGCGAACGGGTCGCTGGGGTCGAGGCCGTGCGAGGCGAGCACGTCGGCGTCGACTTCGACCACGAAGCCGCTGTTCGCAAAGTCTCCCCCGCGAGACGACGGACTCCAGCCGTTGACGACCTGCCCGCCCGCCTCCGTGGCCGCGGGCGCGATGAAGCCGCCCGGGCACATGCAGAACGAGAACACGCCGCGGTCCCCGACCCGCTCGACGAGTCGATAGGCAGCGGCACCCAGCGCGGGGTGCCCCGCAAGGTCGCCGAACTGCGCCCGATCGATGAACGACTGCGGATGCTCGACCCGAACGCCCACGGCAAACGACTTGGCTTCGACCGCGGCGCCAGCCTCGGCCGTGAACCGATGGACGTCGCGCGCAGAGTGCCCGACCGCGAGTACGACCGCGTCGACGTCGAGCACCTCACCGTCGTCGAGGTCGACACCAACGACCGCCCTATCGCGCGTCCGCAGCCCACGAACGGCGACGCCGAAACGGAACGTGACCCCGGCGGACTCGAGATGCTCGCGCATGCGCGTGACGACACCCGGCAGCTTATTCGTACCGATGTGCGGCCGAGCGTCGACGCGAATGTCGGCCGACGCCCCGTAGGCGATGAACGCGTCCAAGACATCCATCACCGCGCCGCGCTTGTTGGCACGGGTGTACAGCTTGCCGTCGCTGAAGGTCCCTGCGCCGCCTTCTCCAAAGCAGTAGTTGCTCTCGGGATCGAGCGCACCGCGTCGCATCAGCGCCGCCAGATCGAGCCGACGTGCACGAATCGGCTTGCCCCGCTCGAGCACCACGCTTCGAATCCCGCGCTTGGCAAGTGCCCACGCGCAGAACATCCCCGCTGGGCCCGCGCCGACGATCGCGACCCGAGGCACACCCGTGAGGGCGGGCAGCCCGATCAGCCCGCGCGTCGGTTCAGCGGGCGCCTCACCGCGAATACGAAGCTCGGCGACCACGAGCACACGTACCCGACCTTTGCGCGCGTCGATCGAGCGCCGCAGCATCGTGAACCCGACCACGTGCTTGCGTCGCACCCGAGCGCGCGACACCGCGGCATCGAGCAGCCGCTCGGGGTCGAGCAGCACATCGGGGTGGACCTTGAACTCGACCCGCATGGCGCAGCGGGAGCGTGCCCGCCGACCTGGGCCGACGCAACCCGACACAGCGAAAGAACGATGACCGGTTTCGCCAAAGCGGCCCGAGACGCGTCAGAACACGAGGCCCGAGCCCGCATGCACCGTGAGCAGGTGCATCGAAGCATCCACGCGACGGGCAAGATCGACCCGCGTGGGAGCAATCGTGTCCGCGTCGTAGTCCACCCCGAACCCCCCGACGACACCACGACCGGCGGCGTAGCGAACGCCCACGGTCGTTCGAAACGCGATCTTTCGGGCCCGCTCTTTGCGATGAAGCCGGACCGGGGTTCGCATCTGAACGCCAAAGGCTCCACCCCACAGATTCACCCGGGCGTTGCCGAAGCTGGTGTTGGTGTGCGTATTGCGATCGGTGAACAGGCCGCCGCCAAGGGTCCAGCGCGCGTTGAGCCGCCGCCGCGCACCCACGCGAACGTTCCACCGTGCTGCGGTGCCGATCGTCGGATCCTCGGGGTTCAAGGAAGGCTCCGCCTCGGCGTCGAGACCGAGCGTCCACATCCGGTTCCCGACGCCCAAGCCGGTCGCGACGCGCCAGGTCGCGACGCGGCTGGGCCGGCCCTGCACGGGAAAGCTGTCGAGGTCCGCGCGAAGGGTCGCGTTTCCCTCGTCGTCGATGGTGGTCTCGACCGAGCCGCGGCTGCCATCGACGGTCTGCACGACGACGATCCCGGGCGTGCGAATCGTGGCACCGGCGCTGACCCACTTGCCGAGCTGCCCGCGGATCCCGAACGCCCCTTCCAGCCCGTAGCTGCGGACCGTCGCGTCGGTATCGCTCAGCCGCGTGGACTGTCCGAGCCCAACGACCTCACGATCGAGGAAGAGCCGCTGCGACTGGGTGCTGCGGTCGTAAACGCCGAGCACCGCAAATCCCACGTGGAACTTGGGGTGGACGCGAATGCCGACGATCGGTCCGGTGTGATAGCGGCGCTGAACGGCCGAGCGCCGGATCTCCACCGTGGCGCCGTCTTCGGACCCGCTGCTGTCTCGGACGACGAGGGTGGGCTCGGCGAAGCGCGACGTGAAGAACCCAAACCCGACCGACAGGTGCGGCCGCACGCGCGACCCGATCGCGAACGCCGTGGGCACGACGAGGAACTCACGGCTGGCGCCTGGTCGCTGCCGGAGCCCGCTGGGCACCCGTGACTGCACGATGCCCGGAGCCCGAAGCCAGCGTACGCCATAGGCCGCGGTGCTCACGTCGGCCCGCAGGCGCCGGTTCCCCGCCAGCAGCGCGGGGTTGTACCAACTCGAGGCGACGTCGCGTCCGGTGGCGACCACGGCCCCACCCATCAGCGCAGCATCGTCGGACATCGAGTAGCCGTCCTCGGGGGCTGCGAGCGCCGTCGTTGGAAGCAGCGCGACCGCAGCCGCGCACGCGAGCCGTCGCATGTCTACGCGCGCTGGCTGGTGAGCAGCCGAGCGACCCGCCCCACGCCTGGAATGAACCGGACCGGGCGCAGCCACAGCAGGACCGGAAGCACGCGCGTCAGGGCGGCGGCGGCAGCGTCGCCACGAAGCGTCGTGCCATCCACCGTCACGCGGAGCGCCTCCGGTTGCACCTCGTGGTCCGCGACGTAGTCGAGACGGCCGCCGAGGTCGAGCATTCGCAAGATGCCGGCTCGGCGCACGCTGGCGTCACTGGGGTTGTGCCGCACGACGAAGCGAGCACCGGGTTTGCGGTACTGCACGGCATCAGGCACGAGGAACAGCAGCGCCTTCCATCGGGGCGTACGAACGGGTCGACCGCCTTCTCCCGGCGCGCAGCGAGCCTCGTAGACGAAGCGCCAGAACGCATCGATCTCGGGGCCGCTGAGCCACGCGAGATACACCGCCATCATCACCTCGGCGAAGGTCCCGACGTTCATGCCGAGGTCGATACCGATGTGCATCCCAAAGCCGACGACGAGCCAGAAGCGCTTGCCCAGCAGCCAGCTCCGAACGAACCAGAGCACCTTGGGCGCGAACACTCGCGTGGCCCAGTACAGCCCGAAGAGCACGAGCGGCACCGCCATGAACGCGCCGCTGTAGACCATCTGCCGCTTCTGCGGCGGGATCTTGGCCTGAAGCTCGGGCGGCAAGAAGTACGTGCAGGTGATGCCCAAGACCCAGGCCATCATCGCCCAGGCCGCAAAGAACACGCCCACGCTCAGGGCCTTACGCCACAGCGGTGCGTGGGGCCACGTCCCATCGGCGCGCCCGCGCTCGTACGCGTTGAGCGCGACACCCACGCCCACGAGCGGGAACAACACTTCCCACCACCGAACGAAGATGGCGGTGTTCGGCAGGATCAACGACCAGTGCGCCGCCGTGACGATGCCCGTCGCGGGCACGCGGTAGAAGTGGTCCAGGTTGAGCGCGTAGTACAGCGCCGTGCCATCTTTCCAGGTGCTGCCGGTCTTCAGCAGGCCGGTCGCGCAGTAGATGATGCACAGCTGAAGCATCATGAGGCGGAATGGCCACGCAGGGATCTGGCACAGGCCGGGAATGCGCGTGGCGCCGCGGAGCACCGCCTTGCGGCGCCGCAGCCAGCTGTCGAGCGAGTAGGCCTCGCCCCAGCGGCTGAACATGCCCAAGAACAAGAACACGCGAACGACCGTGTCGCCGCCTGTGTAGAAGACCGGGCTGTAGCGATAGAACGCCTCGACCAGCACGAACGCGACGATGGTGACCAGCCGGGTCTTGAACCCGACGACCATCGACACGATGCAGCCGAGCATCACGAAATACAGCGGCATCACGAAGCCCGGGTCCGAGCGCAGGTGCAGGAACGTGAACTTGCCCCACATCGCCCGGATCGGGTCGTGCCAGTGCTGGAAGCCGTGCTCGGGATCCCAGAGCTCCCGCATCGGCCCGCCGTAGTTCTTCCGGGCCATGTCGGTGAGCCAGAGGCCCTCGTCCGTGAACAGGTAGCGCGCGACCGAGAAGTCGAGCGGGTTCATCGGCCACAGCAGGTCGAAGAACGTGATGAACACGACCATGCCGAAGAAGATCCGCATGAGCGCGCCCGGGCGCGGGTCGACACGGGTGAACCACAGCCGCGTCCACAGCTCGGGACGGATCACGAAGAACAGGATCAGCAGACCGATCCCGTACAGCGTCAGGTCGGTGGCCTCGGGCAGATGCGCCGAGACGTCGACATCCTTGGCGGCGAGCAGGGCGAGCATCACTTCTCCCCCTTCTTCGGCCGTAGGCGAGCACCGACGCGGTCACCGATGACGTCACGCGCCTTGGCGGCCCGCTCTGCGGTCTCTTTCTTGTCGTGCCACGTGCGCTGGTGAACGGGTCGGAAGACCTTCTTCTCGTCCTCGAGCAGCGGCAGCCCGTAGCGCTCGCGCAGGTAGTTGGGCAGCTGCGCGTGCCGGGTGGTCTTGCACCGGATGGCGTCCTCTTCGCGCTGGTAGAGCTTGAGCTCCATTGGGTCGTAGCCCATGCGGAAGGGGTTGCCCTTGGCTTTGGCGATGACCTTTTGCGGCGGAGGAATCCGCGTCCACATCTTGACGAACTGGATCTCGTCGGCGGGCTCGCCTTCGTGGGTCCGTTCCCACTCACGGCAGACCCAGGCAGCGTAGTGCCGCCGGTAGCCCTTCTGGTCCACGATGCGGCGGTTGATCTTCCCCATGCGGTCGTAGAACAGGTACGGGTAGCGACGACGACCGTAGATGTCGTGGGCCATGTCCCAGACCTCGCCGTCCTTGTCCTTGACCATCACCTTCATGAAGATGTTGGAGCGGTGCGGGTTCGGAGCGAACATCGCCCAGCTCTGCGTGTTGCCCACCGCCTGCATGTAAGTGCGCATATCGAGGCTGAGCTTGGCTGGCTTGCCGAGCACCGTGACGTCGTGGCTGTTGTTGAACCACTTGTGAACCCCTGCCGAGAGTCCTTTGGACGGCAGGTTGTGAACCAGCAGGATCACCGAGTGGTACAGGACGAACGTCGACACCAGCACGACGCCCCATAGCGGGTACGCCCATCGCCGCTTGGGCGTGGGGTCGCTGGCGCCCTGGTGCAGGAGCGTGTCGGCGAGGCTCTCAGGCTGCTCGACCGGGCCGTCGTCGGCGGCCTTCTCGTCGTTCTCGTCGCTCATCGTTCTGCGCAGACTCAGTCTACCTTTTCCTCTTCGACACCGTCGCCGTCGCCCCCGTCGTCGCCGCGTGCGTCGTCTTCGGGTTCATCGGGCGTCCGCTTTGCATCTCGGTGGCGCCCGAGCATCTCGGCGGCCTTGCGGTTGACCTTCGGCGTCGTCCGCGGCGCTGCTCGCTTCGATTTCTTGGCGTCCTCGGCAAACCATCGACCCCAGTCCTTGCGGCGATCCCAGCTCGAGCGTCGGGACTTGAACTTGCGTGCGCGCTGGGTCTCCTCCCGCTCGGCCTTCGCCTCGTCCTCACCGGAGATCGGCAGGTCGTAGCGCTCCTTCATGCGCAGCGGCAGGTCCTTCTTCTTGCACTTGTGCGTCTGCACGTCGTGCTGGCGGGTCTTGAGCTTCCGCGGGTTGTACGGCTGCCCAACGATGGCGCCCGACGGGCGGTCTTTCTTGCCCTTGAACTTCTTGGGGATCCAGAAGCTCGTGACCCCGGGCCCCGGGATGCGGTTGACGTACTTCTTGACGTCGATCTCTTTGGGCATCTCCCCGTGCTCGAGCATCCACTCGCGACAGTGATAGTCGGCCCAATAGCGCAGGTACCACTTGCCCTTGCCGACCATCCGCCGCTGCATCTTCCGCATGCGGTCGTTGATGATCCACGGGTTGGGGCGGGTCGGCGTGGAGCCGGACTTGCCGTAGTGATACGAGTTGTTGCGAAGGTCCCAGCGGTCGCCGTTGTCGAGCACGACGACGGTCTTCATGAACGTGTTGGAGCGCGGCGGGTTGGGCGAGAACATCCGCCAGCTCTGCGTCGCCCCAACGCCACGCAGCCAGCTCTTGTGAACGGCGCGGGCCGGCGAGCGCCACTTCGAGAAGATCGGGTAGCTCGGGAACAGATGCATCGCGACCGCGGACGCGTGAAACACCACGGCGAACAGCGCGATCGATCGGCCGAACGAGGTGTACGCCAGCGGCGGGCTGCGGTCCTGGGTGAGCGTGGCGGCGCTGGGCTTCCAGAAGCGGAAGGCGAGCGCAACGACGACGATCGCCAGCAGCCAAGCGTAGGTCGCGTCTTCGACCCACTCGACCTTGTCGACCTTCTTCGTGATGAGCCAGGCACCCACGAGCCCGAACGCCAGCACGACCACGTCGGGCATCCTGCGGCCGCGAATGGGGAGCTGCTGCGGGTCTTCGGCGTCGGCCAGCCACGGGTCGATGCCCGGGGCCTTGCGTCGCAGGGGACCAAACGCCTTGGCGCGAACCCACCGGAAGATGCGGACCCACTCATCGCCGCGGACGAAGCTCGCGTAGGCCATCAGCATGATCGGCGCGAACATGCCGATGTTCATGAAGCCGATGAGCGTGCCGTGGAAGATGCAGCCGATGCTGAGCCACACCCGTCGACCGACGAACATCCACCGCAGGGTGTCTTGGGTGATGTGGACCTCGGGGAGCTTGGCCCACGCGAACTTGCGCGTCAGCGGGCCCAACGAGCGGCCACCGCGGAAGAGCGTCACCGGCCACCGCCCCAAGACGATCCACGCCAACGCGAAGGCGGGCACGATCCCTGCGAAGAACAGGTGGATCATGAACGCCTTGTGGCTGGTGTCCTGCACCTTGTCGTTCAGCAGCGGCGTGCAGAACGGCGTGACGATGAAGACGATCCGGTAGATGAGGCCGTAGGCGCCGGCCATGGCTGCCCAGGACAGGATGCGCCGCCACCACGCGAGCTGCGGCTTGAACCAGTCCTTGTCGCGGTTCTCGAGGTGGAACTTGAGACCCACGCCGAGCAGCACGAACGGGAACAGGCGCTCCCAGTAGTGCGTGACCCACGAGTTGACCCGGAACAGGTTCAGCCCGAACAGCGAGCTCAGCCACTGCGTCGCGTACTCGAACCGGTAGAAGTGGTCCATGTTCAGCGCGTAGTAGAGGGCGTCGCCCTTCTCCCAAACGCTGCCGGTCTTCACGGCGCCCGTGGTGATGTAGATCGCCGCGAGCTGAAGCATGAACAGGTAGCGCGGCCACGCGGGAATGCGCCGGTAGATCGGCTCCTTCGCGGCTTGCTTCTTGTCGCCGTCGTCGACATCCTCGTCGTCGTCCGCGTCTGCTTCGAGCAGCAGCCCCTTCTTGCGGAGTCGGCGGCATCGCCACCAGTTGTCGAAGCTCCAAGCGTGACCGGTCTTGCCGAACAGGAGGATGATCCAGAAGCACCGATACACGGTGTCGGTCCCCTCCCAGTACAGCGCGTTCCGGTTGTAGATACCGCCCATCATCAGCCACGCGATGACGCCCATGACGCGGCTGCGAACGCCGGCGGCGTACAGCAGCAGCACGCCGAAGAACGCCAGCATGTAGCCGTTGACGAAGGCGGGCGAGCCGTAGAAGTAGTGCAGCGACGGCTTGTTCCAGAAGAACACGCCCAGCGACCACAGCCGCCAGTCTTCGAAGCGCTCCGCGAACGTGACGTCGACGTCGACCCCGAACAGGTACGGCAGGAAGACTTCGCCCGTGTGGTAGCCGAAGAAGCCCTCCTCAGGAGTCCACGCGCGTAGCGCCGAGCGACCGAGCCGATCCTGCGCGTACGCGAGGTCGAAGACGCCTTCGTCCGACCACAGCATCCGCCAGTACGGGGCGAGGTTCAGGAAGCAGAGGATCGTGAAGATCGCGAACCCGATCCGAAGGATCGCCATCGTCCGGGGGTCTTCCAACGCGAGCAGCGCGCGTCTCACCGACTGCGCCCGTGTCCACGCGAACAGCACCACCAGCGCCACCGCACCAAAGATCATCCAGCCGACTTCGGTCGCGAACTCGGGCGGAAAATCCGGATACTTGGGTGTTTCTTTGAAGAAGAAGGCGGCGAGACCGTAAGCCATGACGAAGCGCGTTCGGCGGCGCGGACGATAGCATGGGGGGAGTTCAGGCCGCCGCCGACGGTTAGACCCGCAGCCCCCGCGCTTGCGCACGAGACCTAGGGTTCGTCTGAATGCCCGCGTCGACGGGCTAGCAGCCTGTGGTGCAACTCCGCGTGCCGGATCGCGCCGCTTTTTCGGCGGAGGGAAGGAGCCGAAACGCAGGAATAGTGGGCCTATTTCAAGCTTTCGGCGACGCCGCCTCCGTCGAAAAGGGCAAGCGAGGCGGCGCGGGGAGTTGCACCACAGGCTGCTAGGGGCAGGCCCGGCTCGCGGGTCGACGGTCAGGCGCGGCGGCGTTCCCGCCAATGCGCCCGTCCGGTACGTGGGTCAACGGAGGGCCGCAGCGCGGGACTCGGCCTTTTCCCACATCCGGATGTATCCCTCCGCGCTGCGGAACAGCGGCTCGAGGTCTTCGTCGGACACGGCGTCTCGCCGCGCGTCCTCGATCAGCTCTGGAAGCATGCCGATGTGGACGAGGCCTTCGGTGTTGAAGTCGATCACGCGGTTGCCGACCGACGGCTCGCTGAACGTGACCTCGCCGTTGTACGACTCGAACGGGTACGTCAACGGACCCTGCTGCATGCCGTCGCAGACGTCCTCACCGAAGCGAGGACCGGGCGCACCCGCGAAGCCGTTGAGGTCGAAGCCAAAGCCCTCGGCCGGATACCCGCCGGCCTCTTCGATCATCGCGATGCGGTCCTTGAGGCGCTGCGTCATCTCGCCCGGCATGGCGCCGCGGCATCGACCCAAGCCCGTCTTGGACACGCCGCCGAGTTCGTAGATGCGGCCCTCGAAGTTGCTGCCGTGCGTGCCGGCGGCGGGGTAGTCGTTCTCGCCGAGCAGCTCGAACGCGCGCTCGTAGGAGCGACGCGAGAAGTGGTCGACCTCGACGATCATGCCTCGCTTCATCATCTCGAGCAGCAGCGTCTCCCCAAGCGGCGTGAGGCCGTGATTCTGGCAGTGGTCGCCTTCGAGCGGCGGCGAGTCGAAGTCCCCCAGGAACGGCAGCAACGCCGCGATCGGAGCGTTGGGGAAGTTCGACATGTCGTTGGGCGGCTCGGAGATGAACTCGTCCCGCGGCATATTCAAGCCGCCGAAGGTGACCGGTCCCTCGTCGAACACGACATCGATGTCCGGGCAGTTCTCGGTGGTGAAGTTGGACCAGTGGCCGCTGTTGGCGAGGTTGCCGACCTCGATGAACGAACGATCGCCGTCGCCCGCAGAGAACTGGTTGTCGTACTTGTGAACGGGGAACAGCACCCGAATCCCGCGCTCGTAGTACATGTCGAGCTGAGCCTTGACGTAGTCTTCGTCGCACGTGGGGAAGCCATCGCGCGGCACGCTCGTGCACTCGAACAGGTTCGAGGTCTCGATGCCCAGGACCACGGCCATCTTGCCGCCGGCGATCACCTCGCGCGCCTCTGCTGGGGTCTGCACGATGCGGAACCATCCCTCGCCGGGGCCGCCTGCCTGCGCGTCGATGTAGCGCTCCATCGCGTAGGTCTCGTCGATGATGCGATCGACCGCCGTCATGTCCTCGCAGTCGTATCGCGTGGCCTGGATGCCTTGGCCCGCCGTCAGGTGGCAGATCACCGAGTTGGTCGTCGCGTGCTGAACGACCAGGCGCAGGCCAGCCATGTACGCCCGCTCGAGCCACTTGTAGTACTGCGTCTGGTGGGTCGACCGCGACGGTGCGTTCGGCCAATCGGTGAAGTCCGGGTAGCCGTCGGTGATGTGGTTGTCGAAGTCGAGCTCGCCGGCGAGAAGCGCTGGAATGATCTCACCGAGGTCCGCCCCGTCCGCGCCCGCGCTGTCGAAAGCGTAGCCGAAGAAGTCTTTGCGCCCGTTTTCGCCGTGATAGATGGAGCAGTCAGGCAAGGCGTGCTCGACCCCCAGCGGGTGGAAGGCGCCGCCGTGAAAGATGCCCCCGCCACCGAAGGCGAAGTTGCTCAGGATGTGGGAGTGCGTATCGACGATGCCGTAGAGGTCGCCGTCTTCGAACGTGCCCGACTGAACGTCGCCGTCCGCATCCAAGCTCAGCTCGGGGTGCGTTGCGCAGCCCGACGCCTCGACGATGTCCAGCGGCGCCCCAGCGCTTGCGTCTTCGACCGCGCCGCCCGTGCCCAGCACCGCCGACGTCCGCAGGTTGCGAAGCTGGTACTTCGTCGGGTCGACGACCGACGCCTCGAGCTGCCAGATCGCGCCGGAGACGAAGGTGTCATCGGTCAGCGTGACGTCCGACTCCAACACCGTGCTTCGGGTCAGCGCGGCGCCGGCCTCGTTCACCACGTAGCCGCCCTCGGGGTCGTACAGCAGGTAGCTTCCGAGGTCGGCCGGCTTGAGGAAGAAGGCGGTCGCCGCGGTCCCGAACGCGAACCCATCGCCCTCGCGCGACAGCGCCTGGTCTCCGGTCCGAAGTTCCCAGCAGCCGTTGCCGAAGTCGTACAGCTCGAGCTCGGGTCCCGTCGTGTCGGTATCTTCTCCGGAGTCGGTTCCGGTCGCGCTCGTGGTCGGTGGCAGTCCGGTCGTGGTGCTTGAGCCGTCCGCGCCGCCGCCCTCGGTCTCCGCGGGCGCATCGTCTCCACAGCCCGCCAAAGCGACCACACAAGCCAAAACCTCCCACCGACGCGTGCGCATGGTGCGGAGACTAACGCGATTGACAGACACCGAACATGCACCGAGCGCCGGGAGCGAGCCGAACCCGAGCAGCCCGCCGTATCGAAATCCGAACATCCGTGTTTGCCGCGCGCCGCTCCAGCACGCCGCTCCGCGGCCGGACACCTCGGGCGCAGACGGGCCAAAGCGCCCACGCCCGCAGAAGCCCACGTGATCGGCGTTTTTCAAGACGTCGGCACGTTCGCCGGTCGAACCGAGAGCCGCCGCACTGGCATCGGATCGGGCGAGCGTTTTCGTAACCACACGGTTCAACAACAATGCATCGGCGGTGGCAACGCATGCGTCCCATTCCGCCAGTTGCAACCGTTTTGCACGGCGATCCATCATGAGAGCGAGAGCGATGGGCGTCGAGCAAGACCTGCGGGCGACGCATCCCGACGAGCACGGCGCGTCGAGTCAGGCGTCGCTACGACGCCGCAGACTCGGTCGATACGAGCTGCGCCGTGTCATCGGACACGGAAGCAACGGCACGGTCTACGAAGCCTTCGATCCCACGCTCGGTCGACGGATCGCGGTCAAGCGCCTCAAGGCCGCCGAGGACCCAGACCGCCTCCGCGCCCGACTGCGGCGAGAGGCCCGAGCGCTCGCCCGGATCTCGCACCCCAACGTCGTGCAGCTGTTCCACGTCGATCAGCATGACGAGATGGTCTACCTGGCCATGGAGTACATCGAGGGCGAGACGCTCTCACGGTGGCTCGCCAAGAACCACTCCCTCGAAGACATCCTCCGCGTCTTCATCGCGGCCGGCGAGGGACTCTCGGCTGCCCACGCTGCGGACCTCGTCCACCGCGACTTCAAGCCCGACAACGTCATCGTCAGCAAGACCCGCGTCGTCGTCGTGGATTTCGGAGTTGCGCACGCGCTGCGGCCGTCCTCCACCTCCTACGACGACGGTCCGATGGAGACCGAACCCGATGACCCGAAGTCGGGAGGCTGGATCGGAACGCCCACGTACATGGCGCCCGAACAGTTCCTCCGGCTGACGACGACGGCCAAGGCGGATCAGTTCAGCTTCTGCGTTGCGTTGTGGGAGGCGATCTACCGCGAGCATCCTTACGACACCTCTGGACTGCTCTCGCTCTACGAAGCCGTCACGCATGGCCGGCGCCGCGATGCCCCAGGTGCACCGGACGTGCCGCGTCACGTCCACGACGCGCTCGAGCGCGGCCTCGCGACGGTCGCGACGCACCGCCACGCGTCGATGCACGCACTGCTCGATCGACTCCGCGGTCGGACCAGGACCCGCTCGTGGATGGTCGGCGCCGTCGCCGGTGTGGTCGCCACCGCGGGCTTCGTGCTTGCGGCTGGCAGCACGCCCGCACCCTGTCCGTCCGCGGACGATGCCCGCGCAACGCTCTGGAACGACGACAAGGCTGCATCCGTCCGCGAGGCGCTTGCGGCCAGCCCCTCGAACACAGCCACGAGCCAGATTCTGGCCGGCCTCGACGACTACGCGCGCGTCCTCGCCGACGCCGAGACAACCGCCTGCAACGCTCGCGCAATTGCAACCGCCGACGTTGCAGCGATCGACGTCAAGGCACGATGCCTCCAGACCCACCGAGCCGAGTTTTCGCTCCTCGTCGACGCCTATGCGTCTGCGGCTCCGCACCTGCTGGCGCGCGGCACGAGCCCCATCGACGAGCTGTCTTCGATCGCCGCGTGCGCGGACCCGGCGCACCTGCGCCGCCACGACACCACCGCATCGCCCGAAGACCTGGGCACCGTGGAAACGCTCCGCCATTCGCTTGCGCAGGGGCGCGTCCTCCTTGCGGCGGATGAGGCCGAGGCCGCGCTCGACGTACTCGAACAGGCTCGTCGAACTGCTCACACCCTCGGCAACCCCATCCTGCGCGCCGAAGCATCCCTGCGCTATGCCACCGCTCGAGAGGCCATCGGCGACTACACCGACGCGCTCGAGCTGGCCGAGGGAGCCTTTCACGAAGCGTCCGCAGTCTCGGCCTGGAGCCTCGCCACAGAAGCCGCGGAGCTTGCGCTGAACCTACAGATCGAGATCGAGGGAGACATCGAGCGCTCCGCCCACTGGGAGCGCGTGATGCAAGAGGCCCTGCGGCGCGTCGCCCACCCCACGACGCAGCTCGAAGTGCAGGCCGCGAACGCATCGATCAACTATTTCCGGCGCGCGGGAGACCTCTCCGAAGCCCAACGGGTCCTCACCCAGCTTTCCGTCACGGTGCCACCCGACGCGATGAGCAGGGGTCAGCGCGCCACGGTGGAGTATCACGCGGCCACCCTCGCCTCCGACGCCGGCCGTGATGACGAAGCCCTCGCCCGGATGACCGATGCCGCCGAGCTCGCCGTCGCCGCACACGGACGAGACACGCGGCTCCATGCGCTCATCCAGAACAACCTCGGCGCGATCTACTACCGCCGAGGAGACTACGACGCTGCGCTCGAGGCGTTCGAGCGCAGCTATGCCGCACGGCTCGCATTCGAGAGCACGCCCAACCCGACCCGCATCGGCACGCTCAACAACATCGCGGCGCTGCACGGAACGAAGGGGCAGCACGACGAGGCGATCCGTCGGCTGCTCGAAATCGACGCCTACTATCAGGAGCACGCCGCCAGCCCCATCGACCGCGCGGTGGCGCAATACAACCTCGGCTACAACTTCATCGAGCTCGACCGCTTCGAGCAGGCGGCGGCCGCATTCACGACCGCGGCCGAGCTGCACAACGCCGCGCTGGGGCCCACGCACGTCCACACCCTTCGCGACCGCGTCATGTTGGGCAACGCGTTGGCCCGCGCTGGGCGGGTCGACGAAGGCGTCGCGTTGGCCCGCGAAGCGCTGGAGACGTGCCGCTCGACGCATGGGCGCAATAGCAAGGACTGCGCGCGGATGACGTACCGCCTGGGTAAGATCTACGCGAGCGTCGAGCGGTGGGCCGACGCAGAGCGGACGTTTCGAGAGGCTCGGCACGCGAGCCGCGTCGCGCTGGTCCCAAGCCACGCTCGCCACGCAACGGTCGCCCGCGCGCTGGCACGAGCCATGATCGCCAACGGCAACCGCGACGCCGCAATCGAGATTCTCCAGGAGACGCTGGCCGAAGGCGATGCGCTTCCCGCCAAGTCGCGCAACAAGCTCGCGGCAGCCCTCGAAGCGGCGCAGGCTCGCTAGCGCCCGGGGATCTCGAAAGGCGCGGAACCTTCCGGTGCCGACGCTGTCCAACGCCTCGCCCGTGCCCCGTCGCCTCCTTGCAGTCTTTGCACTCGGACTCGCTCTGCCCGGCTGTCATCGCACCGCCCCGCTGGCCGAGGCCGCACCTCTGGGCGATCCGGCGCCCCCCGAAGCGCCCGTGATCGCTACGCTGAGCGAGAGTGGTCCACGCCGTCCCGATCCACGCGCGGGCGCCGATGCGGTTCCACCGGGCGCCATCGTGGATACGGCCCCGGTCGACTACGCGGGCCCCTATGAGCCGGTCACCGTCACCTTCGCAACCGACATGGACACCCGCGGCGACCCGCCGCAGTTCTCGTTCACGCCACCGCTGGCCGGTCACGCGGTGTGGACCTCGCCGACCCGCGCGACCTTCTCCGCCGAACAGCGGATGCCCGAAGCCACCGCCTTCGTAGTCCACGTCGAGGGCGACGCTCGAACGCGAGACGGCGCTTCGGTTGCGGTCGACCAGACGTGGACCTTCGAGACGCCGCGACCCACGGCCTCTCTGCAGAGCGACGGGGAAGCAACCGGGTTCGACGAGAAGGAGGTTGGTGCCGACTGGAACGAAGGCTTCGACGTCGACGTCTCGCACGACGTCGGGGCAGACGCCCTGCGCCGCGCACTGAGCGTTCGGGACGAGGCCTCGGGACGCTCGCTCCCCTTCCGCGTCCGGCCGCGCTGGGCGGACGACCGGGGCAAGCCGGCCACGGCGTGGCACGTGTTCCCCCCTCGGCACTGGCCCGCCAACACCACGATCCGCGCGGATCTCGACGGCACGCTCGTCACCACCGCCGGGCCACTCCCCACCGGTCGCGCCGTGTTCGCCACGATGAAGACGCGCCCTGGCGTTGCCGCCCGCCTGACCTGCGACGACCAGGCCTCCGACGGCTGCGCGCCGGCCGGCCTCACGCTCGAGTTCGACGGGCAGCTGCCCGCCCGCATGGCGAAGAAGGTCCGCGTCTCGCCACGCCCCGAGAACCTGCGCGTCCGGCCTTGGCTGTGGAACGCGAAGACTACGTTCGACGAGGTCGACATCTCCGGCGACTTCGAGCCCGGGACGACGTACACGGTCACGCTCGGCCGAGGCATGGTCGACGAATACGGCCAGTCCGTCGTGGGCAGCCGCCGCTTCGCCAAGACCTTCGTGGCGCCGCCACCCCTGCTGAACCTGCGCGCGGCCACGGGAACGCTGGTGGCAACCGGACGCGGCACGATGGGCATCGAGTCGCGCGGCATCGAGGCCGCCACGCTCAGCGTCACCCAGCTCGACGACGCCGCCTTGGCCGCCTTCGTGACGACCCCCGCCGACGAGTGGCAGCGCCCCGCGGCGGGCGGGTCCACGGCCAGCATCGAGCTCGACCTCAAGCCCGGCGGCACCTGGGGATGGGACGCTCGCGAGCTCCCGCTTGCCAAGCTCTTCAGCGCGCAAGCGGGCGCGGCCTACGTCGAGCTCTCGGTCGACGACGTGCTCGCCTCGCAGCGAGGCCGTGCCGTACTGCCCCCTCGAGACGGGTTCGTACAGCTCACCAACCTCGGCGTGGTCGCGGGTCGGTCCCCGGCAGGCGGCTTCATTCAAGTCCTCTCCCTCGACGACGCCAAACCGGTCGCGGGCGCGATGGCGACCGCGTACTCCGTGAAGGGGCCGCACCCGACGAAGATCGCCACGCTGGGGCCCTCCAGCGCCGAAGGGCTGCTCACCATCCCCCGCGAGGTCTCCAAGCGCGCCGACGCCGTGGTCGTGCGGACCGACGAAGACCGCGTCGCCGTGGCCCTCGAGGAGCCGAGGCGCTACCGCTATCACCACCAGTCCGTCGGCGAGGCGTACGACGTCGGCGTGCTCATGGCCGACCGCGGACTCGTTCAACCCGGCGAGCGGCTGCGGGTGATGGGCTGGCTGGCGCGCAGCAGCACGACCCACACCGCAGGCATCGAGTCCGCCCCCACGCGGTCGATCACGGTGAAGATCGAAGACTACAAGGGCACCGAGCTCTCCAGCCACACCGTCCGCTCCAAGCCTTCGGGCAAGTTCTGGGCCACGCTCCCCATCCCAAAATCGGCCAAGCTCGGCTCCGGCAGCATCACCGCCAACATCGGCAGCACGTCGCTGAAAACCTCGGTCGGCATTCGCGAGTTCGTCGCGCCCGCCTTCGACGTGGCCATGTCGCTCGACGCGTCCGACCTCTCCTTCGGTCAGTCCACCACTGCGCGTGCATCGGCCCGCTACCTCCACGGCATGGCCATGCCGGTCGTCCAGGCCAACGCGTCCACGCGATGTCGGGCCGCGGCGTATCAACCGCCTGGGTACGTGGAGTTCGATGCCCTGGAGCCCGCCTCCGCCACGAGCCATGCGTCCACGCCGGTCGAAACGCTCTCCCACGTCGACGATCACGACGATGGGCTCATCATCTTCGACCCGGAGTTCCCGGCGCTTTCGGCGGGGCAGGCCTATCGATGCACCGTGTCGCTCGCCGTGATGGACGCCGCCCGCCAGGAGCTCGGCACGGAGGTGGCGGCTTGGGTGCATCCAACGCGATACGTCATGGTGCGCTCCCCGACGCGATGGCCGACCGCCGGGAAGCCTCAGACGTGGAGCATTCAAGCGTTGAGTCCAGACGGGACGCGCCTCGATGCCGCGCCCGTCTCGGTTCGCATCGCGTCGGTCGATGCAGAGACGGCAGAAGAGACGTTCATCCACCGCTGCTCCGTCCGTCCCTCGGCTCGCGAGCTCGCGAAGTGTACGTGGGCACCACCCAAGGCAGGCCGCTACGCGGTTCGCGTCAGGTCGGTCGTCGACGGGGTCGAGGTCGAAGAGCGGTCGACTCTCTGGGTCGACGACGACGACGACGACGACCCCGCGCCACGCCGCGACCGCTTCCGCGTGAAGGTCCCCGATCGCGCCGAGCCTGGCGATACGATCGACATCGACGTTCACGCCGTGCGTCCCACCGGGCGAGGCCTGGCGGTCGGCGTGCATGCAGGCATTCGCAGCCTGAACCCCTTCGACGTCGTCAAGCGTCGCGGCACGGGGCGGCTCGCGCTCGACGACGCGTGGGTCCCTCGCGCCCACGTCGACACGCTGGTCGTCCACCCCAACTCCTCGCATAGCCTTCCGGAGATCGAGCGCGCAGAGCACCACGTCCGCCTCGGCTACGACAGCCGGGCACTCCAGGTCGAGGTGACGAATGCCGCCACGTCGGGGACCCGACAGCTGCTTCCGATCGACGTCACCGTGACCGACCCCGAGGGAACACCCGTCCCCGACGCGCGGGTCAGCCTGTGGGCGGTCGACGAGGGCATCCTGCTGCTCCGCGACTGGACGTTCCCCAACATCGCCGAGTCGCTGGCGCCCGACCGCGGAAACGAAGCCGACTACGTTCACGGCTACGACCAGCTGCGAAATCCGTACGTCAAGCGCGACGATCCCTACGAGCCCAACGCATTGGGGACCCTCGGGCTGCGACGCGGCGGCGCCTCCTTGATGGGGCGTGGCGCGGGCGGGGGCGCTGGGGGCAGGGGCCGCAGCACCCAGGGGGCGCAGGTCCGCCGCGACTTCGACCCGGTGCCCATCTTCATCGGAGACGTCAAAACCAGGTCCGACGGTACCGCCCGCATCGAGGGCATGCTGCCGGACAACCTCACCACATTCCGGATCGCCGCGATCGCCACCGCCGAAGTCGCCGGCACCGGAGCCTATGCCCGCGCTGGCCATGGAGAGAGCCGCGTGCGCGTGACTGCAGCACTCGCCGTGCGGCCCGTCTTGCCGCGCGTGCTCCGACCGGGCGACGTCGCTGAGCTCGCCGTACTGGTCGACAACCTCTCGGGCGCATCCGGGCACCTCGACCTGGAGGTGGATCTGCTCGACGCCGACGGGGTCGCGCGACGCGTTGATACCGACTCGCTGTCCCAGCCGCTCGATCAGGCACAACTGCGGGTGCCCGTGCGCATCGAGGCCCTGGGCGCCGGCGTGATCCGCGTTCAAGTCCGGGCACGCATCACCACCACGACCGGCCGCACGCTCACCGATGCCAGCGAGCTTCCCCTCGAGGTGCGGCCCGAACGAACGCTGGTACGGCACGCGGCCCTCTACGGCTCGCTCGAGGAAGCGGGCGCAAACGCCGTGGAGCTGGCGCTGCCCGACGACCATCGCAAGGGCTCCGCCCGAGCCTCGATCGACCTGCACGCGTCCATGCTCGGAGGCTACGCCGGTGCGGTGGACACGATCGTCCACTACCCGTACGGATGTCTCGAGCAGACATCGTCACGCCTCGTTCCGCTCGCGGCGCTGCACGGCCTCGATGGCTTCGACTTGGGCGTGACGGACATCGACGCCTTCAGCCGCGCGGGTCTGGATCGGCTCGCGCGGATGCAAACTGACGAAGGCGGGTTCGCGTACTGGCCCAAGGGCAAGTCTGCGCACCTGTACGGGACCGCGTATGCCGTCTGGGTGCTCTCCGAGCTCGACCGTGCGGGTGTGACCGGGGCCGGTGCGCTCATGAAAGAGCCCACCGCGTACCTGGAGCGGACGCTCGCTGCGCGACGCGCCAAGGCCACGCCAACCGGCCATGAAGATGCCGTGGGCGCCATGGCGGCGCTCGCCATGGCAGCCGCGGGCCGCGACGCAGGCCCGATCCTCGACGACCTTGCGTCACGCCCCGAGACTCTCCCCGCGTTCGCGCGGGCACTGCTCGCGCTCGGTCTTCACACCGCCCATCCCGGCGACCGCCGCATTCGGGACCTGCTCGACTCCGTGCGGGCGCGGGTGGAGCTGCGCGGCGACGTGGCACGAGCCAAGGCCGAGTCGAAGCGCTACGCGGCGCTGTTCGACTCGCCCGTCCGCACCGACGCCATGATCTTGCTCGCTCTTTCCCGCATCGCGCCGGACGACCCGCTCGTCGAACCGCTCGCGCGAGGGCTTGCAGCCGCACGCGACGCAGGCACGCTACGGAACACGCAGGAGAGTGCCTACGCGCTGCTCGCCATGTCGGCCTACGCGGCGGCGCGGGAGTCGGTCATCCCCGAGCTCGACGCGCACGCCTGGATCGGCGACGACATGGTGCTCGACGTCGGGTTTCACGGCCGCGACCTCGCGGTCCATCATGCCGACGCCGCCGCCTCGGAACGCGTCACGATGGCCCATACCGGCGAAGGCCGGCTCTACTACCGCGTGGGGATGAACTGGTCCCCGACCGAGGTCGAAGCCAGCGCCTCCGGACTGGCGATCGAGCGCAAGCTCCTTTCGATGCATGGCCCCATCGACGACGCGAAGCCGATGGTGGCGGGCGAAGCAGGCCTGCTCGAAGTCACCGTGACAGCCGACGCCCGCACGCGGTACGTCGTGCTCGACCTACCGCTTCCCGCGGGCCTGGTCGGCGTGGACCGGTCGCTCGGACGTGGCGGCGTCGTCCGCTCCGTCGGGGGTTCCGGGTCGGCAACGCCCTGGCTCGCCTACGACCACATCGAAATCCGCAGCGACCGGGTGCTGATCTTCGCGGACCGCCTCCCCGCCGGTACATGGCGCGTTCAGGTCCCGGTTCGCGCCACGCATGAGGGCCGCTACGCCTTCCCGCCGGCGCACGTGGGCGCGATGTACGAGCCCGAGGTTGCCGGAAACACCGACGACGACGTCGTCACCGTGGTGTCTCCCTAGCAGCCTGTGGTGCAACCCAACACGACGTCTCGCTCGTCCTTTTCGCTCCTGGCGGTGTCGCCAAAACTTGCGGTATGCCCGATACAGCGGCGTTTCGGCTCCTACCCAGGAGCGAAAAATCCTTCGCGATCCGCCGCGCCGGGTTGCGCCACAGGCTGCTAGCTGGCTTCGTACCAGTCCCTGCGCATGCCCTTCTGAACGTCGCCGGGCCTCACTTCGAGCACGGGTTCATCCTGCACCTGCTCCAGCCCCCACATTCCGTTCTGAATGTCCTCGCGCGGCACCTCGAGCACGCGCTCGGCGTTCATCGACGGGAGAATCTCTTCATCGGGCACCATCAGCACCGGGCGGTGGCCGGCCAGATCGCTACATCCGCTGCCGACCAGTAGCAAGAGCATGACTGCGGCGCGCACTAGAACCGACCTCCGATCTGGATCCCTGCGCGGTCGCGGCCAACGCTGGGCGCCACGCTGATCCGGCGCGCCCGAGCGTAGGCGTCACTGTGCTTGCCGTACCGAACCGAGCCAGCCAGCAGCGCCGCGCCTGCGCCCATCGAGCCGGTCCCCACGTCGAACACGAGGCGGTTGATGCCGTGGTTGCACGGCGTCGCTGCATTCCACGGCTCGTAGGGGCCCTGGCCATTGGCCATGCAGCGATACACCATGATGTCGTTCGCCAGCGTGACCGCGGCGCCGCCGAGAAGCAGACCAAGTCCCAGCGCCTTTCCGCGACGATGATTCCGACGCTTGCGCTGCGTAGCGGCGTCGTCGAAGGCCAGCGTTCCGCCCTTGCGAAGGCCGCCACCTGCAGCGAGGCCGATCGCGGTGCCTGCCACGGCATGTTCGAAGATGCCGGTGGCACATCCGCCGCAGACCAGGCGGTCGGTCGTTTGGAACATGACGTTGAACCCCCACAGCGCGGCCGCAGTGCCGAGCATGCCGTTGCCGGTCTGCAGCGGACGCTTGACCCGGACCATCTCGGTGTTCCGCTCGAGCGCGGGCGCGACCTCCAGGTCCATCGGTGGCGACGCCACAGTGTCCACCATCATCGGCGCCTGCGTGCTCACGGGCGCGGGCGAAGGCTCGACCGCGGGCGCAGGCTCGGGCTGCGCAGGGGGAAGCACTGGCGGGGGCACGGCCGCCTCGGGCGCGGGGGCCTCGGCGTCTGCAGGCACCGCCGCGTCGGCCTGTGCAAGTGCCTCCTGCTCGGGCTCTACCGGGACGTCCTCAGCGGCACGCTCCGTCGGACGCTGCACAGGTACGTCCTCCGCGGGTTGAGTGGCACAGAGCAGCGCGGTCAGGGTCAGCAAATCCAAAGCCATGTCGCTTGGGTAGTGCCCCCCGGCCGGCGTTCGATCACGCCTGGCACAACAACGCTCAGGCGCATGATTTCACTACGCTTTTCTACGATCGAAGTCCCCCTGCCGCGGCCTGATAGTCTCCCGATCCATGGCGCTCATCGCGGTTACCGGAGCCAGCGGGCACGTCGGCTCGTCTCTGATTCGACAGCTGCTCGACGAGGGCCACCAGGTCCGCGCCATGGTGCGGACGCAGAAACCACCGGCATCGCTGCAAGGTCTCGACGTCGAGCTGGTCCGGGGTGACGTCTGCGAGCCGAGCACGCTCGCGCCGCTGCTCGATGGCGTCGACCGCCTGTTTCACCTCGCCGCGCTCATCTCGATCGTGGGCCCCATGGACGGCAAGGTCCGCGCGGTCAACGTTCACGGCGCGCGCAACGTGGCGCAGGCCGCCCTCGATGCGAAGGTGAAAAAGATGGTGCACGTCAGCTCCGTCCACGCGTTCGCCATGAACGGCTCGGGCGGCAGCATCGACGAGACGCATCCGCGCGCGAACGAGTCGAACTCGCCCGCCTATGACGCCAGCAAGGCGTCCGGCGAGGTCGAAGTCCGCAAGATCGTCGACAAGGGCCTCGACGCGGTCGTCGTCCACCCCTCGGGCGTGCTCGGACCGTTCGACTACGGCCCCTCACGCATGGGCAAGGTGCTGCTGCAGATCGGCAACGGGCGGATGCCCGGACTCATCGGCGGCGGCTTCGACTGGGTCGACGTGCGCGACGTCTGTACCTCGATGCGCGCCGCAGCCGACAGAGGCCGAACCGGCGAGAGCTACATTCTGTCGGGTCGCTACGCCACCGTCGCCGACCTCGCGCAGACCGCCAGCGCAATCACGGGCGCGCGCGTCCCCAAGCTGGTGGTGCCGGTCGGCGTCGCGGACGTGTTCGCCCCGCTCGCCGAGGCCGCGGCAAAGCTGCTGCGCGCCGAACCGCTGTACACGTCCGAGTCGCTGATGGCGCTCAAGTCCAACGCGTACTTCAAGCACGACAAAGCCCGCGAAGAGCTGGGGCACGACCCGCGCCCGCTCGGTGACACGCTGCGCGACGCCTACGCCTGGTTCGCGGCCCAGGGCGACCTCCGCAGCCCCCGCAGCAACATCGCGCCCGAGCAATACGGTCCCGTCGCAACGGCTTGAGCATGCACGACCCCACGTTCCACCAGTGGATGGTCTGGCTCGAGATCGGGCTGGCCGTCGTCACCTTCATCTCGCTGCTCGTCGTCAACGCGCCCTACGGACGCCACATCCGGCGCGGCTGGGGTCCGCAGATCCCCTCGCGCCTGGGCTGGGTCGCGATGGAGTTTCCCGCGGTGGGCGTGTTCCTGTGGTTCTACAGCCAGGGCGCACATCGCTGGGACCTGGTCCCGCTGGCGCTCGTCTCGCTGTGGCAGGTCCACTACGTCCACCGCACGTTCATCTTCCCGTTCCGCCTGAAGATCGGCGGGAAGAAGATGCCCGCGGTCATCGCCTTGCTCGCGATCGTCTTCAACGTGCTCAACGCGTACATCAACGCGACGTGGCTCAGCGAGCTGGGCACGTACCCGGTGGAGTG
Organism: Myxococcota bacterium; assembly: GCA_039024335.1. Taxonomy (GTDB): domain Bacteria; phylum Myxococcota_A; class Polyangia; order Nannocystales; family Nannocystaceae; genus CAJXVA01. Next base: position 58,322 of record JBCCQM010000019.1, read on the forward strand.
GTTCTACGACCCGCGGTTCATCGCGGGCGTGGTGATCTTCGCGGCGGGCTTTTGGATCAACTACACGTCCGACCGCATCTTGATGAACCTGCGCAAGCCGGGCGAGACCGGCTACAAGATCCCGACCGGCGGCCTGTACCGGGTGGTGAGCTGCCCGAACTACCTCGGCGAGATCCTCGAGTGGGTCGGGTTCGCCATCGCGAGTTGGTCCCTGCCGGGGCTCGCGTTCGCTTTGTACACGGCGGCCAACGTAGGCCCGCGGGCCTTCGCCAACCACCGCTGGTACAAGGAAAAGTTCGAGAACTATCCGGCCGAGCGCAAGGCGCTCATCCCGTTCATCTGGTGAGCGTCACTCCGCTGCGGCGGCCAGCCGAAGCGCCACCGCGAGCCTTGGCGTGGTCCTTCTTCCCGGCGTCGACGTCTGCCATCACGCCGTCGCTGCGCTCGGGAAACCACAGCCTTATTTCTCTAGGGACAGCCCCAACGCGCGCAGGCGAGCCGTGAAGTCCTCCAGATCGGGGTCTTCCTCCGTCGCCCGGCCGATCATGACTTCGATGATCGCCCGCGCGTCGTCGAAGGCGATGTACACGGTCGAGCCCTCCGGCGACTCCCACACCGACGTACTCGCGGTCGGGTTCAGGTAATGCCAGCCGGCCAGCACTTCCCACGCGAGCTCCTCGACGTCATCGGAGCGCGTGTAGGTGTCCCACCCCGCAGGCGGGCTCCAAGGCTGAGAGCGCGTGGACATCGCGCCGAGGGTAGTTGAATTTTCTGCGCAACGAATTGACCGCCGCGGTCGACATTCTGAGTGCGTGAACGAGACCACCAATGCTGTCGCCCTCTCCACCCCCTCCAACCGCGGCCACCTGATCGCTCCGGGGGTCTGGCGGATGGCCAACGGCGAGGAGGTCGCGCTCGGGGGCCGGATCAGCCGGCTGTTTGCCCGCGGCGCAGACATGGCGTCGTTCGGCGCCGTCGTGTTCCTCGCGTCGGGGCTCGCCAGCTGGCTTTCCGCGGGGCCCACGTCCTTCTTCATCATCAGCAGCCTGTTCATCGGGCTGTACCTCATCGGGCAGAGTATCGGGCTCGCGGTGTGGGGCCGCACCTTCGGCAAACTCTGCTTCGGGCTCAAGGTCATCCACACCGCGGGCGCTCCGGTCAGCCTCGTGCGCGGGATCTTGCTCCGCGAGAGCATTCGCTACGCCGCCATCGCCAGCGGACTCATGGACCTGATCAGCCTCGCGCTCATCTTCCGCGACGACCGGCGCATGCTTCACGACCTCGTCAGCGACACCGTCGTCATCTACCAGTCCGTCGAGTGGCCCGCCGGTTGGGCCGCCTAAACTTCCTTCGGTCGTTCACGGTACCGGGGGTCCGCAGGACGCGGGCCCCCGGTTTTTTCTTCAGCCCTCCGGGGGCGTGAAGCCTTGGCACGTGTCGTCGACGAGCGTGGAGATCGCGGTTTGGAACGCGGTCTCCAGGTTGCCGTCGCAAAGGTCCCAGAACAGGCCCTGGCCCGCGGCCGAGAACAGGTTGGCCACGCCGCGCGCGTTGACGGCGTCGAGCGCCGTGCCGTACGGGCCCAGACACGCCGAACCTCCCGCGACGCCCAGGTAGACCACGTTGGTCACGTCCCCGCCCTTGGCCGCGACGATGCGGTTGTAGATCTCCTGAGCCGATCCCACGTCGGCGAGCTCTTCGTCCTCGTCGGTCATCGCGACGATGAACAGAATCGCGTCGTCGCGAAGGAAGTCGGGATTCATGCCGGCCAGGTTGACCGCCGATACCGCCTCGGCTGCCTTGAGCGAGGGCTGCTCGTCGTCGTCCGCGAACGCGCCGTCGTCGACACACTGGTCGGGCATGTTCTCGAACCCTTGGTCGGAGAACGCCGTCACGCAGGAGAACTCGGCGGCGAGCGAGGGCGACGTCGAGGACATGTAGTTCGTGCCCGTCGAGAAGTTGCACGCGCCCGAGGCTCCCCAGCTGTGGAACCAGGCCGGCTTCGGGCAGGCATCGATCACGCCGAGGCGGAAGTCCTCGATGCCGTTGTTGATGTCGAGCAGCTGCTGCGGGAACGAGTCGAACACCGGACCGCGGAGCGCGTCGTGCTCCTCGCTCATGCTGCCGGAGTTGTCGACTGCGAAGACCACGTCGACCTTCTGGCAGCCGTCGTTTTGGTCCCCGTCGGGGTTGGCCGACCCAACGTCGAAGCCCGGCGTGCCGCCCGAGGCACTGGCCGACGACCCTGCCCCGCCATCATCACTGCCGCCGATTCCGTCGGCACCGTCCGTACCGTCCGCCGAGTCCGACGCGCTTGCATCCGTGCCACCCAGCGTCGTCAGCCCGCCCAGCGTGACCGCCCCGTCGGGTGGCCTCGAGTCGTCGCCACCACACGCCAACAGCACCGCCAACGCCGCCCAAGAAAACCGCCGCATCAGTGCGAGCCTACGGCACGCGTTTGGGTACCTCCACCACCGCGAACGGCTCGTGAACATGGTGTACGGCGGCGTTCATGGATTTCGCGCCCCGTGTTCATGCGACACCGGCCGCCGAGGTTGTCGGCGCTCCTCAGGCGTGGCGCTTCTCAAAGTGGCACCCGTTGACATCTGTATCCGGCCGGGGAAAAGTCCGGCCTCGGGTTGGGTGGCACTTCAGGGCTGACATGACGATGAAACAACAGCAACGAGTGATGATTCTTGCGGTCGCAGCCGCGCTGGCCGGATGTGGCGACGACGGAGCCGCCTCCGATGCAGGCGGCTCGACCGGTGCGTCCACGTCGGGCTCGACCAGCAGCGACGACTCCACGCCGACCTCCGCGACGACCTCGGGCGCTGGCTCGACGACCGACGCCAGCGACGGCTCGAGCAGCAGCAGCAGCGGCAATGCGGACACCGGCTCCTCCGATGCCACGGGCAGCAGCGATTCGGGCGACTCGACCGGCGCCGAGAGCAGCAGCTCGACCGGCAGCATCGAGACGGTCACCATCTCGGGCAACGTCACCGACTTCGGCACGCCCATGCCGCTGGTCGGCATCGAGGTCTGCGTCTTCGAGCAAGACGGCATCCCCTGCGCCACCACCGACGACGTCGGCGACTACACCCTCGCGGGCGTGCCCATCGCCGAGGGCGCCATCGAGTTCACCGGCGCCGGCCGCTTCCCCTCGCTCTTCTGGGGCGAAGGACCCATGGAGGGCGACGTGCTCGACTACAACCTGCTGTCGACCATCGGCGCCGCGGTGCTCGCAGCGGTCCTGGGCGAAGAGATCGACGAGACCGCCGGCCACCTCGCGCTCGCGGTCACCGGTCCCGACGGCTCCCTGCTCGAGGGTGCCCAGTTCACCGTCACCCCGGACTCGGGCGTGGTCGGCTACCTGACGCCCGACGGCATCGACCCCAAGCTCACCACGACCTCGCAGGTCGGCTTCGCCGGCTGGCTCAACGTCGACGTCGGCGAAGTCGAAGTCACCGTCACGCACCCGGACTTCACCTGCGTGCCGGGCCCTGGCGCGCTGATCGGCTCGACCCCCGAGGCCCTGCGCATCGACGTGACCGCCGGCTACCTCGGCAGCACGTTCCCCTTCGTGTGCAACTGAGTGCGGTCTCGACGGCGCTCGATGGAGCGGTGAAGCCTTCGGGCTCCCGCTCCCAACCGCCGCACAAAAAAGCGCCCCCAAAACCGATCGGTTGAGGGGGCGTTCTTTGCGGCCGCAGCGGGCCGAGGAGCACTACGGCGCGATGGAGCAGCAGCCGCCGAGGCTGGTGTTGATGCCTTCTTCGCGCAGGACCACGTTGACGTGGAGGCCGTAGAGCATGTCCGAAGCACCGTCGGAGCACAGGCCCGGCGTGATGCTGACGGTGCCGTCTTGGATCTCGCTGCTCGCGAGAATGGTGCGCATCGGCGTGCCGGAAGCGAAGCCGGCGGGGACCAGGACTTCTTCGATGGACAGCTGATCGTCGCCGATCGGCGAGGAGAGCCGGACGGTGTCGCCGTCGACCGAGAGTCCCCAGAAGGGCTCGGTCCCGAGGCAGTTGAGGTGCTCGGGGGTCTCGTTGCCTTCCCAGGCGCTGTCCAGCGCTTCGAGGAAGCTCAGCGAGGCCCACCCGGCGGTCTCGTTCACGTTGACCATGGCCCAGCGACCGGTCGCGTCGATCGCAACGACTTCGACGTCGGTCGCGTCCGGGGCGAGCTCGCCCACGATGTCGCTGCTGCTCGTCGGCTGGGCGCGGACGTTCAGAACGTCGTCGCTGCTGACGCCGCTGACCTCGTAGAGCGCCGGCATGTCGAACCGCAGCGAGATTCCGGCCGACTCGCCGTCGTCGCCCACGCCGTCTTGCTTGCCACCACCCGAATCAGCCGCCGCAGCGGGCTCCGAGGAGCTGTCCTCAGAGTCACATCCACCGGCGATCAGGGTTCCGAGCATCGTGACGGCAACAAGCGTGGGGCGGATCCGCATCATGTAGGCGTGGATACGATATCAACGTTCACTGTGCTACCTGTTTTTCAACGACAGTCGCACTTTTTACTCCCCCGGTGTTTGGCTCTAGAGGCTCAGGGAATGCGAACTGGCGACCGATTCCACGCAGTCATTCGGTCACCGGACACATGCAGGGCTCCTCGCCTCCGTTGCCGCACGTCGTCAGCGGTATCCCGCCCAAACCCGCGCTCTCCCACTGGGCGCGAAATGCCGGGCCGTCGATCCTCGGGTTCTCCTGGACGAACACCAAGCGAAACGACGCTTGCTCGGCCAGGCGCTCCACCAGACTGTCCAACGACGTCAGCGCCGAATGAGCGCTGACCGCCAGGGTCCCCCCAGACGCCAACACGGGAAACGCCTCCGCGCCGAGCTCCCGAAGCGCGTCGTTCCCAACCCGATACTGCTCGGGGCCGCATCGCCCGATCCCGATGGTCCCCATCTCTCGCAGCGCGTCGAAGCGTAGCTCCACGAGGCTATGGTTTCCGACCACCTCGCTGAGGCTGGTGTTGAAGCCGGCCAGTTCGTCCGGCTCTCGATACAGCGACTCCACGCCGAGCCCGCGCGTCGTGACGAGCTCGCCATTGTAGGCAAGCCGGAGCGACTCCGCCGACGCCAAGCCCTCCAGACCCCGGAGGTCTTCCAAATCCGTGTTCTCGATGCGCAGACGCCCGCCGACCTCTTCGAGGCAGGCCAGCGGCTCGAGCGTCCCCACGTTCCCGCGGATACTCAGCTCGCCGCCGATTCGGCGCACTTCGTCCAACGCTTCGAGATCTTCGGCGCCGTCGACCTCGACGTCGCCCTCGAGAGACCGAAAGCACCGGGTGCTCTCGCCACCCGAACCGGAACCGTCGCCGACCACGGGCCCGGACGAGGACGGAGCGCAGCCACACAGAGCAACGCCAAGCACCCAACCGGACGTGGTGGGACGGGTGCTCGGCATCTGCATACCTGCGTCGCGCGGGATCAGCCGGCGGCCGCCGCTTTGGCGACGGCCATCAGGAAGTCGAAGCGGGCTTGGTACACCTGGACCTGCAGGGTGAGGCCTTCGATGTGGTGGCCCTGCCCTTCGATCTCGACGTACTGCACGGGCTTCTTCTGTGCCTTGGCGGCCTGCGCAAACTGGCGGCTTTCGTCGACGGGTACGCGCCAGTCTTGGCTGCCGTGGGTGAGCAGCAAGGGCGCGCGGAGCAGGTCGACGTGCTGCAGCGGGCTGCGGTCCTTCATCTTGGTGAGGTCTGCGGGCACGTTGGGGTCGCCGCTCTCCAGCACGACCCAGTCGGGAATGTTGGTGGCGTCGTAGAAGGTCTTGATGTCGCTGAAGCCTGCGTGCGACATGCCGAAGCCCAGCGGGTAGGACTCGTTGCGGCCGTTGGTGGCCGGCGGAAAGGTCAGCGCGCGCATGGTGGCGTAACCCCCGTGGCTTCCACCTTTGACGCCGATGCGACGTGGCGACAAACCGGTGCGCTTCTCGAGCCAGCGCGCGGCGTAGAACAGGTCCACGATCTCGTCACCACCGAGGTCCTTGTCGTTGAGCGAGTAGAAGTCCTTGCCGAAGCCCGAGCTGCCGCGCACCGCCGGTGACAGCACGGTGAGGCCCGCCGCGCACATGATGTTGTCGAACTTGCTGTAGCCGTTTCCACCGCCGTAGAACGAGGTGATCATCGCCATCTGCTGCTCGGGCGGCAGCGGCGTGGTCGGCTCGAGCAGGAACGCGTGCAGTTCGCGGGTCTTGCCGGTCTTGGGGTCCTTGTCGAAGGTGGGGATGTGGACGTTGGTGGCCTTGCAGGCGACCAGGCCCTTTTCGAGCTCGGGGTCCAGCGACACGACCGTCTGCCAGTCGCCCAGCGACGAGCCGCTGCGGGTCAGCGCGTTGCCTTCGTAGACGATGTCGGGCGAGGTCTGGGTGAACAGCATCCGGTCGCCGTGCGCGTCGGCCAACGACACCGAGCCGTCGTAGCGCTTCTGGTCGAGCACCTTCGAGGTCTTCGGATCGACGAGGACCACCGTCGACCCCGCGGGCGTCTTGTGGACGCCGACGACCAGGTCACCGGTACGGTCGACCGAGCTGAGGTCCTCCTTGAAGCGCGTCACCTGGCGCGTCTTCTTGGTGACCCGGTCGTACGCGTACAGGTTGGAGAAGCCGTCGTCGTTGGCGGTGTAGAGCAGCTCGTTGCCCAGCCACCCCTCCAGCGCCGAGGGACCGTTTCGCGACACCTTCGGGTTGGTGACGAGCTGTACCTTGGGCTTCTTCTTGCGCAGGTCCACCCGCACGAGCTGTCCACGCGTGCGGTCGCCCTCGACCTGCGCGTTGAAGAACACCTCGTTGCCGTCGGGCGAGAAGCGAATGTCGGACCACGTGAAGGTGAGCTTGGGCGTGTCGCAGACGACCTCGCGCTCCTCCCCGGTCTTCACGTTGCGCACCCGCAGGCAAGTGTCGTACGGCGCCTTCTTGCCCTTGCGCGGCAGGTAGGCGACCTGCGTCTCGTCCTCGCTGAAGCCCAGGCCGTAGACGTAGTCGTGCTGCGTGACTTGGCTGAGCGCGCCGGTGCCCAAGTCGAGCGTCCACAGGTTCATGACCTCGTCGTTGGACGCGTCGGCGTGCAGCCACAGCGTGTTGCTGGCGGCGTGGTGGTGAATGCCCCAGAGGCTGCGCTTCGACCAGTCCACGTCGGAGATGGCCTTGCCCGACGCCAGGTCCCACGCGCCCTGGTCGGGGATGTCGAGCATCTTGAGCGTGTAGCGGTCGCCGAGCTCGTAGTAGAACAGCTTGCCGGTCTTCAGCTTCGTCCGCATGCGGCCGTACGGGAAGCCGGCGAGGAACGGCGCCAGGTCGACCTCGCGGTCGAAGTACCGCGCCACGCCCGACATCGCGGGCTCGGCGGGCTCGGGCTCTGCCTCCGCCACCGGTGCGGGCGCGGTGCCCTGCGCGGGCGCAGCCGACGGATACGACTTCGCGGCGTTGGGGGGCGCGCAGCCGATGGCGAGCAGCGAGCAGGACAGAGCGACCACAGCGGCGCGGGACATGCCCGGCATGACACACCGCCACGCCGGGCTGCACAACCCTTACTTCTTGCGCTTCTTGTAGGCCTTGGACTTGTTCTTCTTGAGGTACAGCTTGCGCTCGCGCTGGCTGGATTGCGCTTTGTCGATGTCGCGCTCGGCTTCTTCGAGGTCATCGATCATCGGCGCAAAGTTCACGTCGGGGTTTTCGGCCGCCTCTTTCTTCAGCGCTTCGGTCTTGGTTCGCAGCTCGTTCCGCGCGTCGTCGAAGGCGCCTTGGTCGACGCTTTCCGAGGCCCGCTGCAGCTGGGCTGCGACGTCGATCTCCTGCGCGCGCACGGTGACGGCGAGGTTCTCCGATGCTGCCACCGCGTCGGGATCCTGCGTGAGCGCGACGGTCGGACGCACGACGATCTCCGCGTCGCTGCCATCGTCGAGCATGTCGCGGAACCGCAGCGTGTACGTGCCCAGCGCCAGCGAGTCCCCCTGCGGTGCGCTGTACGTCATGCGGACCAGCACCTCGCGCTTGCGGCCCGCGGCCATCGAGCCGACCTTGGCCATCAGCGCGTCGCCGTCGACCACGGTCGGGTAGCCGGGGACCGACTGCACTTCCAGGCCCTGCTCCGGGTCGACGTCGAGCGTCAGGTTGCGGGCCACCGTCGAGGACAGCCCCGCGAACTCGTCCGCCAGCACCTCGGGGACTTTGTCGCCGCTCTCGATGAAGTGATACCGACCGCCGCCAGCGTCGGCGATCTTGGTCATGAGGTCTTCGTTGTAGTCCAGGCCCACGCCGAGCGTGGAGGTGGCGACGCCCTCTCCGAACGCCTCGGACGCCCAGCGCGCCAGCACCTCGGGGCGCGACTCGCCTTCGTTCGCGAGACCGTCGCTGAGCAGCATCACGTGGGCAAGCACGTCCTCACTGCGGCGCGCTTGCGTGAGGCGGTCCAGCCCGCTTCGCAGCGCGGGGCCCAAGGCCGTCCCTCCGCCGTCGAAGATCGCCAGAATCTCGCGCTCGAGCGCCCGCCCATCACCGACCTTGGCGCGTCGCGTGTGCACGTTGACGCGGTCGTCGTAGGAGATGAACGTCATGCGGTCCTCGGGCTCGAGCTTGCGAACCGTCTCGATTGCGGCTTGCTTGGCGGCCGCGATCTTCTCGCCCGCCATCGAACCGCTCCGATCGAGCACCAGCGCGAGATCGAGCGGTGGACGCTCTTTTCCGGGGACGTCGGCCGCGGTGATGCGCACCAGGACATCGAGCGAGCCCGC
>JBCCQM010000020.1:0-65786 GCA_039024335.1 Myxococcota bacterium
AGGCGGCGTCGCAGGCGGGCGCATCACCGACGTCGTCCTCGCGCAGCTCGTCGATCACGCAGCCGGAGCTGCAGGCGAGGAGGCCGAATGCGACGGAGGCAACGCGAAGCGCGAGCACGCCCGCGACGCTAGCAGCCCGTGGTGCAACCCGCCACGACCACGACGCAGGAAGCGAGGCGTCGGTGAACTTCCCCGGGTCGGCCGAAGACTAAGGGCGGCCGAAGACCTGGGTCCACATATGGCCGTACTGGCCGCCGGGGTAGTAGCCGACGCCGATCTCGGTGAAGTCGGGGTTCATGATGTTGGAGCAGTGGCCGTCGCTGTTCATCCACTGGTCCATGGTGGCGGCCGCGGTGCCGTTGCCGGCGGCGATGTTCTCGCCCGCGGTGCTGTAGCTGTAGCCGGCAAAGCCCATGCGGTCGAAGGGCGACTCGCCGCTGGGGTTCGTGTGGTCGAAGAAGTTGCGGTCGACCATGTCGAGGCTGTGGACCCGCGCCGCGCAGCGGAGCGCGGGGTCCATCGTCATCGGGCCGGCCGGGCCGAAGCTGCCGGCGCTGCCGCAGTTGGCTCCTTGCGCGCGGACCTGGTTGACGATCTCGAGGATCTCGTTTTCGAGCTGCAGGTGCGCGGCGTCCCAGGCCGCGACGTCGCCGCAGTACGCGTTGTCCGGCACCTCGTCGCTGGGCGGGGGCGCGTCGCCGCCGTCGTCGGAGCCACCATCGTCGCCACCGCCGTCGTCGGAGCCGCCGTCGTCGCCACCGGTGGGATCGGAGCCGCCGTCATCGCCACCGGTGGGATCGGAGCCACCATCGCTGCCGCCGGTGGGGTCGGCCCCGGTATCGGAGTCGTCGCCGTCATCGCCCGAAGGCCAGCCGTCTCCACCACCGTCTGCGCCGTCACCGTCGTCGCCGCTGGGCAGGTCCCCGTCGTCTTCGATCGAGCTGCCCTCGTCTCCTTCGCCGCCGTTCCAGGCGACGTTCTCCGGGTCCTCGGGTCCCTCGTAACACCCGGGCACAACCAGCAGCATCGCGGCGCCGAGCGCAGCAGAAGCAGTGCGAGCGATCCAAGCGTGACCCACCATGGCTGCAGTATGGCGTCGGTCGTTCGAGCTGCACACTGGAAAAACGCCTCGTTTGGCCGAATTCTGGCGTTCTACGCGGATTCGCGGATCGGCTCAGCGCCGGGAGTGTGATGGCGATGACGCATCTGACAGTGCCCTCGCCGAAACTGTCACGGTGCTCACGGGATGGGCTTGGCCACGACCAGTGTCCACAATCGCCCGTCCAACGCCTCGTTGCCTTCGCTGGGTTCGGCGAACGGCAGCGCCACCCCCACGCCCACGTCGATGTAGCTGGAGGCGGAGACGGCGGCACAGCTCCCCTCGCGGGGGAGCCACACGTCGTGGAGGATGTCCTCCGGAGTCAGGTCTGCACTCGCGATGACTTCGTCGGCCGTGGCGAAATCGTACTCGACGGCGCGCAGCCGATCCCACGCGGTCTGATCGTCGGGGTCGATATGATCGAAGAAGCCGCGCTGCGCCATGTCGAGCGCGTGCAGGCGCGCGGCACAGGTGAGGGCGCCGTTCAAGCGGAGCGCGGGCGCCTCGCCGAACGAGCCCCTCGAGCCGCAGCGCTGCCCTTGGGCGCGGGCCTGCGCGAGCGCATCCAGCATCGCGGTCTCCAGGGCGATGAGATCGGGATTCCAGTCCCGTACCGGGTCGCAGTGCTGCGCGTCGGGCAGGCGCGCGGCGTTGTCGTCGGGCTCCGGCGCGCTCGCCTCTGCACACGCTGCGCTCGCGAACGCGAGCAGGAACACCATGCTGCGTCTCATGAGCTCAGCCTCTGCGACGTCGGACGAAGAGGCCCAGCAGCAGGAGCGCGAGGCCGCTCGGGGCGCCGCCTCCGGACGAGCACCCCGGCGATGTCGTGATGCGGCACTGGTCCGTCACGCTGACGCCTGGGTCCTGCTCCCCGCACTCGTACACGCGGTCGCAGACGGAAACGTCGCTCTCGTTGTACTGGCCGCTGCGGACCCCACGTCGAAGCTTGCGAACGCAGCGACGCGCCTTGCGAGGGACCAGCGTGCACGCGGCCGCGCACGCGTCGAGGTTGTCGCGGACCTCGCTCTGGCAGGAGCCGCCGCCGCCTTGGCCGTAGGGCACGAAGCTGTCGGGGTCGTTGGCGTCGAGGCCTTCGAGGGGGCGCGTGCGGTCGAGGAACGGCTGCTCGGGGTCGGCCGCGTTGTACTCACACATCAGCTCCGCGGCCTTGTCGTTGAACTCGTCGGGCTGATTGATGCATCCCGACGCCCCAAAGAGGGCGAAGCCCACGACGGCCGTGTTCCACGCTCGCGTCATCGCTTGCAGCATACCGCTGCCGGGTCAGAGGCGTCGGCGCCGAAGCATGCCGACCAGGGCGAGCAGCAACAGAGAAACGGGCGCTTGCCGCGAACCGACCGCGCAGCCGTTGAACGTCGTGATCCGACACTCGGGTTCTTTGACGTTCCCCGGGCAGCTGTAGACCCGCTCGCAGACCGCAAAGGCACGGTCCTTGTACTCGTCGCGACGCAGGGCCCGCCGCAGCGCGCGAAGGCAGCGACGTCCCTTGCGAGGGCTGAACGTGCACCGCGTGTTGCACCTATCGAGGTTGCGTACGACGTCGGCCTCACGCGTCGGGCCCCCGTACGGCTCGTAGTCGGGGTTCTCCCCCAGTCCCTCGAGGGGGTCGGTTTGGTCGAAGGGATCGGGGGCGGTTGGGATCTCGCGGGTGCGGTCGAGGAACGGCCGCTCCGGATCGCGTTCGTTGTACGCACACACGCGCTCGGCCGCCTCGGCGTTGAACTCTGACGCTTCGTTGACGCACCCACCCGCGGCGAGCACCGCCAACGCGGCGCCGCCCACCGTCAACCCAAGCTTCATGCGCAAAGGATACCGCGCCGCTCAGCACGGATCGTTCGGCGCCCCGGGAGAGCCGAGGTCGCCATCGCCGTACGCGGTCGTGGCCGTACACCACTGACTCGGGTCGTCGTTGCTTGCGCCAGCGGCGGGATCGAGCTGCGCGGCGGCCCCGGCTCCGAAGGGCCAGCTGCCTGCGTACACGACCTCGTCGATGACGACGCCACCGCAGCTGATGCTGAGCTCGTCGTCGCCGTTGGCGAGCGAGAGGTCGTTGCCGTACACGTAGTCGGGCGCCAAACCTCCGTTGCCCGCGGCGGCCCGCGCCAGCACGACCACCCCGCCCGCGGGGATGACGAGCGAGCCGGCGACGGTGTGGCTGTCGGAGTCCAGGTCGGCGAGCGTGCAGCCGCCGAGCTCGAGCGGGGTCGCGGCGACCGAGAGCAGCTCGAACCACTCACCCGCGTCGTCGGTCACGACGTCGGGGTTCGGCTGCAGCTCGGTGATGACGAGATCGCCCGCCTGCGGTGCGGCCATGCCCTCGCAGGCCCCGTCGACGCAGACCTCCGTCGCATCGCAGGGGTTCGGCTCGCACGGATCTCCGCCGCCGTCGCTGGTGCCGGTGGTCGTGGCATCGCCGTCGGTCGACTCCGTGCTTTCATCCGCGTTGTCGTCGGTCGACGCGGCGTCGCTCGACGCGTCACCGTCATCATCATCGGGTGCGGTGGTCGACGTGCCGGGGTCGTCGGGCTGTCCGGTGCTGCCTGCGGTCGTCATCCCGGCGCTCTCGCCCCCAGAGATTGAGGCAAACCCAGACTCGACTTCGCGGTCGCATCCGATCAGGCTCACCCAAAGCAGTCCCCAGGCTACGCGCCGCATGCCCGAAGCCGACCACGGCGCGCATCGTCACGCAACCACCGCGATGCGCGTGCGCCATTTGCAGACCCGCGGCCTCGTTTCGGCGTACTGCGAACCGCGGCGCAGCGAAGGCGCGGGGGGTCCGCAGTGCTTCGTGACGTGCGGGTGATAGTGTCGTGACCATGCGGTTGTCGACGTGTCGAGGGTGCGAGCGTTTGGTGCGGGTCGGTCGCGCGTGTCCATTCTGCGGCACCCCGAGTCGGACGACGCCGGCGCCGATGCTGGGCGCGCTGCTGAGCGTTCCGCTGCTGATGGCGGCGTGCGCCGAGTCGACGCCCACCAAGTCGACCTCGGGCGCGACCGCGCCGGCGCCCGCCAAGTCGAACGCGGGCGCGACCGCGCCGGCGCCGAAGAACGGCGGGACCGCGCCCACGGGCGACACCCCGGCGAAAGCGGATCCTCCACCGCCGGCCGAGCCGATGGGGGAGATTTATGGCACGCCCGAAATGATCGACCGGCGGCTCGGCGGACCCCTTGCGGCCGAGCCTATCGACGAGCCCGCGAAACAGCGCGCCGAGGTCCCTTCCAAGGCGCCGCCTAAATGATGCCGTCTTCGCGCAGCGACGCCAGCGTTGCCGCGTCGTAGCCGAGGCGCTTCTGATAGATGTCCTCGTTGTGCTGGCCCAGCTCAGGGCCGAGCCAGCGGCTTCCCGGCGGCGTTCGAGACATCTTCGGAACGACGGCAGGAACCCGGAGCATGTCCCCGCCAGGCAGGGGGAGCTGCGGCATCATCTCGCGGGCCTGGACGTGTGGGTCGCCGGCGATGTCCGCGATGGTGTTGATCGGGCCGCTGGGGACTTCGGCGTCTCGAAGCGCCGCGAGGGCGTCGTCGCAGCTGCGTGCCGACGTCCAGCCCTCGATTGCGGCATCGATGGCCTCGACGCGCGCCGTTCGCCCATCGTTGTGCTGCAGCTGCGGGTCGTCGGCCAGATCGTTGCGGTCGATCAGACGCATCAGCGACACGAACAGCCGCGTGCTGTTGGCGCCGATGACGATGCGTCCGTCGCTGCAGCGATAGGTATTGCTCGGCACGATGCCTGGCAGCGCACCGCCGGTCGGCTGCCGAACGATGCCGGCGCGGTCGTACTCGGGCAGCAAGCTCTCCATCATGTTGAACATCGACTCATACAGCGCGACGTCGATCACCTGGCCCTTGCCGGAGCCGCCGACGTCGCGCTCGTATACGGCCGCGAGCGTGGCGTAGGCCGCGTGCATGCCCGCGTTGGTGTCGCCCAGGCTGACGCCGCCGCGCACCGGCGGGCGCCCCGGTTCGGCCGTCAGGTGGCGCAGTCCCGCGAACGCCTCGGCGATGTTGGCGAACCCCGGCCGCGACGCGTAGGGCCCGTCCTGTCCGTACCCTGAGATCCGCACCATGATCACGCGCGGGTCGATGGCGTGAAGGTCCTCGGGCCCCAGGCCCCACGCCTCCATGCGGCCGGGGCGGAAGTTTTCGATGACCACGTCGACGCCGCTGCGGATGAGATCGCGGACGATTTCGCGCCCGCGGTCTTCGCGGAGGTTCGCGGTGACGCTGTACTTGTCGCGGGCGAGCGAGCGCCACCACAAAGACGTGCCCTCATCGACGACGCGCCAGCGCCGGATCGCATCGCCCACACCGGGCGGCTCCACCTTGATCACCGTCGCGCCGAAGCCCGCGAGCATGAATCCACAGAACGGGCCGGCGAGGAGCTGGCCCAGTTCGAGCACGGTGAGGCCTTCGAGTGGACGTCGCGCCGTCATCGGAGCGCAGAGAGTACAGACCGGCGCCGTGCGCGGGTGGGTGAGGGGCGAAAATCGAGGCGTGTCGGCTCAGTCCGGGCGCGTCGTCGCAGGCGCGCTACACTGCGGTCCGAAGGGCGGGGGACACTGGAGCTACTGACGGCGATGTTGACGGTGACCGCGGGCGCGAGCTCGTGGGCGGCGGTCCAGGGTGGACGCCGCATCGTTCGACGTCGTGCACTCGATGCCCGCCTCGCCCGCCTCGACGTCGAGCTTCCGCTTCGAACCGAGCACCTCACGCCGCGCCTGAGCACGCTGGTGGTGAGCGCCCGCTCGACGCGACGCGTCCTCGAGACCCCGCTTGATCGGGTGCTGTCGGCCCCCCGGGCGCCGTGGCGCGTGGGCGAGAGCTTCCGCGACTACGACCTCGCCCTCACCGACGCCCGCCGCACGCTGTGGGACTGGATGTGCGGGCTCCGTCACCTCGACGCCGCCGACGTCGCGCTGCTGCGTCAGCTTCAGCTCGATCCGCGCCCGCTGCGGTCGCTGCTGTATCAGCCGGGCCTGTTCGACCGCGGCAGTGCGGTCTTCGAGGTGCTGCCGACCGCGCCCGACCTCGAGAGCGTCGTCGAAGGTCTGCTCACCGCCATCGAGCACCTTCGCCGGTTCGAGGTCGCGCTGCTGTCGTATCGCGCCGACCCCTACCGCTGAGCCTCGGTCGCGCGAGCGCCCGTCCCCCCCATCGCCAACGCTGGCTCCGACTTGCGCATGGGTGACCTGGTACGGTGCCGCGCCGATGCAGACCGTTCACTCCGTCGTCGTTCATCAGCGCGGTGGCTACGAGCAGCTGCGCATCGAGTCGCGTCCCACTCCTGCGCTGGGCTCGGGCAGCGTGCGCATCGACGTCGAGGCGATCGGGGTCAACTACGCCGACTGCATCGTGCGGATGGGCTTGTACAAGTCGGCCAAGGACTTCGTCGGCTGGCCGATCACGCCCGGGTTCGAGGTGGCGGGAACCGTGGCCGAGGTGGCCGACGACGTCGACGACCTCGAGGTCGGCGAGCCCGTCATGGCGGTCACCCGCTTCGGGGGCTACACGACGCAGCTTTGCGTTCGGCGTTCCCAGGTCTTTTCGCGCCCCGCAGGGTTCGACGCTGCGGCCTCGGCAGCGTTTTGCGGCGTGCATCTGACCGCCGACTACGCGATCTCCGAGCTCGCGGGCGTCCGCCCGGGCGACGCGATCCTGGTTCACTCGGCCGCCGGCGGCGTGGGAACGGTCCTGGTCCAGCTCGGCCGCCACCTGGGCTGCCGCGTCGCGGGCGTTGTCGGCCGGGGACACAAGGTCGACGTTGTGCGCGAGCTCGGCGCGGACGCGGTGATCGACAAGAGCAGCGCCGACCTGTGGACCGAGGCCGAGCGATTTGCGCCCGAGGGCTTCAAGGCGGTGTTCGATGCCAACGGCGTCGCCACGCTGCGTGAAAGCTACGAGCACCTGATGCCGACGGGGCGGGTGGTCGTGTACGGATTCGCGACGATGCTGCCCAAGGCGGGGGAGCGCATGAATTATCTCAAGCTCGCGTGGGACTGGCTGCGGACGCCGCGGTTCAACCCGATGGCGCTCACCAGCGAGAACCGCAGCGTCATGGGCTTCAACCTCAGCTACATGTTCGACCAGGCCGAGGTGCTCGAGCGCTCGATGTCGCGGCTGCTCGCCCGGGTCGACGCCGGCGCGTTGCGGCCCCCACCCATCGCGACCTATCCGCTGTCCGAGGTCGGACGCGCGCATCGGGACCTCGAATCGGGACAGACCGTCGGCAAGCTGGTGCTCGTGCCCGATGCGTTGTACGCAGGGGCCTCGTGAACGACGACCGCATCGAACCCCAGCGCTTCGAGATCGACGGCGACGGCCACGGCAAGACCCTGGCGGCCGTCGTCCGCGCCCACATGCCCGGTCGCAGCTGGAACCAGGTGCGCGGCATCATCAGCCGCGGGCACGCCCAGACCGACGGCGTCGTCACGACCGACCACGCCGCGCGGGTGCGCGAGGGGCAGGTCGTCGAGCTCTCGCCAAGGCCGCAGAAGGCGGTCGACCGCGTCATCGAGCTGCTTCACGTCGACCGCGACGTGGTGGTGGTCGAAAAGCCCGCCGGACTCATCTCCGTGCCGTTCGAGGGGGAACGCGACACGTTGCTTCACCTGGCCACCGCCGCGCTGCGTCGCAAGACCCGCAAGCCCACGCCGATGCTTCGCGTCGTGCAGCGGCTCGACATCGACACCACGGGCGTGATGGTGTTCGCGCGCACCAAGTCGGCGGAGCGGCACCTGCAGCAGCAGTTTCGCGTTCACTCGGTGGATCGGCGCTACCGGGCGCTGGTGCTCGGTCGGGCGGAGGACGCCACGTACGACACGTCCATCGTGCGCAACCGAGGCGACGGCCTGAGGGGACGTCCGCGCCGCGGCGCGCCGCAGCAAAACGCAAAGTCGGCCACGACGCACGTCGAGGTTCTCGACGTGTTCGACGTCCCGACCTCGCTCGTCGCCGATGGCGAGGCCCTGCAGGTGAGCTACGTCGAGTGCAGCCTCGAAACGGGCCGCCAGCACCAGATTCGCATCCACCTCTCAGAGGCTGGGAACCCACTCGTCGGCGAGAAGGTCTACATCCGGGACTACCAGGGGCCCAAGGTCCGGGGCTTCTGCAACGGGCAGGGCAGGCCCCTGCTGCACGCGCAGCGGCTGGGCTTTGCGCATCCTGCCGACGAGGGCCCGCAGGCCTACGCGCGGCCGCTGCCGGAGGACTTCGAGACGCTGCTCAACCAGCTGCAGCGTGCTCCGGCCCTTCAGCCGGCTGATTGAGGCCGGAGCGGTCCGCGCGCAGCCTTGGCCCGCGCGGTCCACGTCGCCTCTTCGACGATGGGTCGCGTCCCGCGCGAGCAGGTCGGCGGGGACCGATCGGCGTTTGTGAAGAACTTGACTTCGAATCTGAACGGATGATAGCGGTGCTTTTGCGTTCAGTATGAGCGCGTATCGGCGTTCAATGCTACGACGATCCCCAAGCTTCTCCCGCGCCCGGGCACTCCTTCAACGAGCAGGCAACGGTACAACTGCTCCGTCCGGCGCGGGAGAAGCGTTGCCTTTGGGCACCGCGGACTCTTCATCTGCGGCCGCTTCACCCGGCTCTCCCGCGGCTTCTTCACCGCTGGAGAGCACGGGGGCAGAAGGGGCATCGTCCGTTGAATCGCCGACGTTTTCCGTGCCCGGTGCGATCTCCGGCGGCGCATCGGACCTCCGTGATGCCCTCGCAGAGATCGAGCGCCTGCCCACCGTCGAGGTCGTGGCGGTGCATCGAGAGGCTGCAAGATCCGGTTCATTCGGCACGTGGCCGGATCAGCTTGATCCTCGACTGCTTGCAGCACTTCATGCGGCCGACCGCACCCGCCCGTACGCGCATCAGGCCGACGCGATTCGGGCTGTGCTCCGGGGAAAAGACGTCGTGCTCAGCACGTCGACGGCGTCCGGCAAGTCGCTCGCCTACCAGGTCCCCATCATCGATGCCGTGCTTCGCGATCCACGCTCGCGGGCGCTGCTGCTGTTCCCGACCAAGGCGTTGGGACGCGATCAGGTGGAGTCACTGCGTGGCCTCGTCGATCACGTGGAGAGCAAGCCCGTCGGCGTCGCGGTCTACGACGGCGACACGCCCCCGGACGAACGCCGGGCCGCGCGACGTCGAGCCCACGCGGTCGCGACCAACCCGGACATGCTGCATCGGGGCATTTTGCCGCACCACGAGGGGTGGGCGAGCTTCCTCGCCGGCCTGAAATACGTGGTGCTCGACGAGCTGCACACCTACCGCGGCTTGTTCGGGTCCCACGTCGCGTGCGTGCTGCGTCGTCTGCTGCGGATGTGCCGGCACTACGGGGCGTCGCCCACCTTCATCGCGAGCTCGGCCACCATCGCCAACCCCGACGAGCTGTTCTTGGCCCTGACCGGCCGCCAACCCGACGAGATCGAGGCGATCGAGGCCAACGGCGCGCCGATGGGCCCGCGGACGCTGGTCGTGCTCAATCCCAAGGTCGTCGACGAGACCACCGGCGTGCGTCGGGACTACGTCAAGGTGACCCGTCACGTCGCCACGGTGCTGCGCGAGAAGGCGGTGCCGTCGCTGGTGTTCTGTCGTACCCGCAAGGCGGTCGAGCTGCTCACCCGCTACATGCAGGACGATGAGCGGGCGGACCGTGCCGCTGGCAAAGGCGGCGAGCCCTCCTCCATTCGGGGCTACCGCGGCGGTTACCTGCCCGACCGGCGTCGCGAGGTCGAGGCCGCGCTTCGCAGCGGGGAGGCCAAGCTCGTCGCCGCAACGAACGCGCTGGAGCTGGGCATCGACATCGGTGGAATCGATGCGGTGGTTCTGTCGGGGTACCCTGGCACGCGCGCCGCCACCGTGCAGCGCCTCGGCCGGGCGGGGCGTCGGGGGCGGGGTGCGCTGGGGGTTCTATGCCTCAGCTCGACACCGCTGGACCAGTTCGTCGCTGCCGACGCGTCGTTCTTGTGGGGCACGCCCCCGGAGCACGCGCGCATCGACCCCGAAAACCCCGACGTCCTGCTGCCGCACCTGCGCTGCGCTGCCCACGAGCAGGCCTTCATCGGAGGCCGGCTGGACGAGGCATGGGCCGGACTGCCCGGCGAAGAGCTTCGCGAAGGCCTCGACTACCTCGTCGAGCACCGCGCGGTCATGCGGGCGGGCCAGGACGACACCGCCGTGTATACGGTCGAGGGCGGTGGGGAGCCGGCGCAGGCGGTCGACCTGCGCGGCACCATCGAAGAGAACTTCACCGTCATCGATGAGCGCACCGGCAATATCTTGGCCGAGGTCGACTTCGAGGATGCCCCGCTGTATCTGCATCCGGGCGCCATCTATACGATCTAAGGGCGCACCCACGAAGTCATCGACCTGCAGTGGGACCCCCGCAAGGCGTTCGTCCGCGTCGTCGAGGCTGACTACTACACCGAGGCGATCTGCAACAAGCAGGTCCGGGTGATCGACCCCGAGGCGCCGGCGTCCGAGACGACGGTCGAGCGCGGGCCCAGCCACGGCATGGGCATGGCGCATCTGGTGCGCATGGTGCCGGGCTTCAAGAAGATCCGGTTCGGCACCCACGAGAACATCGGCTTCGGCCCCATCAACCTGCCCGACCTCGAGCACCACACCGTCGCTGCGTATTGGGCCGTACCCGACGCGCAGGCGCGGGGCGACTCGCCCGGGGCGGACGACCCCGCGCGTCGGGCCGCGGTTGCGCTCGCGGTGGCGCACGCGGTTCGGCACGTCAGCGCGATGGTGCTGATGTGCGACGTGGGCGACCTCGGGCACGTCGTGACCGCGGGGCACCCGGGCAGCTGGGGTCCGGTCCTCGTGCCCGGCCGTCGTCCCTCGCCGGATGCCGTGCTGCACGCGACGGCGCAGCCGTACGTCGTGCTCTACGACGCGAACCCTGGCGGCGCCGGCTTGGCCGCCACCGCGCACGACCTCGGCGCAGATCTCCTGGCCCGCGCCCGCACGATCGTCTCCTCCTGTGGCTGCGAGCAGGGATGCCCAACGTGCATGGGTGCCGCCTCGGACGAGGCCTGGGAGGTCTCGCGCGGAGATGTCGTCGACGCGCTCGAGCAGATGTCGCGGCAGGTTCGCGACGCCCAGCCGCAGGGGACTGCGAGAGGATGCAGCCGATGAGACTGCGCGATCGACTCGGTCGGACATCCTCGGGCGCCGGAAAAGCTTGGGACGGTTCGTCCCGCGACGCCCGGGCACGGTCCGGTTCCTCGTCGGAGCAGTCCTCTGCTCCGGGTGAGGGAGCGGGGTGGGAGCACACCCGTAGGACCGTGCCCGTGGCGACGCCTTTGGCCGGGGTCACGGCCGCGGGCGAGGTGCCGCGCGGGTTCGAAGCGCTGCGGGTCCCAACGGCCGCAGAGGTTTCCGCGGCCGTCGACCAGCTCCAGCCTGGCGCGCAGCCGGCCTCTGTGTCCCGCCCGGTCCTGGTCCTCGACCTCGAGACCAGCGGGCTCGGCTCGACGATCGTGCCGTTCATCGCGGTGGCGGCGTGGCACGACGGTGCGCGCGTCGTGCTCGACCAGTGGACGCTGCACGACCCCATGGCCGAGCGAGACTTTCTCGCCGCGTTCTTCACCTGCCTCGACGCCGAGGTTCACCCCGGGACGCGGCTGCTCTCGTACAACGGATCCTCGTTCGACCTGCCGCGGCTTCGGGCTCGAGCGCGGCGGCTGCATCTGGCGTGGGACTCCGATCCTCGCGCCACCGCGCCCGCGCTGGCCGCCGCGCATCTCGACCTGGTCCTGCCTGCGCGGCGCGTGCTCAAGCACTCGTTGCCCAACTGCCGGCTGTCCACCATGGAGTCGTCGCTGCTCGGGCTCACGCGCCGGGGCGACATGAGCGGGATGGAGATCGCCGACCTGTGGTCACGCATGGTCGCCACGCCCGGCTTGGCGGACGCGTTGGCAGGTGGGGTCGACGCGGAGGCCAAGGCCGATGCGCTGGACCCCTTCCTGCGGGAGGACATCGCGGCGGCCCAACGCCACAACCGCGCCGACGTCTGGGCGCTGTTCTCGGTCGCGACCACGCTTGCGGACCGCGTCGCCGCGCCGCAGTCGGTGGCGGAGGCAGTCGGCGTGGCGCGGCATCGCCGGCAGTCCGGCCTCGACGCGCAGGCCCTCGACGCGCTCGCGCCGTTCTTGGTCGATGCGCAGCCTCGCCGAACGGTCCGCGGGGCGCGTGCAGCGGACGGCGTCGGGTGGATCGACGCGGCGATGCTGGCGGCCGACATCCACCGTGCAACCGGCCGGCATGACGATGCCTCGACGCTGTGGCGACGGGTCTGCGATCTCGCACCCGGTCACGTCGCAGCCCACGAAGCGCTCGCCAAGCACCTCGAGCATCGGGCGCGCCGACCCGACCTCGCGCTCGCGGTGGCGCGCGCTTCGTTGGCCCCGTGCGACAAACGGCTCGCGCGCCTCGAGAAGAAGGCGCAGGCTCGCCTCGCCAAGCAGTCTTGAGCGCACGGACTCTCTAGCGCCAGTCGGGTACGGGCGGCTTCGGCGCCCGCGGCGGGGTCTCGCCGTCGGGTCTGTAAGGCGGTCGAGCGCCCCGCGTTGGCTGCCTGAGTGGTGGGGGACGAGCCATCCCAGCATCCCCGCCAACTCGAGGTGGACGTGTTACCGTCGAGCGCGATCGTGAGCCACGCATCCCAACGTTCGGTCCCTGCTGCGGAGACCCTTTCGCAGGCCCCGATGGCCCGCCTCCGGGCTGGCTTGGCCCATGGCATGACCGGCGCGTTCGGCCTGTCGCTGGCCGTCTCGGTCGGCGCATCGGGCTGCATGGCGCTGACGCCCCAGCTCCCGCCGACGGACTTTGCCGAGCTGGAGCAGGTCGAGAGCCGCGAGGATCGCGAGGCGCTCTACGCCGACCAGCAGATCTACAAGTTCAACAAGCCACAAGGCATGCGCTACACGAAGGGGGCCGACAGCACCGAGCCTCCGCGAAGCTGGCAGTCGCTCGACGTCGTGCTCCGCTCCGATGCCAACGCGGCGGCCGCACTGCCGAGCCGACAGCTTCGACGCAGCCGAATCTTCGCCGCGCTCACCGTTGCCGCCGGCATCTTGACCATTGCAGGGGCCGCAGCGTCCGCGCGCGAAGGCTTGAACCTCGGCGACATCGATCCCGCGGGCGGCGTGCTGCTCGGTGGCGGACTCGCGACCGTCGGGTTCGCGATCACCTCGGGGGTTTTCTACGGCAAGAGCCGCGCCGGCTATGAGAACGCGGTCGACGTCTACAACGACAGCCTCGGCATGCGGTTGGGCATCCTCGACGGCAAGGGCAACTACGTGCCGCCGCAGGGCGCCTTGGTCGACGCCGATGGCAACGTCGTGCTGGACCCCGGTGACTTGAACGCGCCGCCTGCTGCCGCGCCTGCTGCCCTCGACGTGGCGGCACCCACCCTGCCGGAACCCGAGGCAGCGCCCGCGCCTGCGGAACCTGCCGTGGCGGACGCGCCTGCTGTAGCGGCCGAGCCTGCTGTAGCGGCCGAGCCTGCTGAAGCGGCCGAGCCCGAAGCTGCGCCAGCACCCGCGGAGACGCCCGCCGCGGAAGAGCCGGCGCCCGCACCGTCCGAAGACGCCGGCGTCGCGGTGCCGCCTCCAGCGTCGACCCTCGCGGTTCGTCTGACGCCGCGAGGATGACTGCGACGGCATCGATCCGCGGCGAGGGCCCGCTCGGGGCCCCCGCAAAGCCTGCCGGCGGCCCGTTCTGGTCACCCGGCGCGCTCGCGTGCTAGGTCTGGGCGGCATGAAGGGAGCCCTGCCGCTGGTCGCGTGCCTATGCGCCGTCGCCTGCGGAGATCCGACCGGTCCCGAGACCGCGATCTCCGGCAAGCAGATTTACGACCAGTACTGCGCGCGGTGCCACGGTCCCGACGGAGGGGGCGTGGCCGAGCAGCCGCTGGCCACGGGTCGCCTGAACAACATCGCTGTCATGCAGGGCAAGAGCGACCAGCAGATCATGGGCGTGATCCGGGCCGGCAAGGCGCCCGCGATGCCCGGGTTTGCCGGTGAATTCACCGAGGCCAAGCTCATGGTGCTCACCGCGTACGTGCGGTCGCTGTCGGTGACCGGTGCGGCTCCTGCAGGATCTGGGGCAGCACCTCCCGTCGCGCCTGGGCCCGCGCCCAAGGGGAAGTGAACCCTTGGTCGACGGACCCGAGCTGATCTGGCCGGGCAAGTACGACGCCGACGGTACGCGCGTGCCGACGCCGCGGCCCGGAGCCGTGCTGGAGGCCGTCGAGCGGATCGGCCGTCACGCCGACGCCGACCGGCTGCTGCACGGGGACAACCTCGAAGCGCTGGACGCGTTGCAGTCATCGCATCGCGGCGGCATCGACCTCATCTACATCGACCCGCCGTTCGCGACCGGCGGACGCTTTTCGGTTCAAACGCGGGTCGGTCTCGGCGAGAAGCGCAAGGCTGCGCCCGAGATCAGCGCGCCGGCCTACACCGACCGCTTCGAAGGCGGGGCGACGGGTTTTTTGCAGATGCTGGCGCCGCGGCTGCAGCTCATGCACGACCTGCTCGCGCCCCACGGCAGCCTGTATCTGCACGTCGATCCCACGGTGGGCCACATGGCCAAGCTGCTGCTCGACGAGGTGTTCGGTCCGGGGTGCTTTCAGCGGGAGATCGTCTGGCGCATCGGCTGGATCTCGGGGTTCAAGTCCAAGGCGAAGAACTGGATTCGCAACCACGACCTGATCTTCTTCTACGTGAAGGACCCGCAGAACTTCACGTTCAACAAGAAGTACGTCCCGTATCCCGAGGGCTACGTTCGTCGCGACGGCAAGCCGCCGACGGGTCGTGGCGTCCCCATCGACGACGTCTGGAACGCGAACGAGTCCGAGTTCGCACTGCGGGGGCCGGACTCGCTCGACTCGATCCAGATCAAGAGCTTCTCCGGCGAGAAGTGCGGCTACGCCACCCAAAAGAACGAGAGCCTGGCGCGGCGCATCATCGAGGCGTCGTCCAACCCCGGTGACGTCGTCGCGGACTTCTTTTGCGGTTCTGGCACGGTCGGGGTGGCGGCGCGGCGCTTGGGTCGGCGGTTCGTGGGCAGCGACTGCTCGTCGGCCGCGGTCCACATCGCGAAGAAGCGCCTGATCGAGGTGGGGGGAGAGGCTGCGCCTGCGCTGAGCGTCGAGCGGGTGACGGTGCCGACGGCGGCGCGCCGCGAGGCGTACAAGCCCCGCGTGTGCGCGCACCTGGGCATCGCGCTCGAGCCGGCCGGGCCGTTTGCGGGCCGTTCGGACGCGGCCGCCGTGTACGTGGCCGACATGGATGAGGCCGTCGACGCGGCTCTGATCGAGCGCCTCGCCGCGCAGTGCCCCGACGACATCACCGCGCTCGAGGTCGTCGGGCGGCGCTTCGATCTGGCGCTGCCGTGGACACCGCCGGAGGGCGTCGACGTGACGCTGCTGCGGGTCGGTGAAGACCTGTGGAACGACGCCGTCGCTGCCGTCCCGGGCGCCGCGCTATGCGAAGTACCCGACGTGGAGGTCGACGTGGTCGAATCTGACGACGGCTTCGCGCTCGCCTTGCGCCGCTACCGGTTTGCCCACCCAGAGCGCCTCGACGAACGACTGCGCGCTGCGGCAACCGACCCGCTCGACCTGGTCGACGCCTGGTCGGTCACGTGGCGTCCGGTTCCCCTGCTGGCGCTGCAAACCGACGCCGTCCATCAGCGCACCCATCAACGGCGGGCGCTGCCCGACCAGACCGCGCCGCACCCGGTCCCCGACAAGCCGCAGCGCGCGATGCTCAAGATCGTGGACGTGCTGTACCAGAGCACCACGCTCGTGTGCGACTACGAGCCGCGGGGCGGCCGGGTCGTGCTCACGGGCGTTCGCCTGCGGTAGGCCCATCGCCGTCCGTCAGCCGCCTCTCATGAACTTGGCGCGGTCGTGGGGATCGGCGATCGGAGTCCGCCGTAGACGAGCGTGGCCTGGTCGGTGGATTCGTCGAACTCGATCCAGGTCGAAAGCTGAAGCTGGGCCGCGTTCGTGAGCCGCACCGACATCGGGCGGCCGCTTCGCGCGGAGGGGACGGAGGCTCGCAGTCCCCGGTCGGGCTCTTCCCACAGCGTGTGGTGGGGAAGGGCGACTTCGCGACCATCGTCGAGACGCAGCCACAGGCCCCCATCGCGCTCCTGTACGGCGGTGCCGCGGAGCAGACAGTCCTCGACGGTGAGGTAGCACCACTGCGCCCCGAGGTGGACCACTGCTTCACCCGCTTCGGTCACGTCCAAACCGGTGCGCAGCGCCATCTCCACCCGCGTGTGGGTGACATCGGCGCCCTCGAAGCGGAAGCGCCCGGTCGGCGCGAGGACCAGCGGCACGCCGCGGCGCAGGCGCTCGAGCATCTCGGGGTCCAGGGCGGGGGCATCGCTCATGCGGCGCCTACTCTAGCAGCCAGCGCGGGCGCTGCTCCTCGGGCACGTTGCCGGGGCGCGCATCGTCGTGCTACGGCGGGCCGGTGAGCGTCGTCGTGCTGGAGAAGGTGTCCCTGGGCTTCGGAAAGAAGCAGCTGGTCGACAACCTCGACCTCCGGATTGCGCCCGGAGATCGCATCGGGCTCATCGGTCCCAACGGCTCGGGCAAGTCCAGCATCATGAAGATGGTCGCGGGCCGAGCCACGCCCGACACCGGCGCGGTCCGGCAGCAGAAGAACACGCGGGTCGGGTACCTCTCGCAGGACCTCGACGACCCGGGCGACCTGACGGTGCTGCAGACGGTCCTGGGCGGCGTGCCGGGGCGGCCGGCACTGGAGGAGGCGGTGACGCTCGCCGAAGCCGCGATGGCCAAGGCGGAGGCGGCAGCGGATGAGCAGGCAATGATGGACATCTCTGCCGACCTGGCCGAGGCGCACGAGCGGCTGGCCAACTTCGACGTTCACTATGCCGAGCACGAGGCGCATCGCATCCTTGCGGGCCTTGGCTTTGAGCCCGACGAGCACGCGCGACCGCTCGCAGAGCTTTCGGGAGGGTGGCGGATGCGGGCCGTACTGGCGTCGCTCCTGTTTGCCCGCCCCGACGTGCTGCTGCTCGATGAGCCCACGAACCACCTCGACCTGCCGACGGTCGCGTGGTTTGGAGACTTCCTGCGGCAGTACTCCGGGGCCTTCGTTCTGATCTGCCACGATCGCGAGTTTCTCGCGGAGCAGGCGGGGCGCATCGTCAGCCTCGAGCCCGAAGGCGTCCGCCAGTATCGAGGCACCTTCGAGCAGTACATCAAGCAGCGGGCCGAGGAGGAGATCGTCCTCGAGAACCAGGCCCGCAACTTGGCCCGCGAGCGGGAGAAGGCCGAGCAGTTCATCGAGCGGTTCCGGGCCCAAGCCAACAAGGCGAAGGCCGTGCAGAGCCGGATCAAGCAGCTCGAGAAGATGGACGACGTCCAGACCTTCACGCGCCGCAAGGTCATGACGTTCTCGTTTCCCTCGTGCGTGCGCGCGGGAGACCGCGTGCTGGAGGTCGAGGGACTCGCGCAGGGCTTTGGAGAGCGCCGGGTGCTCGACGGGGTGAACCTGACCGTCGGTCGCGGCGAGAAGATCGGCATCATCGGGGTCAACGGCGCGGGCAAGACGACCCTGCTGCGCACGATCGCGGGCGAGATCGAAGCCAAGGGCGGCAGCATCAAGCTGGGACACAACGTGAAGCTCGGCTACTACGCCCAGCACCACGCGGACATCCTGGCTGGCGGTGACACGGTGCTGGAGTCGGTCTCGCAGCGGAACACCGGGGCCTCCGAGACCGCCGTCCGCAACATGCTGGGCTCGTTCCTATTTCAGGAGGAAGACGTCGACAAGCCGATCAAGGTGCTCTCGGGCGGCGAGCGGGCCCGGGTCGCGCTGGCGCGGCTGCTGATCGACCCGGGCAACCTGGTCATGATGGACGAGCCCACGAACCACCTCGACCTCGAGTCGAGCGAGAGCCTGGCGAAATCGCTGTCGACCTACGACGGTACGCTCATCTTCGTCAGCCACAACCGCAGCTTCGTGCGGCAGCTGGCCACCAAGATCTGGAACGTCGAGGCCGGCACGGTCGAGCTGTACCCGGGCACGCTCGACGAGTACATCGAGCGTCACCGCCCCGATGCGCCCAAAGGCGCTGGGCCCACGGCTTCGAGCGACCTGGGCGTCGTCGATGCGCCGAAGCGACCGGCGAAGTCGCCCGACCCCAAGGCCGAGTCCGTGGCCGAGGCCAAGGGCAGCACCGAGTCTCGCGCGGAGAAGAAGGCCCGAAAGCGGGAGGAAGCGCGGCGCCGGACCGAGGCCAACAAGAAGCTCGGCCCGATCAAGAAGCGCATCACCGATCTCGAAGCCAAGATCGAGGTGCTCGAGAAAGAGCAGCGTGCGCGCAACCTCGCGCTGGCCGACCCCGAGACCTACGGCGATGCACAGAAGCGCAACGTGCTCCTCACCGAGTACCAGCGGGATGAAGACGCGCTGTCCGACCTCAACGAAGCGTGGGAGGTCGCGACGATGGAGCTCGAGGAACTCGAGTCCGCCCTCGAGTGAACCACCGAAAAACGGCGCCGTCCCGGTGGGGGCGACGCCGTCTTCGCGGGCTGAGCTAGGCTACTTCAGCCGCTTGAGCTGCTTGCGGACCTGGCCGGCGTAGGTGCCTCCGGGGGCCAGGGCGAGGTAGCGCTCGTAGGCTTCGATTGCGGGCTCGGACTCCTTGGACTCCTGCTTGAGCACGCCGATCGTCAGCCAGCAGTCGGCGGTTTGCGGCGAGAGGGTGGCGCACTTCGTCGCGGTCTCGAGAGCCGTGTCGAGGTTGCCGAGCTCCAGCTCGACCTGGGCCAGGACGACCAGGGTGTCCGCGTTGCTGGGCTGGACCGCGACGATGCCGTCGAGAAGCTCCTTGGACTGCTTGAGGCGTCGCTTGCCCTTCTTGTTGTAGAGCGCGCGGGCCTCCTCGAGCTTGGCGAGCATCTCGGGATCGAGCGGGGTGCCCGGCGCAGCAGCAGGCACAGCGGCCGGTGCAGCGGCGGCGGCAGGGTCGGCAGCGGCGGCAGGGTCAGCCGCCGCGGGGTCCGCAGCAGCGGCGGCAGGGTCAGCGGCGGCGGCAGGGTCCACCGCAGCAGGGTCTCCGGCTGGCGGCGGCGTGCCGACGGCGGCGGGCTGGGCCGGCGCGTCCGGTTGGCCTTCGGGCATGACCGGCTTGCCTTCACCGGGCGCACCCGTGGGCGCCACGCTGCCCTGCGCGACCTGGTTTTCGGGCGCGGCGTCCTCGTCGGTGGATTCTTCGGCGGTGGGATCTTGCTCGACCGTCTCGGAGGGGAAGATGCGGCCCCAGAAGGCTGCGAGGCCCACGGCAAGGATCACGCCGGCACCGAGCGCGACGGGCTTCCACGGGATGGGGCGGCCCGCGCCCACGTCTCCGAAGTCGCCGTCGAAGTCGTCGTCGTCGTCGTCGAAGTCGTCGTCATCGTCGCCGAACCCGTCGAAGTCGGATCCGAACGCGCGAGAGGGTAGGGCGTCGTCGTCGAGACCATCCTCGTCGATCGCGTCGCCGCGAGCGTCGAGGTCGTCGTCGTCGTCGAAGTCGTCGTCGTCGTCTTCGAAATCGTCGGCCAGCATTGCGGCGACGTCGTCGCTCGGCGGGGGTGCAGGCTCGGGCTCAACCGCAGGCGGAGTGTCGCGAAGCACCTCCGACGACTGGCCTGCATGCATCGTGACCGCCGCCTCGACGGGGTCTTCGGCGGGCTCATCGGCAAGCACGTCCGCGGCAGCGGCCGCGGCGGCCTCTGCCTGAACGGCCTGGCGCACGGCGGCGGCGCTGGCCTTGATCCGCTGCATGCGAAGGGCGACCTCCTCGAGGGACGCGGTGTCGGCCGGGGCAGCCGGTGGGGCGACGGGTGCCGCCGCGCCTTCCTCTGCTGGCTTGGCCTCCGCAGCGCGCTTGCTGGCCGTCATCCACGCGGGCGCAGCCCAGGTCTGGGTCTGCCGCCGCGGGTGGTGAATCGAGCCGTCGGTGGTGGTGGACGACGGGTCCAGCGAGGGCGTGGGCGCTGCGGGTGCCAGCGCCTCGGCAGAGAGCGGGGGCGTGTGCATCACCGGGGCAGAGACGCCCAGCGGTGCGGCTGCGGCTGCGGCTGCGGGTTCGGGTTCGGGTTCGGGCTCTGCGGCAGCGGGAGGCGGAGCCGCCGGGATCACCGGCGCCGCGCTGGCAGCGCTCGCGCCCGCGGGCGGGCCTCCAGCCCACTCCGGACGCTTGCTGGGATCCAGCCACTCGCCGCAAAAACGGCACTTGGCGGCCGCGTCCTGAATCATCTCCGCGCAATATGGGCAGGCCTTCACAGCCCGCAAAAGGTAGCACAGAGCGCGCGAAATCCGGCTTTGTGGGACCGCCCATGGTGGTCCGGGCAATGCCGGAACGCTGCGCACCCGTGCCGTCCGATCGCGGTGCAACGGCGCGAGGGCGGCGTGGCGGGCCGGATTGGCGTACCGGGGCCGGCCGGGATATAGCGGGCCGGTGAACGTTCGCGCCGCGCCCGCTGACAAAGACGTCCCATCGCGGTCCGAGTTTGCGCTGACGGCTCGTTTGGGCCGCGTACCGAACCGGCTCGCGCTCGCCGACCTGCCCACGCCGGTCGACCGCGCGACCTGGCTCGACACGCCGCACGCCCGGGTCTGGGTGAAGCGCGACGACCTCAGCAGCGAGGTGTACGGCGGTGGCAAGGTCCGAAAGCTCGAGTGGATCTTGGCGAACCCCCCGTTCGATCGCGAGACGCCGATCGTGAGCGTCGGCGGCGTGGGCAGCCATCACCTGCTCGCGCTCGCGCTGTTTCTTCAGACCCAAGGCCGCGAACTGCACGGCCTCACGTTCACGCAGTCGCTGACGCCGCACGTCCGCAAGAACCTTGCCGTCCTGCTGTCGACGGGGGCCTCCCTTTGGAACGTCGACTCGCGCGCGGAGCTCCCGCTGGCGTGGCTTCGCTACCACCTGCTGCGTCGCCCGGCGGTCAAAGGCCAGTCGATGGCGGCAGGCGCGAGCACGCCGCTGGGGTGCTTCGGCTTCGTCGACGCAGCGTTCGAGCTCAAGGCGCAGGTCGATGCCGGCCTGCTCCCGCGCCCGGACGTCCTGTACGTCACGGCAGGCTCGGCGGGAACGTCGGCTGGGCTCGCGCTGGGCTTTGCGCTGGCCGGCATGCCGGTGCACGTGCGGATGGTGTCGTCGGTGGAGCCGTGGGCCTTCAACGCGATGATGCTGCACCTCAAGATGCGCGGCGCGCTGCAGGCGCTCGTCGAGGCGGGGCTGGAGACGCCCCACGCGAGCCCGCGCGCGCTGATGCGCGAGGTGGGCGTGACGTATTCGATCGACTTCGCGGAGGTGGGCGCGGGCTACGGAGAGCCCACGGCGCAAGGCCTCGACGCCGTGTCGATGGCGCGAGAGCACGCGCTGAGCCTCGAGCCCACGTACACCGCAAAGTGCATCGCGGCGCTGCGACGCCACGAGGCGCACGACGACGGCCGCACGCGCAACGTGCTCTTCTGGCATACGCACGCCGGCAACGACCTCAGCAACCGCATCGAGCCCGGGTGGGAGCGCCGCAGCCCGGTCTCGTTCGACGCCTCCGCGTGACGCGTACGCTTGCTCGACGCGCTCCGAAAGCAGATAGTCCTGCGTCCGTGACCGCGATCGAGTACGAGGGGCTCCCGTCGGGGCGACGTCTGGCCTGGCTGACGCTGCCATGCCGTGACGACGGTCGACTCGGGGAGACCGACCTCGACGCGTTCGAGCGAGCCCTCGACGCGCTCGAGGGCGACCTCGACGTGGCAGGCGTCGTGCTGCGCGGCGGGGGCGGGACGTTCTGTGCCGGGCTCCGGCTCGATGAGGTCGAACGCGTCCGCGATCGCCGACGGCTCGAGTCGTTCGCACGGAGGGTCGCGAGCACGCAGGCTCGAATCGAGCGCAGCCGTCGTCCGTTCGTGGCAGCCGTCGGCGCGGGCTGCTTCGACGTCGGCTTGGAGCTCGCGCTTGCGTGCTCCAAGCTCATCGTCGCGGCCGACCCCGCCGTGCGCCTGGGGTTTCGGCAAACCGATCTCGGGCTGCTCCCGGCCGGCGATGCGCTCACCCGACTGCCGGCGCGCGTCGGTATGGAGACCACGCTCGACCTGCTCGTCCGCGGCCGCCTCGTCTCCGCTCGCGAGGCGCAGCGGTTCGGGCTTGCGCACGAGGTGGTGCACTCCGCCGGGCTCGAGGCTGCTGCCCGTTCCGCCATCCGCGTGAAGGTCGATGACGAGGGCAGCGTTCGCGATCGGTTCGGATGGCGCCCGAAGCTCGGCACGCCCACGGCCATCCGGCACAAGCGCGCCCTGCAAAAGTGGCAGCAGGACGTGCGTGCCGGTGGGTCGGCGCTCGATGGGGCACGGCTGAGCATGCTGGACCTGCTCGGGCGGACGCGGGCCTCCGACGAGCTTGCCTCGACGTTCTCCGAGATCGCCGTCTCGGACGCAACGGTCGCCAAGCTGCAGACGTGGCTGCGCGCGCGTGCCCTCGAAGCCTGGACGCCGCCTGCCGGCGTTCATCCCGTGCCCGTGCGGCGGCTGGGCATCGTCGGTGGCGGTGTGGTCGGAGCCGACCTCGCGGTCGCGGCCGCGCGTGCCGGCGTGACGGTTCGCGTGCGGGAGAAGGCCCCACCCACGCTGGGCCGGGCGCTCGCACGGGTGGAGACGCTCGTCGCGGAGGACCCCAACCACGAGCGTCGCGCCAAAACCCGCGCTCGACTCAGCGGCGGCCTGGAGCTGCAGGGGTTCTCCACGATGGACCTCGTGCTCGAGTCGGTCCCCGAAGAGGTCAGCGTGAAGCGGCGCGTATTCGCCGAACTCGAGGACGTGGTTCGCGAGGATGCGGTCTTGGCCACCCACCCGCGGGCGACCTCCGTCGCGGAGATCGGCGCTCGGATGCGCCACCCCGAGCGGCTCGTTGGCATCCGGGTGTTCAGGCCGCTGATGCGCCGGCCGCTGTGCGAGATCGTTCGAACGCCGCAGACGTCGGGTCGAGCGCTCGCCACCGCCGTCGACTTCGCCCGGCGCATCGACAAGACGCCGGTCATCGTCAACGACGGGCCGGGATTCTTCACCACGCGGGTGCTCGCGGCCTACCTCGCCCACGCTGGTGAGCTGGTCGCGGACGGCTTCGCGATCGACGACATCGATCGCGGCTGTCGGCGCGCCGGCTGGCCCGTGGGGCCGATGCAGCTTCTTGACTACGTTGGGCTGGCGACGGCGGTTCGCGTGGGACACGTGCTCACGGCTGCGCTGGGCGACCGCTTCAGCGTGCCGCAGTCGGTCGAGGCGATGGCCGCCACTGGCCGCTCGTTCTATCGCAGCGGACGCGGTGGGGAGGCCGAGCCCGACGCGCGCGTGCCGGACCTGCTCGGGGCCCCCATGGCGCGGGTGGGGGACCCCGACGAACTCGGCGACCGACTCACCCTCGTGGCGGCGCTCGAAGCCGTGCGCTGTCTGCAGGATGGCGTCTTGGCGAACCCCTCCGATGGCGACGTCGCGGCGGTGCTCGGCTTGGGCTACCCGGCGCAGCGCGGGGGCCCGTTCCGCCACCTGGCAGCCCGCGGCCTCAGCACGGCGCGGAGCCGCCTCGCCGCCCTCGAGGACCGCTTCGGGGCCCGCTACCGAGCGCCATCGCTGCTGGTGGAGCTTGCGCAGCGGGGCGCGGACTTCGAAACCCTGGAGGACGTCTCATGATGGGTGGACGCATCGCCGTGGTCGACACGGTTCGTACGCCGTGGTCGCCTCGGGGCGGAGGCCTCTCCGGCATGTCGGCCGCAGCCTTGGGGTCCGTGGCCACGCGCGAGCTTCTGCTTCGCGCGGGGGTTCTGCCGAGCGTCGTCGACCTTGTGGTCGTGGGCTCGGACCGCAGCGGCGCAAGCGGATCGCTCGGCGCCCAGGTGGCCTTCGGCGCGGGCATGGAGGCGGTCGCGCCGAGCGTGTCGATGGGCGACGTATCGGGGGAGCGTGCGATCGCCGAGGCGTGCCGCGCAATTCTGTGTGGTGACATCGACACCGCGGTGGCTGTGGGCGTGGAGACGCCCAGCGACCTTCAGCTCGGCATGTCGGCGCCGCTTCGCGAAGCGGTGATGGGGACGCGCCGTGGCGAGACCGCCGGCGACAAGCTGCGTGCATGGGCGGGGGTTCGCGCGACCGATCTGCGGCCGACGGCGGCGGTCCGCCGAGACCCCGTTTCCGCGCAGACGCTCGCCGCAGCGGCCGAGTCGGTTGCGCTTCGGTTCGGCATCACGCGCGCGGCACAAGACGCCTACGCGGCGCGCTCCCACGCGCGAGCGCTTCGACACACCCGTCGTGGCGCGACCGACGTGGTGCCCGTACCCGCTTCGGCGGGCGCCGGCGTGATGGTGGTCGAGCACGACGAGGGGCCGCGGGCCGACGTGACGCCTCAAGGGCTGGGGCGACGCAGCCCCGTGGCCAAAGACGACGCCGGCATGCCGATCCCCGCGAGCATCGCCACGGTCACGTCAGGCAACCTCTCCACCGAAGCCGACGGCGCCGCCGCGGTGCTGCTGACTCGTCCGGAGCTTGCGCGCAGCCGCGGCTGGACGACGCTGGGGGAGATCGACGGCGCTCGCTTCGCGTCGAGCGATCCCTTCGCCGCCCCGCGCCTGGGCGGGGTGACGGCCGCCAAGCGCCTCCTCGACGAAAAAGGGGAGGACGCAGCGGCGATCGAGGTGGTCGAGGCGTCCGAAGCGGCCGCGGCGTTCGTCCTCGCCATGGAGTCGTCGCTCCCCGGCCTCGACCCCGAGGGGGTCAATCGGTGGGGCGGCGCGCTCGCGCTGGGCCGCTGCAGCGGTGCCTCGGGCATCCGTCTGCTCGGCACGGCGCTTCGTCGCATGGGTGCCGCCGGCGTGCCGACGGGTTTGTTGATCGGAAGCGGCGCCGCAGGTCACGGCGCCGCGATGTTGCTCCGCAGGAGCTAAGAGCTAAGCCTCGGCGAGAACTTTGGTCGCGATCTGACGGGCCATGGCGCCGTCGATCTCGTCCTTGTGGTTCTTCATCAGCACGCCCATGAGCTTGCCCATCTCTTTGGGGCTGGAGATGCCCGCCTCTGCGATGACCTTGCGGACCAGTGCCTCGGTGCCGGCTTCGTCGAGCTTCTCCGGAAGGAACTGCTGGCAGAAGCCGAGCTCGAACTTGGTCTCTTCGAGAGCCTCGCCCGCGCGGTCGCCCGCCTTCTCCAGCTCGACGAGCGTCTTGCCTAGCTGCTTGGCGTACGCGGTGAGCACTTCGAGCCACAGGGCGTCATCTTCTTCGCGGCCCTTGCCGGACTTGAGAATGCTCTGGACCTTGGTCTTGAGCATGCCGATGACGTTCTTGGTCGGCTCGTCTCGGTCGCGACGGGCCTGCTTGAACTTCTCCTGAATCTGGTCCTTCACGGACATGGGGCGCAGCGTAGCAGGGGAACTCACCGCGCGTTGGCCTTGGCCGCGCGAATGGCCGCGTAGGCTTCGGCACGCGCAGCCGCGTGCGTGCGCAGCGTCTCTTCGTCGAGGTCTCCGCGATCGAGCGCCCGAAAGAAGGCTCGATGCGCGCGCTGGCTCAGCGCAGCGCCGGACTGCAGCGCCTCGACGACGGCCTCGACGGTCGCGTCCAGAGCGGTGGGGGCCACGACGTGGGTCAACGCGCCGGCTTCGAGCAGGGCGCTCGCATCGACACGCTCACCGAGCAGCAGCATGCGCCGAACGATGGCGGGGCCAAGGACGGCATGCAGCCGGCGAAGCCCGTCGGCGTGATAGACGACGCCGAGCTTGGCGGCCGGCACCGCAAACCACGCGTCGTCTCGGGCGATGCGAACGTCACAGGCACACGCGAGCTCGAGCCCCGCGCCGATCGTCAGCCCGTTGATCGCGGCGACGAAGGTCGCGTCGGCGGCCTCCATCGCCACGGACGCCTGCGCGAGCGGTGCGTCGGGTGGCGGGCCGTCGGCCGAGGGGTTGAGCGCCGTGAGGTCGAAGCCCGCGCAGAAGGCCTGGTCTCCAGCGCCGCGCAGGATCACGACCTCGCCACGCAGCGTCGCGCAGCGATGCGTGATCCAGGTGAGTGCGTCCGGATGAACCGCGTTGCGGCGGGCCGGATGATCGAGCGTCCAGCGGACGACCCCATCCTCCACCGTTTCGACGAGACCGGGCGCGCTCACTCGGCCGGCGTCCCCGCCGGGCGCGTTCCAGCCGGGGGCGCGCCACCGGGTTTCATGCCGTCGAGGGTGAACGTGGGCGTGCCGCTGCCGTCGTTGCCCATCTCGCCGCGCTTGTAGGCGTCTTGAAGGTCGTTGAGCATCCGGGCCTGCGGCGAGTCCGGGTTCTGCATGATCTGCCGGCGACGAGCATACGCTCGCTTGCGGCGGAGCTCGGGCGTGAGGTCGGCCGGGTCCATCGCAAGGAGCTTCTTGTCCTCTTCGCTCAGAGGCGGCGGCGTCTTGGCATCGCCCTTCGCTTCGTCCGCCTTGGCGTCGGCAGCCGGTTCGGCCTTGGCTTGAGCGTCGTCGAATGCCGGTGCGCCGGCTTTGGGCGCCGGCGAGGCCTCGGGCGCGGGCGATGAGCAGGCGCTCACGACCCAGACGCAGCACAGCAGGGGCAGTCGCATGCCCCTACCGTAGCAGCCTGGACCGGCTCAGCGCAGGCCCGCCGAGCCCTTGCGCAGGGCCCGGACGAGCATCGCGGGGATCAACGCCGTGAGCGCGACCTGAAGCACGCCGAGCATCGGGCTGGCTTCGAAGAGGATGAACGGCGCCGGGACGTGGCTGCCGAACGTGTCCGGGTTCGTGACGGCGTCGGTGAAAACCGCCGCGTGAACCATCGCGAACACGACCGCGCCCAGGCAGAACATCGCGTAGAGACTCGAGACGATGCCCATGGGGACGGCGACCATGCGAACGGCGACGAGCCCGAGGACGGTCAGCGCCCACAGCAGGTGGAAGGTGCCCATCGCGCTGGGCCGGAGCTCGAACCCGAAGATCAGCACGATGGCGCCGAGGTGAATCGCCGCGAAGCCGGCGAGCTCGAGCATCGTGCGACGAAGCGGGATCGTGCGCAGCGACGAGGGGCCGTCGCCGACCGGGATGCGGCCGGCAAGGATGAGCTGCCACGGCACCGCCACGAGCCCAAGCGAGACGAAGTACGCGGGCAGGGCATCGTCCCGGCCGAACTCCGGAATGACGGCCAGCGCCATCATCAGCGCGGTGGCGGCTGCGCCGAACGCTTCGACGCGGCTGAGCGAGACCTGAGTACGGCCTTCGATGCGGCGCGTGAGCGCGCGCGCCATGATGAACGCCAGCACGCCGTAGCCGAGCACGGCGACCATGCTGATGAACACCGCGTACTCAGGCTCGCCGACCTGCAGGCGATGCGCGGGCAGGAACAGCTCGCGCAGCCCGTGAACGAGGCCGGTCGGGGGCATCATCGCGATGAGTCCCGTGGTCTCGCCCTCGAGGTTCATCCCGAGACCCACGCCGAACAGCATCAGCACGCACAGTGCGGCGGTGAGCACCGTCGAGACGATGCCGGCGGCCCAGCGACGGCCGAGCCCAAAGCCGAGCAGCTGGGTGAGCATGACCAAGAAGCCGGACGCGGCGGGGAGCAGGAGCAAGAACGTCGGCAGATTGCTCAACGCGCCGCCCACGGCGGCGGCGATCAGCATCACCACCAGCGACGGGACCGCGAGCAGAACCCCCAGGGCGACGCCGGAGGCGGTGAGTCCGACGACGACGTCGACGGGACGCAGCCGCGTGCCGAGGATGGGCTGCAAGGTGTTCTCGTGGACCTCCTGTGCGATCGCCGAACCCGAAGCCAGGGGCGCGACGATGAGCAGGAGCAGCACGACGAAGCCGCCGGCGACGGCACCCGTGACGCGGACCGCGTCGGCCGCATTCAGCGGCGAGCGGTAGTGCGAGACGTTCGGCAGCAGGTCCTGCTCGACGATCGCATCGAGGCGCGTCCGGGCGTCTTCGGCGTACCAGTCGAAGTGCGGATCGTACATTCGCGCGAGCTCGACTTCCCCCAGGCCGCTCTCAGAGGTCAGCGGGTACTTCGCCAAGAGGGCTTCCGCTCGCGCCTGGTCCGAGGCGAACTGCGGCGGCGCGGTCTGGGTTGTGGCGGTGAGCAGGGTCGAGTACGCCTCTCGGACCGCGTGCCCGCTCTCCCCGTGCATCGAGCGCGTCCCGGTCGCGCGCGCCGACCGCACGTCGCGCTCAGCGAGGTCGTAGAAGAAATCGTCGTGGACCGTGATGGTGAACGTGATGCGGTCCTGCGCCCAGCGGTCGCGCTCGAGGTCCAGTCCACGTCGGACCTCTTGCTCGAAGTCACCGCGGCCGAACGACAGCCACACACCCATGAGCACCGAGAGCACGCCCAGCAGCAGCGAGATCGCGCCGAAGCGCTTCAGTCGGGGACCCCGGAACGTTCGCGTGACGAACGGCAGCGCGGCGTCGCGCAGCTGCAGCAGGCGGAGATGGAGTGGAGAGCGTGGCTTCGACATGGGCTTCTCTCAGTTCACCTGGTCTTCGGACAGGCGGTTGTAGACGTCTTCGAGGCGGCTGCGGATTCGGCTGCAGGTGACGACCCGGATGCCGGCACCGCACAGCTCGGCGAGCATGTCGGCGACGGCCGCGTCGTCGCCTTGAACCTGCAGGCTCAGCGCCGTGAGGCCGTCGGCGACGCTCTCGCCCTCGACCAGCACGCGCCGCTTGGCGAGGATCGCCTTGGCCTGCTCCACGCCGTCGAGCAGCCGCAGCTCGTAGACGAGGCGGCTGACTTCGTAGCGGTTGATGATGTCGGTGACCTCGCCGCTGACGACGATGCGCCCGCGCTGCAGGATCGCAACCTGGTCACACAGGTCGTCGAGCTCGCGCAGGATGTGCGACGAGATGATGATCGTGACGCCGCGGTCGCGAATCTGCGAGACGATCGTCCGCAGGTCGGAGCGCCCGCGGGGGTCGAGACCGTCGGCAGGCTCGTCGAGGATGAGCAGGGACGGGTCGTGCAGCAGACACCGCGCAACGAGCAGCCGCTGCCGCATGCCTTTGGAGAGCGCGCGGCACTTCGCGTCGGCCTTGTTGCGCAGGTTGAACGTGGTGAGGACGTCCTCGACCTTGCTGGCCAGCGGCGCGCCGCGAAGCCCGAAGCACTGCCCGAAGAAGGTCAGGTACTCGGACGCGGTCATGTCCTTGTACAGAGGGTTGCCGTCCCCGAGGAAGCCGATGCGGCTGCGGATGTCCTGCTGGCTGGCGGTGTCCTCGGGGGAGGCGCCGTCGTACGCAATCGTGCCCTGGGTCGGCTCCATCACGGCCGCGACCATGCGCAGCGCCGTGGACTTGCCGGCGCCGTTGGGCCCGATCAATCCGAGAATCGAGCCGCTGGGGATCGTCAAATCGATGTCGCGGACGGCATAGGTCGCGCCGT
This sequence comes from Myxococcota bacterium, assembly GCA_039024335.1. GTDB lineage: Bacteria > Myxococcota_A > Polyangia > Nannocystales > Nannocystaceae > CAJXVA01. Next base: position 29,566 of record JBCCQM010000020.1, read on the forward strand.
CATAGGTCTTGCTGATCGCGCTCAACTCGACGTGCATGCGGGTCCTACAGACGTACGATGGCCCCAGAAGATTGCGGTTTGGGCCGCACAACTTCGCGAGCGGTCGGACCGGGCCGGTCAGCGGCGCGGAACGGCGCGAAATTCGAGACCTGGCTCACAACTCGCATTGGGCTATTCTGAAAATTGTGGATGGTTGGTGACGCTTCCATCGCAACAGAAGGAGGCTCGGGTGGCGGGACGTTTGAAATTTTCGGTTTGTGCGGCTGTGAGCGTGACTGCGGCAGTCGCGCTGAACACGGGGTGCGCAAGCCGCCCCAAAGACTACGCGGAGGTGTCGATCGTCTCGGCGCCCAACAGCCGCGCCCGGTCCAACGACGCGCTCGTGGCCGAGGCGTCGGCCGGTGTTGCGGTGGTCGAGACGCCCGAGGGACGCGGTTTGGGGTTCGTGGTCGACCCGGCGGGGTACCTGATCACCAACCGCCACGTCGTGGAGGATGCCGCCCACATCGAGTCGGTGACATTTCCTGCGCATGACCCGCCCCGAGTCTACAACAGCGTGCGCGTCGTCTACATGGATCCGCAGCGGGACCTTGCGCTGTTGAAGGTGACGACCGAGGACGAGCTCCCGCGGCTTCCTCTGGCGTCTCGAAAGCCTGCTGCGACCGCGCGATATATCAGCCCCAAGGATCCGGTCGTGCTGCTTAAGTACGACGCACCGCTGGAGTCGGGGGTCGTGCCCGACCCCGACGCGACCACCTTCGTTGCCCACAATGCGCGCGTCACCGGGCTCGGCGTGGTCAACCCCGCCGCGGGGCCTGGAGACTTCGTCGCGATCGACGCGGACGTGCAGCGCGGCCAGAGCGGGGGACCGATCGTCGATCGACACGGTCGGGTCGTCGGCATCGTCACCTGGACCTGGCGCGACAAGGTCGGCGGCTTCGCGATCCCGATCGGGGACGCGATGCGAATGCTCGAGGAGCGGCCGACGCTGGAGTCCAACGACGAGCACCGCACCCGCATCGCCACGCGCTCTCGAGAGTTTCTTGCCGCGCTCGGGCGGGGCGATGTCGATGACGCGCGACGGCTGACCTCGCCGTCTCATGCGCGCCGAGTTCGGGCGGATGCGGTCGAGAAGATCACGGCCCAGCTCGACCGCGACGGCGCGCCGATCATCGAGGGGTTCTTGGCCGCGGTCGAGTCGCTCGTCGGCAATGATGACGCGTTCGAACAGCTGCGCGATGTGGTCACGAAGACGGCCACGCCAGACTTCCGCCGCGCGCTCGCGCTGCCCGACGATCTCGAAGACGCCCAGATCGTCAGCTTCTTCTTCGAGCTTGGGCAGGCATACCTCATCGCGCGCGCCGCCGGAGACCTTCCGCCCGATCAGGCGCTCTCGCAGGCGGTGCGGCGGCTGCAGACCGTTGATGCGGCGCGGACCTTCGCCATCGCCGATGCGCTGACCGAGCTGGGCGGCAGCGCGGTCGAGATTCAGAAGGTCGAGGTCGTGCCGGGCGCGTACACGCCGACCGCGGTTGTTTCGCTCGCGCGCACGCCCGAGGGGCGAGCCAAGCGGCGGATCGGTCGAGGGCGCCGGCTCACGCTGCACATGAAGTTCGAGTGGGGCGACTGGTACGTCGCGAGCGTCAATCCGACGCCGCTGTCCGACCGCGCGGGCTGAGCTCATCCGGCCGTTCGCCGCCGCGGGTTCGCGCGGCGCCGGTCGGGGACGGGCGCATCGCCCTTGCGGATCCGAACGAGCGTGCCGAGGTCGTCGGCGTGCTCATACACGGTGAGCCAGCCCGGGGGGAGCTTCGGCTCCAGGCTGTCGAACACCCGCGCGGCGTCCTTCGGCGCGAGGTTGATGCACCCATGGCTCACTCGGTTGCCGAAGCGGTTGTGCCAAAAGGCGCCGTGCAGCGCGAAGCGTCCCTCGAAGTACATCACCCAGGGGACGGCCTCGACGTAGTATGGGTCGTCGTCGCTGGGCCGCGAGCGCATGTCGCCAAACGCCTGCTTGGACTCGATTCGGTACAGGCCCGGCGGGGTGGGGTGCTGGCCGGACCCCGACGAGACCACGGTGACGAACTGCGGGGTCGCGCCGCGCATGATCGCAAGCGTCTGCTGCCCGAGTTCGACGTCGAGCCAGACGGTTCGGTCTTCGACGTCGTCCGGGACGGGCAGCGAGGTGGGGCGGTAGCGGCGAATGGCCTTGGCCTCCACCCAGCCGGTTCCGTCGGTCAGCGGGAAGACCCGGACGCCGCGTTTCATTTGAGGAGCATCATCGACGACGACCATCGTTTGAAAGGCGAGCGAACCCGAGGGCGCCTTGGTGGTGTCGGTCGTGTCGAAGCGCGGGGCATGCGGCCAGCGCACGACCCATGCAAGCTGCCCGCTGTCGGGGAGGGGGGTCGTGATGAGGTCGCGGCCTTCGAACGCGCTGGGCTTGAGCCGGCGGACGTCGGCTTCGCGGACCGTGCGTCGGGCGGCGTCCGAGAGGACCCGGCCACCACGGGAACGACGTCGAGTGACGAACGCGTAGTCGTGGTCGAGGTCGAGCGCGCCCACCGGGTCGGCACCGCGACGCAGCGCCGCGCGCGAGCGCCATAGCGGAGCGGGGGTCTCCGGGTTGCGACGTCGCACGTAGTAGAACGGCGTGAGGCCGTTGCCGCCGAGCACGGGGAGCGGCCGTGGTGGCGGTTCCTCGACTTCGACGCTGCGGTGCAAACACGCATAAGCGCTCGTGCCCACGCGGGCCCATTCGCCGCGACACTCCGGATCGCCCGGCACGACTTCGTAGCTGTGGAACGACTCGCCTCGGGCAATCTTGCCGCGGAAGGCTGCACGAAAGTCCGGGGCGTCGTAGAGCATCATCGCGCGCTTGGCTTGGCGCAGCGTTGGGTCGACGGCGGTGTCGGCCGGCGGTGGAGCAGCCGGCGGAACGTCCGCTTCGACCGCGGGCGGCCGCGGGGGCGCCGTTGGTGGGGGCACCGGCGGTGGGGCGGATTCCCGTGTCGACGCGTCGAGGGGCGCAGGTGTTGGCGCGGGCTCGGTCGGTTCAGCGTCACACGCGACGCTCGTCAGCAGGACGGCGCAAAGGGCCGCCGTCGGGCGGTCCAGCGGCATCCACTGGCCCTTGTGCCATACTCGGCGGCGTTCATGGCGAGCAATTTCCGCGGAACAGACGACTACATCGTGGCCGACGAGCTTGCGCGCTCGGTGGACGTTGCGATGCACCTAGGACGCCCTCTGCTGCTCAAGGGAGAGCCGGGAACGGGCAAGACGCTGCTGGCGGTGAACCTCGCCAAGGCGATGGAGATGACGCTCGAGCGGTGGCAGGTGAAGTCCACCACCAAGGCCTCCGAAGGGCTGTACGTCTACGACACCGTCCGTCGCCTGCACGACAGCCGCTTCGGCGAAGGCGACGTCTCCGAGATTTCGAAGTACATCGACATGGGTCCGCTCGGGCGCGCGTTCGAGAGCGATGCGAAGACGGTCGTGCTGATCGACGAGATCGACAAGGCCGACCTCGAGTTTCCCAACGACCTCTTGCACGAGATCGACACGATGAGCTTCACGATCCCCGAGACGGGGCGCACCGTGACGGCGCAGCATCGGCCGATCGTGATCATCACGAGCAACAACGAGAAGGAGCTGCCCGACGCGTTCCTTCGTCGCTGCGTGTTTCACTTCATCGAGTTCCCCGACCGCGAGCTCATGGAGCGCATCGTTCGGGTTCACCACCCCGACGTCGAAGACAAGCTGCTCGCTGGTGCCCTCGAGTCGTTCTATCGGCTGCGGGCGGTCGAAGGCCTGCGCAAGCCGCCGTCGACCAGCGAACTCGTCGACTGGATCAGCGCGCTGCGGCACGCCGGCATCAGCGAGACCAAGCTGCTCGGCGCCGGACTGCCGTTCCTGGGCACGCTGCTGAAGAAGGAACAGGACGTCGACATGCTCGCGCGGCGTCGGGCTCGCGGGAGCGCGTAGCCGGTGTTCCTGGACTTCTTCTACAACCTGCGCACCGCAGGGGTTCCGGTCAGCGCGCACAACTGGCTCGCGCTGATGCAGGCGCTGGCCGACGGGCTACACGAGGACTCGCTCGACGGCTTCTATCAGGTGTCGCGCTGCCTGCTCGTGCCCAGTGAGACGCACTACGACGCGTTCGACCAGGCGTTCGGCGTCACGTTTCGCGGCGTGCAGGCCGACCTCTCGGCGCTGGTCCAGAACCTCGACGACTGGCTCTCCGACCCCAAGCAGCTCATGTACCTCGACCCGAAGCTGCGGGCCGAGCTGGAGTCGATGGATCTCGAGGAGCTGCGGCGTCAGCTCAAGGAGCGCCTCGAGCAGCAGAAGAAGCGCCACGAGGGCGGCAACCGCTGGGTCGGCACCGGCGGCACCTCGCCGTTCGGCCAAGGGGGCGCGCACCCCTCGGGCATTCGGATGGGTGGATCGGGCGGAGGTCGCAGCGCGCTCGCAGTCGCCGACAGTCGTCGCTTCCGCGCGTATCGCAAGGACATGGTGCTCGACACGCGCCAGATCGCCGCGGCGCTTCGCAAGTTGCGGACGATGGCGCGAAAGACCGGCGAAGACGAACTCGATCTCGACGAGACGGTCGACGCCACGGCCCGCAACTGCGGCGACCTCGAGATCATCATGCGTCCACCTCGGAAGAACGACGTGCGCGTCATCTTGATGATGGACGTCGGCGGCAGCATGGACCCGTTCGCACGCCTGGTGAGCCGCTTGTTCTCCGCCGCCCACGGCAGCGGAGGCTTTCGCGAACTCAAGCACTACTACTTTCACAACTGCGTCTACAGCCACGTCTATGAAGACGCCGCGTTCACCAAGCCGATCAAGACGCCCGAGCTGCTGCAGAAGTACGACCCGAGCTGGCGACTCATCATGGTCGGCGACGCGTACATGCACCCTGGCGAGCTCATGATGAGCACGTCGAACTGGTGGGACGGCCGCGGGGGCCCGGTGGGGCTGACGTGGCTGGCCCGGCTTGCCGATCGCTTTCCCCACAACGCGTGGCTCAACCCCGAGCCCACCCACGTCTGGGACGCACCCACGATCACCGAGATCCGGAACGTGTTCGACATGTTCCCGCTGACGCTTTCGGGGCTTTCGGACATGGTGCAGACCCTTCGCCGGCCGCCGCACCCGGCCCGACGGACCCGCGTTCACACGCTCGCACGGGCCTGAGCGCGGCGGCTGCCGGGGCGCTGGCCGCGGTTGTCCGAACGTGATATCGCCACAGCATGCGGACCGCGTTTTGGACGTCGATGCTGTGCGCCACCACCTTGCTCGCTGCTGGCTGTGACAAGGAGGAGGCGCCCGCGGACAAGGGCACCAAGAAGGAAACCAAGGAAGAGCCCAAGAAGGCCGAAGGCGAAGAGGACGACGCTGGCTCGCTCTCCGTCGCCGAGGGTGACGGCGGCGTCGACGGTCCGGTCCCGCCGGACACCTCGATGGTGTTCTTCTCGGTCGAAGGCGCGCTGTACCCCTTGGCGTGCTTCGATAAGGACAGCGGCAGCCTCAAGTCGGGCAACGAATGCCTCAAGATGGTCAAGCCAGGCGACGCCGTCCGCGTGGCCTCGCACGACTCTCAGTACAACAAGACCGCGGGCGAGCCCGTCGAGCCGCAGTGCATGGCGGGCTCGGGCAAGAAGGTTGCCGTGGGCGTGGAGGGCATCACCGAGGGCGCCGACTTCCTGTACGGCACGTGGCCGCCCTCGGGCATCAAGATCATCGGCGAGGTCGACCCCGACTCGAACACGCCGCGCAACGCTCGGCTCGACGACGACGAGAAGACCAAGCTGATCGCAGCGGTCAAGGCAGCGGGCGGCAAGGCCCAGGACGAGCTCAAGGCGCATCAGATCGCCGAGGTCAAAGGCCTCACCGACAAGGACAAGGTCTACTCGGTGTTTGTGCCGCACCCGACGCTGCCCGAGCAGTACACGTGGTCGGGCATCTTCCTCGCCGAGGGTGGCGACCTCGACAAGGTCACTCTGCTCGAGAAGTCCAAGACCAAGAAAGACGTGTTCGAGGTTCGCGGCTGGATGGATCTCGACGGCGACAAGACGAACGAGCTGTGGATGCGGCTGGTCTTCGAGGAAGGCTCCGGCGATCGCATCGTGTCGCTCAAGGGCGGCAAGGTCTCGCCCGTGGGCAAGTGGAGCTGCGGCGCAGCCCGCTGAGATCCGCCGGCACGAAAAGAGCCCCGCACGACCGAGGTCGTCGCGGGGCTTCTTTGTTGTCGTCTTGAAGGAGCGGACGCTCAGCGGGCCTTGGGTACGAGACCCAGGCGCAGCTGACCCGTCGCGGGGGCCTTGGCCTCGACCATCTGACCGACGACGGTCGCGATGCCCTCGTCGCTGCAGCTCTCGTCCTTCCACGCCAGGCGCCGCACCTTGTTCCACGCCTTGTCGCCGCCCATGTACGCGTAGTGGATGCCGTTGTAGGCGATCGTGAAGGCGTCGGTCTGCCCCTCGACCGCCTCGACTGGGATCTCATCGCCAAAGCGCATTTTGATGCGGTTGGCCTCGGCCTCGGCCGCGACCTTGGCGTTGGCCTCTTCGACGAACGAGCTGCGGAACCAGACGGGCTCGCCGGAGGCGTTGTCGAGGAAGAAGTAGCCGCAGCTACGCTGGAACGACTCGCCCAGGTACAGCCCCTTGCCGCACGCTTGGCCCGTCGCAACCGCATCGAACCCATGCTCGATGTTGCAGCAGTGCGGCTCGGTCATCTTTGGCGCGTACAGCCGGCAGAAGCCGTTGGTCTCATCTGGCTTGCCCGAGCCCTTGCCCTTTTCCGGGGCTTTCTCCTCGGGCAGGGCGTCCGCGGCGTAGAGGTCGTTGCCTTGCTTGACCACGCGCGGGTCGGACTCGTCCACGACCGGCTTCGGCGCGGTCTTCGGAGCGGGAGCTGTGTCTTTCACCTCGGCGGGACAGCCGACGAGGGCCACGAGAGCGAGCGGCAGCGCGGAACGCATGGAAAGCGGTTTACCGCCTGGGGCGGCGTCTCGCCAAGAGCACCGGGACGCAAAGCAGCAGGGGCGCGAGCGGCGGGGTGCTGGGGCCGCCGCGGCAGCCACAGCCTTCGTCGGTGACGGGGTCGGGTGGCGGGTCCTCGCCCACCTCGATGGTGAAGTCCACCCGCGCTTCGTTGCCGCCCTCGTCGGCGACCACAACGTGAAACTCCCAGGTCCCGATCGGCAGGTCGTTGACCGCGAAGCCCGGTTCGGCGCGCACCGAGGGGTCGTTCGGGCGGGGGTCGTCGCCGAGCCACGCGTAGACCGAGTACGCCTGCGGGTGCTGATCGTCGGTGGTCTCGAAGACGACGTCGAAGCTGGCGGGTGCTTGAAAGTACTGCCCATCGCGGGGCTCGAGCAGCTCGAGCGTCGGCGCCTGCACGTCGACGTAGGGCGCTCCGAACAGCCGCACGAGTCGGTCTGCCGCGTTCTGGCGGTTGGGGTCGCCGCACTGGGCCTCGTTGAGCTCCGGACACGATGCATCGCCGGGGGTGAGGTCCGTGTCCTCGACCATGCGGTCGCACTCGTCCCGGAAGAACGTGGGCCCGTTGTTGCCGCTGGGAAACATGACGGTGCCCTCCACGTCGATGTGGTCGAGCCCCCATGAGTGGGCCGCTTCGTGCAGCGCCGTGGTCGCGCCGCCGTTGACCCACGTGTTCAGCTCGCCGTCGAGGTGTGCGAAGGCGATCTGGTTGGGGAAGGCATCGTCACAGTCGCCCGCGGGCGCGCTGCCGAGGGCGCCGTAAACCTCTTCGGTCCCGCCGTAGATCACCATCGTGTAGTCGCCGTCGGAGGGGCGCTGCGCGGTGACGCGGATGCCGTAGTCGGAGACGTCGCTGCGCATCGCCTGCAGCACGCCGACCTTGGTCTGCAGAGAGCCGGAGAAGGGCTCGAACGGCTCCTCGAAGTTGTACCAAGTTCAGTTGCGCTTCGCGTCCGACGGGTTGCACTCGGACAGCTCGACGCCGTCGAAGTTCACGTACAGCGTCGTGTTGGTGCCCAGCGCGTGCGCTCGCGGCAGGGCGCGGAGGTCGTCGATGGGCGGTTGCGCAGGCATGGGGGCGTCCATGCGGTGCGCGGGCGCAGCCAGGTCGGTTGCAGTGGCGAGGACGAGCAGGGCCGCTGCGATCACCCGCGCCGCCTCCACCCTGCAACGAGAAGCAGCAGCCACGCGGCACTGGGTACGCGACCTGACGAGACGCGGCACGCCTCGGCGCCCGCGGGGTCATCCGGGTCGTCGCCTTCGCCGGCGGGCAGCTCGCTGCCTTCGGGCAGGATCGTGAACTCCACGGTGTCCTCGCTGCTGTTGCCCGCTTCGTCGGTGAGGACGATGCGTAGGGCGTAGTCGCCGGGCTCCGGGTTGGAGATCGCCAGCTCGAGGTCCTGCTCGATGCCGACGTTGTCGTTCGGGGTGCCCACGGGCTCGCCGTTGTTGAAGACCTCGATGTCGTAGAACTGCGGGTGAAGCTCGTCCTCGATCGCTCCGCGGAGGACGAACGTGGTCGGCAGCACGAACGACGCGCCGTCGGGCGGATAGGTGATCTCGAACTCCGGTGGATTGACGTCCGGCACGTGGCCACCGAACAGCAGCAGCATCTCTTGGTAGCTGTTTTGAAATCCCGGCTCGCAGAACTGCGTGTGGATCTGGTTGCAGGTGCCTGGCGTGCGCTCGAGTGAAGTGTTGGCCACGATGGGCAGGCACTCGTCGATGAACGTCTGCGAAATCGCGGCCGCCTTGAAGGGGTTCATCACGTCGGATTCGGAGTCGACGTGCTCGAGGCCCCACGTATGGGCGGCCTCCTGCAAGATGAAGGTGGAGCCCGTGTTCGAGCCGGAGAACGCCTGCGTGAAGCTGGTGTCGCCGCGGTTGAGGTCTTCGCAGTCGATGTAGGGCGCGACGCCGGCAAAGCTCTGCTCGCCGAGGTCGCCGTAGATCACCATCGTGTAGTCCACGTCCTCGGGTGGACGCTCGGTGATCACGCGAACGCCGAAGTCGGCCACGACCTTGCGGGTCGCCTGCAGGATCGACATGCGCTGCGTCGTGTTGCCCGTGTACGGGCCGACGTAGCCGTCGAACAGCTCCGCCAGCGTGCTGCAGTCGTAGTGCGCATCGTTGCCGCAGCCCTTCTGCAGCACCGCGCCGTCGAAGTTGATGTAGAGCAGCTCGGGCGTGCCGTCTCGGGGCACCGCGCCCTGCGGCCGCGACGCGGCGCTCAGCGACGGGGTGGTCACGGGGCCCGCCAAGACGGTAGCGGAAAGCAGAAGCAGCGAACCCGACAGCATGCTGCCCTCAGGCTAGCAGGCTCCCGGGTTCGGGGGCATCCGACACCCTGTCCCTGGGTTGAGTCCAGACGTGTTGCAGTCGGCAGAGGTGATACAACGGAGGCCAGCAAATGGGACGACGGACGCTCGAAACCTATCCTCTGACCATCACTCTGGGGCTGCTGGTTGCAGCGTCGAATAGCGGCTGTTTCGCTCCTAATCAGATGGGCGGCGACACCGCGTCCGAAACGAACGGCAACAATGGTGGGGGACAATCCGGAACCGAGGAAGGCTCGTCCGGCGGCGACCCACCCACGTCGTCCGCTGCCACGGGGGCGACTGCGGAAACGACAGGCATGACCGCGGGCGGGGCGGAAACCGAGAGCGGTGACCCCCCTGGGCCAGACGAAACGTCGACGAGTGAGGACAACACCACATCGGTTGATCCCTCCGAAACGGGTGATAGGCGCGGGATGTGCGGCGACGGAAGCGTGGATCCGGGCGAGGACTGCGATGAAGGCGAACTCAATGGGCAGGGCAGCGTGTGCACCGAGCTATGCACGGTGAACGAGTGCGGCGACGGACTGCTCGCTGACGATGAGTCGTGTGACGAGGGGGAAGGCAACGGTACAGGAGACGGAGACTGCGCCCCCGACTGCTCGAGACTGGTCGAAACCAAGACCATTCAGCTGAACGTTCTCGTGTCAACGAACTTTGCTGGGAACATGGGTGGAGACGACGCCGCACAAACCCTCGACCAAGGGTGTCAGGACTCCGGACTGCCCGGATACAGGGCGATGTTCGCCGACGGGGTTGCACGGCGGGCTTCGCAGACCCCGAACACCGGAGATGGACAGATCGATTGGGTGTTGCAGCCCTGGACGCGATACGTGAACAACCTTGGCGGGGTGGTTTGGACCACGGACGACGTCGCGCTGCTTGGTGTCGACGATGGCGCCGCGGTGGCCCTCGACGCGCCGATCGATACTACCGGGGCCTTCGGAGTAGGATCGGTCGTCACTGGAATGACCCAGGGCTGGGTCGCGCATCCGGCCGGCAGCATGTGCAACGGCAACAGCAGCACGTCTCCGGGGAACTTCCGTCCTGCTGCTGACGCGTCCGCAACCGTGAATGGAGGCTACCTCGCCGACAACGCCGGCGCAGTGAATTGTATGGTTGCTCTGAAATACTACTGCGTGGAGCAGTAGTACTCCAGAGCGACTCGATCGGGACGGCCCCGTCCTATTCTCCGTCGGCGGTTACTACGCCGTCGTGGGCCGTCGGCTATTCGCGGCGGCGTCGGACCGTCACGAGGCCGAGCAGGGCGAGAACGGCCCAGCCAGCGCTGCGGTTCGGCTCGACGGTGCAGCCACCGCCGTCATCGCCACCGCCTGCGCCCGCGCCGTCGGTCTCGATGCCACCGTCGTCGCCGCCGTCTCCACCGTCGTCGTCGCCGCCATCGTCGCCGCCGCCGCCGTCACTTCCGTCGCCACTCCCGCCGGTGCCACCGCCGGAGTCGTCACCGGCACCGTCTCCACCGTCGTCGCCTCCGCTGCCCGCCGGTGGGTCCCCCGCGACGGTGAAGGTGACGGAGTCTCCGGCGGGGTTGTCGTCTTCGTCGGTGGCGTCAACGGAGATCGTGTACTCACCGCCAGGCAGACCGCTGATCGGGAATTGAAGCTCACTCGGCCCTGCATAGGCACCGTCTTCCTCGACGGGAGCATCGAGGCTGTCGCTTTCGATGAGGATGGTCGCGTTGATGATGATCGGGGACTGGTTGTCTTCGAAGGAGATGCGCAGATTTACGTCGCCTTCGATTGTCGCTCCGTCGGTGGGCTCTACGATCTGGACTGTGGGTGCGATCGTGTCAGGAACGCCAGGCCCGAACAGGCCGAGCATTTCTTGATAGCTGTTCTGCAGGTTGTTGCCGCAAACCTGACTGTGGACGGCATTGCAGGTCGCATTGACTGGGGTGGTTGAGCCGTCGTCGTTGAGGCGGACGATTGTGAGGCACTCGTCCTTGAAGACTTTGTTCTGGCCCTGCGTCGTGGGGTAGAGGAGGTCGGTGTCGTCATCAATATGCTCGAGGCCCCAAGTGTGGGCGACCTCCTGCAGGATGATTTCGGCCATACCGTCTGAGGTTCCCGAAGCTTCGAGTGTGAACGAAACCTCACCGCCACGATTGTCGAAGCAGTCGACCGGTCCAGGAGCAACACCCGCAAACCCTTGGTCGCCGACGCCGGCCCAATCACCGACCATCTCCATATCGTAGTCACCGCTTTGCGGACGGGCGTCCGTGACGGTGATGCCAAAATCGTTGACGCGTGCCCGCACGATTTGGATCACCGACGCTCGCTTCGCAGCGTCGCCGGTGTACGGGAGGACGGTGCCAAAAAAGAGGTTGGAGCAGTTATTCTGCGGCCCGGAGTTGCAGGCGTTCATCTGCCCGCCGTCGAAGTTGACGTAGAGGATCTTGTCGCCGAGCGCCTGGGGGTGCAGCGGCCCGTCGAATGCGCCCGCTGCGGAAGGCATGTCGGGTGCCAGCGGAACCCGGGGCTGCATCGGCAGGGCGCCCTCGACGGTGTCGGTCGGGTCGACTTGGAGGTCGTCCGCAGGGACCGGGGAGACCGCGAGCATCACGGGCAGAAGCGTGGGCAATGGCAGGATGAAACCGACGAGAGACATGACAAACCTCCGAGTGCGACCGGGGGTCGCACGGGCAGAGAGTAGGACAGAAGGTCGCACCGCGGGGGCACAAAAATGTAGTCCGCCTGACAACTACGTGTCGGTCCGCATCGCACAAGAACGATGAGCTGGAGCGAACCTGTAGACACGCCGGCGCTCAGTACTCAAACCGCGAAGGCGATCCCAACCCGAAGGGTTGGCAAAGAAAGGAAAGGCAGAAGCGTGGGGGGCCGAACGGGCGAGGGCCCCGGAGTGCCCCCACACCCGAAGGGGGGCACGCAGGGGCCCGGCTCAGCACCCAAGGCGCAAAGGCTCGCCGAAGGCGATCCCAACCCGAAGGGTTGGCAAAGAAAGAAAAGACCGAAGCGTAGGGGGCCAAACGGGCGAGGGCCCCGGAGTGCCCCCCACACCCGAAGGGGGGGGGCACGCAGGGACCCGGTCTCGCACCCGAAGCGCGAGGGTCTAATGCAGCCAGCGGCGGCCGCCCTCGGCGGCATCGTCGTCTTCGAGCAGGTCCGCGTCGGACTCTTCGGTCGCGCGGGTGCGCTCCCGCAGCACGGCGGCGAGCACGAGCCCGAGGCCTGCGGCCCAGAGCAAGACCAGGAATCCAGTCCAGTATGGGCTGGCGTTCATGCCGAGCAGGAACGGGTTGGCCGAGCCGCGGGTCAGGGCGACGAAGTCGACCTCGAGGTTGTACACGCCCACTGCAGCAATGAGCTGCAGCGCAACGACGCTGGCACCGAGCATGAGGATGCGGTGCCGGCTCTTGCGACGACGGCTCGTCCACAGGAGCGTGGCGACGATCGACTCGGCGATGAGCAGACCCTGCGCGATGGTGGCCCACATGACCTCGGACTCTTCACTGGCCAAGCCGGTGCGCTCCAGGACGAGGCGGTAGGACGCGGCCAGGGCGACCGCGGTGAGCACCACGAAGACCTGGAAGCGGAGGAAGCCGCGGCGGGCTTCGGTGACGCTGGCGACCGAAGCCGCCCGCGCGGGCCGGACGAGGCTGGTGACGAGCAGCCAGCCCAGGACGGGCATGAGGAAGCCCGTCGCGACGAACGTGATGAGGTTGACGTCGTCGTACGACTGCACGTGGACGCGCTCGCTGAGGTCGAGCACCGTCAGGGCGCTGCAGCCCACCGAGGCAAGCGCGAGCAGGGCGCCCTCGAACGGGCGGAACAGCGGCGCCCAGGCTTGCTCGACGCGGCGACGCCAGCTCATCAGGCAGACGAGCCCGAGCATGCACTGCATCATCAGCGCGTAGCCAGCGATGGTGGTGCCAAGACCCGAGCTTCCGCCCGACGCCGCAGCTTCTGCGAACGGCATGCCCGACAGGCTCACGCCCTGCGAGAGCGTCAGGGGCAGGGGGCCAAGCAAGAAGCCGGTGGCTGCCATGTCGCCGACGACCATCACGGTGCCGACCAGGCCGGGACCGAGCAAGCCCATCGCGAGCAGGCCACCAACGACCATGGCGTTCACGCGCTGGCCGAGCGCGTCACCGAGCCCGATGGCGGTGAGGTGCGTCGCCGCGGCGAGGGCCAGCAGGGAGGCCAACGGGGCCGCGAGCGCGACCGGTCCGACCGTGAACAGCAGCATCGGCAGGGCGAGGAGGAGGAGCCCCCCGCCGGCGACCAGCGCGAACACGTTGGGTCCGACCGTCATCGCGGCGACCAGGTCGCCCGCGCCCATGCCGGTCATGCGCAGCACCGGAAGGGTGCCGGCCTCGCGTTCACGCGCGGTGGTGGTGGCCGTGACCACCGGCCCAACGACGACCAGCATCACGCCCGAGAGCAGGAGCAACACCGTGCCGATGATCTGCCACTGCTGCGCGCCCGAGATGGGCGAACGGTAGCGCTCGGTCGCTTTCACGATGGGCGCCGCGGCGAGCTCGGGGTCGGTCCAGGCGCCGTGCCACAGCTCGTTGCCCGGCTCGAAGACCAGCGCGCGCAGATCCGTGGTGTGCGAGAGCGCGACGGTGGCCAGACGCGCGTCCATGGCCGGCAGGCCCGAGGCGGCCGCGGCATGATGCACGCTGCTGCTCATCAGGTCGGCGTCGGCTTCGGCGTCGAACAGGTCCCACCCTGCGAGCGCCGAGGCGGGAGGACGGACCGCGAGCCACGCTGCGATCTCGAGCCGCTCGTTGTAGGCGGACAGCGGCAGGTCGGCGGGAAGCACCTGGCCGGTCGCTTCGGCGCGGCTGACCCAGGCAACCTCGCGCTCGCCCACGCCACGCTCGCGGCCTTCGAGCTGCGCGAGCTTGTCGTCGAGGCGGGTGAGGGTCATGCGCTCGAGCTCGAGCTGCTTGAGCAGCGCCGTGCGCATGTCGGGAGCGGCTCCGCCTTCGCGGCGCCAGGTGTCCGAGGCTTGGGTGCAGCCGAGCCAGCCGCCGCGGTCGAACGCGCGCGTATCGCAGGCTTCGACCACTTCGAGCGGCCAAAGCAGGCGCGCGCGACGGGCCTCGACGCTGGCGACCTGCGCCGGGCGGAGGTCGACCACCGACTGGAGCAACGCAACCTCGAGGGCGACGGTGTCCCCTTGAAGCACCCCGTTGGAGGACGCCTTCGCCTCTTCGACCAGCGCCTGCGCCTCTTCGAGGCGGTCGAGAGCCAGGTCGACGCGGGCGTCGAGCTCGTTCAGGACGACGAGGCGGAGGTTCTGCTCGTAGCCGAACTCGCGATCGACGCGAGCCTGCGCGCGGTCGTCGTAGCTACACGCGGGGTCGTTCTCTCCTCCACACACCGCGAAGGGTGCTTCGAGCCCGAGATCGACCCGGAGCTGGTGCGCTTCGCTGCTGTCGATGCGCCCCAGCGCCGAAACGCCGAGCCAGGTGAGGCCAAACAGGACCGAGACCGCCACGGCCGCGCTGGTGAGGCGCGCGCGGAGATCTCGGCGTAGGAAGGGACGCATTCGCTGCATCCACGGGGTCATGGGTAGGCGCATCACACGCTCCTCGGTCGGAAGGTGGTGGCTGTCACGATGCCGGGGATCCGGCCGACAACCATGGGAGAGACGAACACCGCGCCGAAGCCGGGGGCATCGACGGAGTGCAGGACAACGAGCTTCTCTGATTGTTCCACAGTTCTGGAACCGGCGTTGGGAGAAAGCGGGACGCTCGGGACGCTTGGCTCCGAGCGGGAGGACGGCGTCGACTCCTGGAGAGAGCCGAACAACGAGACGCCGCGAGCCTGTGAACGGGCGAGCCCCGGCGAAGATTTCGCAAGGCACGAAAAAGCGGCGCCGTCGCGTTCTCAACGCTCCGACCCGCGTGCGCATATCGGTCGGCGTCGTCGAAGCCGATTCCGGCCGAGGCGCTGTAAACTCCGCGTTCATGACTGCGCAGACCCAGCTGGACCAACTCGACCTCGACCCCGCGCGTCGCGAGGTGGTGCAGCGATGGCTGACCGAGCCGCGCTTCGCGGCCGACCGCGACGCCTTGGTGGCGCTCGTCCAGGCTGCGGCCGAGGGTGATGGTGACGCGCTCGCTGCACTTCAGGACGCCTTCGACGGGCCGCTGCCGATCGGGACCGGGGGCCGGCGCGGCGCCTGCGGCCCGGGGACCAACCGGATGAACGTGGCCGTGCTCCGCGAGACCGCGCAGGGGCTCGTCGCCGCGATGCGATCGGAGGGCGTCCCGATGAAAGCTGCGGTGGTGTACGACACGCGGCGCGACTCGAAGCCCTTTGCGGCGGCGGTCGCACGGCAGCTCGCGGCCTGTGGGATCGATGTGCTGCTGGTCGACGAGGCTCGACCGACGCCGCTGCTGTCGCACATCGTGCGCGCGCGCGGCTGTGGCGCGGGCGTGGTGATCTCGGCGAGCCACAACCCGCCCGGCGACAACGGCATCAAGATCTACGGACCGGACGGGGCGCAGGTCCTCGGCGCCCGGGACACCGCCCTGATGACTGGCATCACCGAGGCGATGACCGCCGAGCTGACGCCGCTCGACACCGCCGGCGGCACGGTGACCACGTTGTCCGGCGACGGCGTCGCCGAGGTCGACGGGCCGTACCTCGAGTTCGTTCGCGCCCAAGCGGTGTGCGGAGACCTCGCCGATGCCGACCTCCGGGTTGCCTACACGCCCCTGCACGGCGTCGGCGAAAGCTCGGTGGCGCCAGTGCTTCGCAGTCGTGGCGTCACGGTCGACGTGGTCGATGCGCAGCGTCCCGATGGCGGGGCGTTCGGCACGGTCGCCTCCGCCAACCCCGAGCAGCCCGCCGCGCTCGACCTCGCGAAGGCGCTGGCGGACGAGACCGGGGCCGAGCTGGTGCTGGCGAACGATCCGGACGCCGATCGCCTCGGTGCGCTCGCCAAAGACGGTGGCGCGTGGACGTTCATCGACGGCAACCGGCTCGCGGTGCTGATGCTCGACCACGTGCTGCGGCACATCGAGCCGACCGAAGCGAGCTGGGTGCTGACCACGGTCTGCACGACGCCGCTCATCGGCGCGCTCGCCCGGGCCGCGGGCGTCGAGGCCGTCGACGACCTGCTCGTGGGCTTCAAACACCACGCCGGGATGATGGAGGAGCAGCCGCAGCGACAGCTCGAGTTCGCCACCGAAGAGGCGCACGGCTACCTCCGGGGCAACGACGTTCACGACAAGGACGGGGCGGTCGCCTCGCTCATGCTCACCGAGGCCGCGGCCGTGGCCAAGCGCAACGGACAGACGCTGTTCGATCAGCTGCGCGCCGTGTGGGCGAGGCTTGGCTATCACAAGGAGACCACGGCCAACCTCTACGCGCATGGGGCCGTGGGGCGCGAGGCGATCAAGACGCTGGTCGAGACGTGGCGGGCGAACCCCCCGACCGCATTTGGCGGGCTCGCGGTGGTGTCCTGTGAGGACCGTCTGAACCCGCGGGACACCGGATCGGTGACCCGAGACCTGCGCGGCAACGTGCTGGTGTTCGAGCTGGAGGCCGAGTGCGATGCGGCGTGTCGGTTGGTCGTGCGGCCCAGCGGGACGGAGCCCAAGGCCAAGCTGTATGCGCTCGCGCGCAGCACCACGCCCACCGCCGCGGAGCGCCTCGAGGCCGTGACCGCCGAAATCGACGGGATCGTCGCCACGGTCTTGGCCGACGCCCGGGCCCGGGCCGAGGCGGTGATGAAGCCGGTGCTCGAAGGGTGAACCGAACGGTCTGGCTCGGCGCCCTGGCTGCGCTCGCCCTCGTGGCTCTGACGGTCGGGCTGCTCGGCGGACGCGCGACGCGTTCGGGCGCCGTTGCGGCGCAGGGCGGGCGGTCCGGCCCCAACGCCGTGGCCGCGCGGGGTGGCGGCGGCGTTCGGGAGGCCGAAGCCGACGTCGACGGCAGTGCGCAGGTTCGCGGCGAGGTCGTCGACGAGGACGGGGTGGCGCTGACCGAGGGCGCGCTCCTGCTGCGATGCCTTCGGGGCGATGACGTCTCGGTGCTGGGCACGGTTCGCATCTCGCCCGAGGGCACGTTCGAGGGACCCGGCTGCCGTGGCCGCGTCTGCGCCACGCTTCAGCATCCGACCCAGTCCCCCGCCGAGCCTTGGATGCTTCAACCCGGCGCCGAGACGGTGCTGCGCGCGACGTCGCTGCACCGCCTTTGGGGCGTGGTCGAAGCGCCCGACGGCACGCCGGTCGAAGCCGCGACGGTCACGTTCACCGCGGCGGGCCCCGCCGATGAACGCGACCCGCACGCACTGATCCCGCTGTCGACGCGGTCCACCACCACCGACGCCGACGGTCGCTTCTCGGTGGCATGGCTCCGCAAGCCGCCGTGTGGACCGTGTGAAGAGGCTGTAGGGGGCTGTGCCGAGCTTCCGCCGATGGTCGATCGGATCGAGGCGGTCGCGAGCGCGTCGCGGTATGCGTCGGGCTCCTTCGCGTGGGATGTGGACGAGGCGGTGGGGGAAGGGCCGGACACCCCGCTACGCATCGCGATGGGCGCGGCTGGAGATCTCCTCACGGGTCAACTCGTAGACGCCCAGGGGCAGGCGTACGCCCGGGCGTACGTGCTCGCCCGCTCGATCGATCGACCCCGCGAACAGCGTCGCGCCGACGTCGACGCGCAGGGCAACTTCGAGGTCGATGGGTTGGGCGCGGGCGAGTACGGCGTGCGTGCGATCGCCGATGGGGTCGAGCTCGCGACCGCCGACGCCGTGGCGGGCGATGACGTCAGCCTCATGGGCGAACCCGCGGCGGGTCGTGGAGCGCTCGAAGTCTCCGTCTGGGGCCCCGAAGGACGGCTGGCAGTCGGTGCAACCGTCACCGGAGGCCCGTTTCGCGGCGCGAAAACCGACATGAAGGGCCGGGTGCGCGCGGAACGGCCGCTGCCGGGCTCGATGACGCTGCGCGTGCGTCTGGGGCCGGACGTGGTCCGCCGGAGCGTGGAAATTCCCGCCGATCTGGCCGAGACGACTGCACACCCGCACCGCGTCGAGGTCCGCTTTACAAATGCCGCATCGGAGTGAAGCGGGCGGGTCCGCGCCAGGATCCGCTGCCCGGGCTATGATGCGACTCGCGTGCCGAGCACCTCAACGCAAGCCGCGGACGAAACGGTGTCCGATCGGTTGGGTCGCCTCGATCTTCCCGAGGGGTACCCGCAGGTCTTCGGCAAGTACGTGCTCGTGCGACCCATGGCCAAAGGCGGCATGGGCGAGCTGTTCATCGCGGCCGCTGGCGAGACCGGCGGGTTCGAAAAACTCTGCGTCGTCAAAAAAGTGCTGCACAGCCTGCAGGACGCCGCGGTCCACCGCCGCTTTCTCGACGAGGCCAAGGTCGTCGTTCGCCTCAACCACGCGAACCTCGTTCAGGTGTTCGACGCGGGCAAGGTCGACGAGGACTACTACCTCGCGATGGAGCTGGTCGAAGGCAAGGACCTTCGCGCGGTGTGGAACCGCTGCGCGCAGCTGCACCGCCGCATCCCGGTCGACATCGCAATCTTCGTGATTCGCGAGGTGCTCCGCGGCCTTCACTACGTGCACGACGCGATGGGGCTGGACCTGGTCCATCGGGACATCTCCCCACCCAACGTGCTCGTCGGCTACCGCGGTGACGTGAAGCTCACCGACTTCGGGCTTGCGAAGAGCTCGATCAAGCGCGAGATGACCAGCCCGGGCGTGGTGTTCGGCCGGTACAGCTACCTTTCGCCCGAGCAGGCCAAGGGACTGCCTGCGGACCGGCGGACCGATATTTACGCGTGCGCCATCGTCCTGTGGGAGCTGCTGACGGGTCGCCAGCTGTTCCCCTCCAGCGGACGGTCGCACTCCGAAGCCCTCGACGCGGTTCGCAATCCCAAGGCGAAGCCGCCTTCGTCGCTGGTGCCGGGCATTCCCGACGGCCTCGACGACATCGTGCTCGAGGGTCTCGCTCGCGATCGCGAGGAGCGCTACCAGAAGGCCGGCGACTTCCGAGCCGCGCTCTCGGACATTCTCGCCAAGAACTTTCCAACCTGCGACGCCGACCGCGTCGCCGAGTTCATGAAGGACATCTTCGCTCGCGAGGCGAAGATGGAGCAGCGCGACTACCTCGACGTCTCCTCGCACGACTTCTCCGAGCTCCGAGCCCAAGGTGACGACAGCGAGCTGATCAGCATCAGCGACGTCGTCGCGAACCTCGACGAGAAGCCGCGCTCGACCATCGAGCTGGGCGACAGCGACATCGTCGAGCTCGAGCGCCAAAAGGCGATGCGCTGGGACGAGCGCCCCAACGCTGCTTCGCTCAAGGAGGCCGCCGGCGCCTGGGTCGGCAAGGTCGTCGCGCAGCGCTACCGCGTCGACGAACTCATCGGCGTCGGAGGCATGGGGGCGGTGTTCCGCGTCACCCACCTCGCGCTGGGCAAGACGTTCGCGCTCAAGGTCCTGCACAGCCACTACACGCGCGACGCGGACGTCATCAGCCGCTTCATGCGGGAGGCCCGAGCGGCCTCGCAGACCGGGCACCCCAACATCATCGACGTCCTCGACATCGGCACCAACGACGAGGGCGACGTGTACTTCGTGATGGAGCTGCTCGAGGGGACCAACCTTGCGCATTCGATCGAGCGCGAGGGCCCGATGGCGGTCCGCCGGGCGGTCCACATCACCCGCCAGGTCTGCCGGGCGCTCTCGGCCGCACACGCCGCGGGCATCATTCACCGCGACCTCAAGTCCGAGAACATCATCCTCACGACGCGGGGCAAGGACCCGGACTTCGTGAAGGTGCTGGACTTCGGCATCTGCAAGCAGATGAACGCGGACTCGGCGACGACCTCGCCCGGCCTCATCATGGGGTCGCCCGATTACATGGCGCCCGAGCAGGGGGCAGGGCTCGAGGCCACGATCGCCTCGGACATCTACGCCGTCGGCTGCATCATGTTCGAGATGCTCACCGGGCGGATGCCCTTCGAGGGGCGCAACGCGGTCGACGTGCTCATGCAGAAGGGCGCGCGCGAGGCCGACTCCGTCACCGCGTATCGGCCCGAAGTGCCCGAGCCAGTGTCCGCCGCGATCGCGCGCTGCCTCCGGCGGCAAGCCGGCGACCGCCCGCCCTCGATGCGCTCGCTCGAGTACGACCTCACCCGCGCGATCGATGGCCGCGCGACGGCGGTGGCCAACGTGCTGGGGATTGAAGGCGCCGACGACCCTCGCGGCGTCGGCCCGGATGATCCAAGCGCCGCGGCATCGTTGAGCATGGCTCGGGCTGCGATCGCCAACGTGGTCGGCTCGGGCGCCAAAGGCGTCTACGGCCGCGACTACGAGAAACAAGAGCACACGCAGATCGCTCCGGCGCCGCGCCGTCCCGCGCAGCTCAGCGGTCCTCAGGCGGTCGTTCCCGCCGCATCGGGCGTGCCAACGCCCGCGCCCGGGGTCTCCTCGGCGCCG
Organism: Myxococcota bacterium; assembly: GCA_039024335.1. Classification (GTDB taxonomy): domain Bacteria; phylum Myxococcota_A; class Polyangia; order Nannocystales; family Nannocystaceae; genus CAJXVA01. The sequence continues at coordinate 50,369 of JBCCQM010000020.1, forward strand.
CATGAGGTCAGCGGCGGACGCTCGGCCATGCGCGCGCTGTTCTTCACCGGCTTGGGGGGCCTGCTCGCGGTCGGCGTGCTTGCCGTGGCCATGCCCGGGGGCCTGGGGCTCTTCGGCGACGACCCGGAGCCAATCGAGGCCACGCCGTCCGAAGCCGGGGCTGAGCGCAAACCCGAGGTCACGCCCGAACCCGCCGTCGTGCCGCCTGCCCCCAAGCTCGACGTGCCCGCCGCCAACGCCGAGCCCGACGCGGCCGACCCCGCCGAGGTGGTCGAGGTGGTCGAGGTCATCGACGAGCCCGAGGGCAAGCCGGCGGCGGAGGCTACCGAGCCCGCCGCCGTGGTGGCGCTGGCCGAAGATGCCCTGGCCAGCGAGCGCTGGACCGACCCCCCCGAGCAGAGCCTCGCGTTCCACCTCAGCAAGCTTCAGCTGCTTGCGCCCGGCGACGAGTCGCTCGCCCGGTTGCGCAAGGAGGCCGCGGCGACGCTCGCGCCCAAGGGCGACAAGGCGCTGGCGCGAAAGAAGTGGTCCGAAGCGGTCGTGGCGTACCGCGACCTGCGTTCGATCTGGCCGGACCACGCGCCCGCCAAGGAGGGTCTGGTCGCTGCGCTGTCGGGGCAGGGCAAGGTGCTGCGCCGCCTCAAGGACTACGAGGGGGCGCTCGCCTCGGCGGACGAGTGGCTCAACGTGGAGCCCAACGACTTCGACGCGTTCCTCCTGCGCGGGGACATGCTGTACGCGCTGGGTCGCTTCGTCGAAGCCAAAGAAGCCTACCGCCTCGCCCGCAAAGAGAAACCCCGCTCGAAGAGCGCCAAGAAGAAGTTCTTCAAGGCGTCGGGCAAGGTTCGTCGGGCCAAGCGCGCCGCAGGCTGAGGCCTGCGGGCTTCGGGTCCTGCGCGCCTGGAGACCGTCAGAGGAAGAAGACGACGGTCACGAGGATGAAGCAGGGGATGAGCACCATCGCCGACCACTTGATGTAGCCGAAGAAGCTGGGCATCTCGATCTTCTGCTCCTCGGCGATGGCCTTGACCATGAAGTTCGGGCCGTTGCCGATGTACGTGTTGGCGCCCATGAACACGGCGCCGACCGAAATGGCCTGCAGCACGATCGTCGGGATCTGAATCGTGTCGCTGACCATGGTGCCGCTGAGCAGGCCCTGCTCGACCATGCCCTTGGCCGTCTCGAAGAACACGACGTAGGTGGGCGCGTTGTCGAGGAAGCTCGAGAGCAGGCCGGTGATCCAGAAGAACTTTGCAGGGCTGTCGACGCCCAGCTCACCGCCGCGCGCCGAGAGCAGCATCTGCGCCGGGATCATCGTCAGGAAGATGCCGATGAACAGCGCCGCGACCTCGAGGATCGGGAACCAGGAGAAGCGGTTCTGCTCGCGGATGTTGCCCTTGGTCGTGAACTTCGAGGCGACGGCGCAGGCGATCATCGCGGCCTCGCGAAGGAACAGACCGTACTCGGGCTTGATGAGCGCGACGCACAAGACGATGCCCATCAGCCAGATGATGTTGCTCTTGCCGCTGACGGTGAGTGGCTCGACGGTGCTGGCGTCCCATTTCTTGATCGCGTCGGACTCGCGCTTCCAGAAGTGGCTGTCGAGAAGATAGAAACCGACCAGCAGCAGCACGCAGACCAGCGCCATTTGCTTCCACAGTCCCACCGTCCACAGAAACGGCACGCCGCGCAGATAGCCCAAGAACAGGGGCGGGTCGCCGATCGGCAGGAGCGAGCCGCCGATGTTGGAGACCAAGAAGATGAAGAAGATGACGATGTGGACCTTGTAGCGGCGCTCGTGATTCGTACGCAGCAGGGGCCGAATCAACAGCATCGACGCACCGGTCGTGCCGATGACCGACGCGATCGAGGTGCCGAAGATGAGGAACTTCAGGTTGGTGGACGGCTTCGCCTGCAGGTCCCCTTTGAGCAGGATTCCGCCCGAGACGTAGAACAGCGTGCCCAACAGGACGATGAAGCTGATGTACTCCTCGAGCACGTGGAACAGCGCCGAGTAGTTGTGGGTGAGGAAGGTGACCCAGATCAGCGGGTAGGCCGCCAGCACCATTCCCACCAGCAGCTTGTTCTCGTTCTTGTGCCACCAGTGCTCGAGCTTGGTCAGCGGGAGCACCGCGATCGACAGCAGCATGATGACGAAGAACGTCAGCATCCACATTGGGGGCAGCTCCCCGTGACCGCCCCCAGAGGCGAACGCCGTCCCGGGCAGCAGCGCGGCGCCGGCACCGACCGCAGGCAGCAGGCGCGCGGTCCAAGACGTTCGTGAGGAGGGGGGACGAGATGCGAGCGACGAGCTGCTGAGCATGAGGTTCTCCGAGGCCGTCCGAAGCCCGCAAACGGGCAGGGGAAGCCATGGTAGACCGGTGCGCGGTGCGGCCGCCACCGGGGCTGCCCGCTTTTTGCGGCATAGTCTGCCGGGTGAACTCCGGCACCGAGTCGTCGGCACTCCACCACCTCGAGTGGGCGCAGCTCGTCGAACGCGTCTTCGACGGCCTTGCGTCGGTTGCCGCGTCGCACCGCCTCGCCGATGACGACGGAGACGTGGTCGACGATGTCGTCCTACCGCGCAGTCATGACGTGGCGACGGTGCGTACGGGGTACGACCACCTTCGTGCCCTCGAGGTGGCCGAAGACCTCGCGCGCGAGTGCGAGGGTGTGCCGAACGCAGTCGGTCCGCTGCTGCTCGGGGTGCTCGATGTGGCGCCGCTGCTCGAGCGGGCGCAGCGGGCCTCGGTTTTGGATGTTGAGGAGCTGTGTGCCGTGCATGATCTCGTCGTCGCGGCGAGTGACGTTACGGCGATGCTCGATGCGGTTCAGGCGTCCCTCGAAGATCTGGTCGAGGCCCAGGTCGGAGATCGCGACAAGCTGCGTCGGCTCCGGGCTCACCTCGGTGCGATGGACCCTCCTGCGTCCCTGCGTGAACAGCTCGACCGCTCGCTCGAGCGAGGTGGTGAGCCGCGCCTTGCTGACGGCGCAAGCCCTGCGCTGGGTGGGTTGCGCAAGAAGGTGTTCGGCACCCGGCAGTCACTCACCACGGCGGCCGACCGCCTGGTTCGCAACCAGAACGTCTCTCGCGCGCTCGCCGACAAGTTCTGGACTGACCGCGAGGGGCGCGTGGTCCTGCCCGTTCGCTCGGATGCATTCTCGCGGGCGGGCAGCCCGGGGACCGTCTCGGGGATCATTCACGGCTCCTCCAAGACGGGCGCGACGCTGTTCGTCGAGCCGCACGCACTGGTCGAATCCACGAATGCGTGGCGTGAAGCGATGATGGCCGTGCGCGCCGAAGAACGGCGCGTGCTCGCGCAGCTGACGGCAGCGGTGGGCGAAGCGGCGGAGGGACTCACCCACGCGCTGGAGATGATCGTCTGGCTCGATCAGGTTCACGCGCGACTGAAGGTTTCGCGGGCCCTCGCCGGGGTGGAGCCGGTGGTCTCGGAGGCGGGCGAGGGGACGCGCTTGGCGGTCCTCGAGGCGCGCCATCCGTTGATGCACCTGGCGGGAATCGACGTCGTGCCCAACGACCTTCACGTCGACGTGGGTGCGGCGCTCATCATCAGTGGCCCGAACGCGGGGGGAAAGACCGTAGCGCTCAAGACCCTGGGCCTGTGCGTGTTGATGGCGCAGGCCGGGATTCGGCTGCCGACCCGCGAGCCCGCCACGGTTCCGCTGTTTCGCACCGTCGTCACGGACGTCGGCGACGATCAGTCGATCGCGGGCGGCCTCTCGACCTTCTCGGCGCACATGGGCCACGTCCGCGACGCGCTCGCGGCGTCCGAGGCGGACGGCGCAGGCACGCTGGTGCTGCTCGACGAGGTGGCCGTGGGTACCGATCCCGAGCAGGGGGCCGCGCTGGCCGAAGCGCTGCTGCGCGAGCTGGTGGAGCGCGGCGCCACGCAGGTGATCACCACGCACTACGAGCGGCTCAAGCTGCTGGCCTCGGACGACGCGAAGCGGTTTGCCAATGCGGCGGTCGGCTTCGACTTCGACGCGATGAAGCCCACCTTCACCGTGCGCATGGGGGCGCCGGGGGCTTCGTCGGCGCTCACCGTCGCGCAGCGTCTGGGCCTGCCCGACGTGGTGCTCACGCGCGCGCGCTCCATGCTCGATGACACGCGGCTGCAGGTGGATGCGCTGTTGCGGGACGTCGAGGCGCATCGCGAGAGGCTGGCCCAGGAGCGCGCCGACGTGGCTCGAGAAAAGCGCATCGTCGCGTTGCTCAAGGAGACGCTCGAGAAGCGGGAGCGGCGGGAAGAAGAGGCCGAGGCGACCAAGCGCGCCAAGGCCCACGCCGCAGCCACGGCCGAGCTGCGGGACCTCGAGAACGAGATCAAGCGGCGCCGCAAGGCCCTGCGACGGGCCGAGGCGGCGGCGGTGGGCCCCGACGGCACGACCGACTCCGAGGCGCGAGCGTTTGCCCGGGACGCAAAGGCGGCGGTGGGGCGGGGCAAGGTCCAGGCGAAGACCGGACCCCGCGATGCCCCGGACGCGCTGCGCGTCGGGGACCGCATCCGCGTGCCCAGCCTGGGCATGGATGGAGAGATCATCGACATCAAGGGCGACCGCGTTCGCGTGCAGCTCCCGCTGGCGAAGGTCACGGTGAAGCGCAGCGAGCTGGGCAAGGCGGGCAAGCAGCCCAAGCAAGCCAAGCAGCCCAAGGCCGGGCGCGTCTCGGTGCCCTCGGCGAGCAAGGCCGCGCGGTTCTTTGGGGCCGACGCACAGCGAGTGGTCGCGCGCCACGACAATGTGATCGATGTACGCGGCAACCGGGCCGACGAGGCGGTGACTCTGCTCGAGGTGTCGCTCGACCGAGCCATCGCCGAAGACGTCGAGGTCGTCATCGTTCGGCACGGCCACGGGACCGGAGCGTTGCGCAAGGCGATCCGGGAGCACCTCGCCCACCTGCGGCACGCAAAGCAGCACCGCGGGGGCCTCTCCAGCGAAGGGGGCGATGCCGTGACCGTGGTATGGATCAGTCCGTGAGCGCGATCCGACGTGTACGGCTCGCGTCGGCCGTCGCCTTGGCCCTCGGCCTGACGCCCACCGCAGGGCACGCGAACCCCAACGAAGGGGAGACGCGAGCGATCACTCGCGACGCCGACCGTCCATACACCGCGGTGGCCGGCGAGGGCGACGGCGCGGCGACGGTCGTGAACCCGGCGAACCTGGGCTACCTCAACGCGGTCAACGGCGTGCTGGACTTTGGCTGGACCGCTCCCGGCGCGCGTCGACGCGGCAGCGGGGTGGGGGCGTTCGTCGGGGTGCCGCTCCCCTCCGCTCGTCGAGCCCGCCGCCTGGGCTTTGGGGGCCCGCTGTTCACGCTGGGGTTCGGCTACCAGTACCTCTCGCCGCTGCAGCCCGTGTCCGCGGCCAGCGGGGAGGACCAGCCGGTCCAGCCCGACAACCCGTACAGCAAGGTGACGGTCGCCGCTGCGGTGCCGATGCTGCGCTGGGCGCCTGGCCTGTCGATCGGCGTGGGCTACAGCCGGTTGGTGTCGGTCGGGAACTTCCACGCCAACGCGAACCTGCTCGACCTCGGCGTGGCGTATCACCCCTCGCGGTTCATCGCGCTGGGTCTGGTCGCGCACGCGGTCAACGTGCCCCGGACGGGTCCCGAGACCTCGGTCGATGTCCAGGTGGACGAGACCGCCGAGGACATCACGATCGGGGCGACGAGCAACCGCTATTCCCAGCCATTCGTCCTGGAGCCTGAGGTCGCCGTGCGCCCGCTCGGCACGCCGGCGCTCGAGGTTGCCGGCGGGCTTCGCTGGGCGCCGACGCTGCCCGACGATGGCCCGGCGCGGTTCGAGACCTTTCCCGTCGAGCCGCGGGGACGGCTGACGGTTCAGCTGGGTCCCGCGAAGATCTTCGCCCAGGCGGACTTGATGCGATTCTTGCCGCTGGCCGGGGATGGCGACCTCGAGGCCCGCTCGGGCGCCCGCATCACCGCGGGCGTCGAGTTCGTGGACACCAACGTCGGCGTGGCCGCGGGCGTGCTCAGCTCGGCCAACGGTCGGCGTGGCTTCTCCGTCGATGGCGGGGTGGCGCGGCTTCGGCTCTCGGCCGAGCGCTACGACGGCCTCGACGCGGCGCCGCGGCGGGTGACGCGGCTTCAGGTGAGCAGCTTCCGCGGAGAGCGCGGGCTCTGGCGACTGGTGGAGGCGATCGAGGACGCCGGGCAGCAGGGCGAGATGGTCTTGCTCGAGACGCGCGGCCTCTCCCTGGGCTGGGCGCAGATCGAGGAGGTCCGGGCGGCCATTCGCTCGGCGCGGCTGCAGGGCGCGCGCGTGCTCGCATACATGGAAGGCGGCGGGCTCAAGTCGTACTTCCTCGCGTCGTCGGCCGAGACGATCATCGCGCATCCGACCACGGCCCTTTCGATCGTCGGCATGCGGGTGGAGACGTTCTTCTTCGCCGACCTGCTCGACAAGCTCGGCGCCAAAGCGGAGTTCGTGCGCATCGCCGAGTACAAGTCGGTGCCGGAGTCGTACGAGCGCATGGGCCCGACGCCCCCTTCGGATCGGCAGCGTAAGCTGCTGTACACCGACGTTTGGAACCACGTGCTGCGGGTGGTCGCGCGGGACCGAGGACAGGACCCGCGCTCGGTGAAGCGATGGATCGACGACGCTCCGCTACAGCCCGACGACGCACAGCGTGACGGCGTCGTCGACCGGCTCGCGTATCCCGACCAGCTCGACGAAACTCTCGAACAGCTGCTCGGACGCAAGGTCCGCATCGAGCTTCCCCCCGAGACGGACACGCACGCCCACGATTACGGCGCGCGCCCGCAAGTCGCCGTGCTGGTGGTCGAGGGCGATCTCTCGGATTCGAAAAGCTTCGAGATCCCGCTTCTAGGCCGCAAGGTCGCCGGCTCGATCACGCTGACCAAAGAGATCGAGCGGCTGCGCAAAGACAAGAACGTCAAGGCGGTGGTGGTGCGGGTCAACAGCCCGGGCGGGTCGGTGAAGGCCTCCGAAGACATCGCGCGCGAGCTCGACCTTACCGACGCGGTCAAGCCCGTCATCATCTCGATGAGCGACGCGTGCGCGAGTGGTGGCTACTACGTCGCGACTGGCGGCCGCTTCATCTTCGCCGACGCGACGACGCTGACCGGCAGCATCGGCATCTTCTATCCGAAGGTCGACGTGTCCGGCACGCTCGACAAGCTCGGCATCGAGGTCGACCAGGTCACGTACGGCCGGCATGCGTCGCTGCGTTCCTGGCTGAAGCCGTACACCGACGAAGAGCGAGCGGCAGCGCAGCAGGGCATTCAAGACAGCTATGCGATCTTCACAGGGCGCGTTGGCCAGGCGCGGCGGATGACGCTGGCGCGGGTGGACGAGGTCGCGCGCGGTCGCGTGTGGTCCGGCGTTCGAGCCCGAGACGTGGGCTTGGTCGACCGCTACGGAGGGCTCCGAGAGGCCGTCGCGCGGGCCGAGGCGATTGCCTCACTCGACCCCGCCACTGTCGATGTGGTCCTGGTCCCTGAGCAGCCCTCTCCCGCCGAGAACCTGCGGCGGGTCTTCTCCTTCGACATTCCCCTGCTCGGCAGCACCCGCGGCTCCACCTTCGACGCGGTGGCGCGCGGCGGCGGGTTCGGGCTTCCGGGGACGTTACTCGCAGCGCTGCGGAGGCTGCCCGTGGGTCTGTGGCTCGCGGACGGGCCGCAGCCGCTCGCGCTCGACGACGCGACCCTCGTGATCGCGGACTAGAGCGCTGGCGCGGACGGCTCGTCGCTCAGGACGCGCTGGACGTACACCGCCACGTCGGGGTCGGTGTTGGCCAGCAGCGCATCCAGCCGCGCCTGCAGCCCTGCGTCGTGGCGGGCGAAACGTTGACGCCACGCGAGCGCCTCGATCCGGATGTGCGTCCCGACGTTCTCGTCGGTCGCGACCGCCTCGAGTGACGGGCCGGCCGCGGTGTCGTGCTGGAGCTGGTCGAGCACCGCGAGCCCGATTCGGGCGCGGGCCAGCCAATTCTCGTGATCGCCGCTGGCGACTTCGAATGCACGCTTGGACCGCTGAAAGTACACGCGTGCGTCGTCGTGTGCGCCGCTTCGAAGCGCGAGGTCGGCGAGTCCGTGATAGGCGCGCCCGCGGTCGTCGTCGTGTTCGGAGCGCTCCTTCACGGCAGCCAGCGCGGCCTCGAAGCTCGCGGTGGCCGCGTCAGGCTGCCCCGCGAGCGCCTGCACTTGGCCGAGCTGGTTGGCGGTCCGTGCGATGTCGGGATGCGGCTCGCCGTCGTGCGCGCGTCGATGCACCCGCAGCGCTCTTTCGTGCATGGCAATCGCGTCGTCGAGGTTGCCTTGGCCTCGCCGAATCTCGCCCAGGGCGTTGTAGACGTCGCCGACGTCGGGATGGTCATCGCCCAGGCGCGTGCTCCAGATCGCCAGGACTCGCTGCAGGAGGGGATCAGCCTTGTCGTACTGACGGGTCTTCTGATACAGCCCGGCGAGGTTGTTGACCACGTGCGCCGTGGTGGGGTTGTCGGGACCAAAGGCGTCCTCGAAGATCGAGAGCGACTCGAGCAGCGCGGCCTCGGCTTCGTCGAAGCGACGCGTCTTTTGCAGGACTCCAGCAAGGTTGGCCAGGCCGTAGCCAACGCTTTGGTGCGTGGCGGGGACGAGCGAGCGCCGAAGATCGAGCGAACGATGGTGCAGCGCGATGGACTCGTCCAGGCGCCCCTTCATCTCGTTGAGCACCGCGAGGGTGTCGAGACGCCGCGCCTCGGCGAGTGAGGCGGTCATGTCGAGCCGTTCGAGCAGGATGCCGGCCATCTGTGACCAGCGGATGCCCGCGTCGTAGCGGGAGAGCTGGTAGCCCTCGGCGAAGGCGAGGGCGGAGGCGGCCTCGGCAGCGAGCAGCTCGTCGTCGCTCACCGACGCGTCGTGAAAGGCGGTGGCCCACGCGTCGACGGCCTCCTCGTAGTTGCCCAACTTTTCCTCGAAGACGGCGACGCGATACGACGCCGTGGCCAGGAGCGGCACGTGTTCGGTCGTACGCGCGGCCACCAGGGCTTCCTTCGCGCGACGCAGTCCCTCGTCGTAGTGCCCCACGTGCTCGTGAATCAGGGTTTGGGAGAGCTCGCGCTCGAGGTCGCGGACGCGCTTACGAACCTGTGGGTCGGCGGGTCGTGGAGGCTGTCGCAGGAGGCGGCGTTCGTCGCTGCAGCGCTCCACGTCGGTGAGCCCTTCGGCGGTGCTGCGGGCCCGCGACACGATGACGTCGTCGCCCGTGGCGAACGTGTCCAGGAGGCTGTCGAGCGTGTGGAGCTTGTCGTCGAGACAATCGGCGCGCCGGGAAAGAAGCTCGGAGTCGGTCGCGGGGGACTCTAGCGGAGCGAGGCAGACTTCGCTGCGCGCGCTCGACCACGTCGTCACGAAGTCGTCGAGCACGGTCTCGACGCCGGCCTCGAGCTCGAGCGCGTCGTCGATGCTGCTGCTGGCAAACGCGGCGCGAAGCTTCTTGCGCGCGTCATCGTTCCAGCGCTCGGCCGCCTGTGCCGCGAGCGACTCACATGCGCCGCGCTGCGCTCGTTCCTCGGCCGCCCGAGCCCCGAGCGCACCGGCCACCCCCGCGCCTCCGAGCACGAGCACGCTTAGGCCCGCGAGCCAGCGACGTCGATTTCGCAGCGGGTCGCCGGCGAGCAGGGCTTCGCGGAGGGCTCGCACCGAGGGCCAGCGTTCGGCGGGGTCCGGATGAAGCCCGCGCTCGAGCACGCCACGCAGCCAGGTGGGGATGGGGGTCCCCGCGGGTGGACTCGGCGGCTCTCGGATTTGCCCCTCGCTCACCGCCATCACCAGCGAGACCCAGGACGTCCCATGGAAGGGTCGCTGACCGTAGAGGCACTCCCACAAGGCCACGCACAACGCGAACTGATCGCTGGCCGGTGTGGCTTCGCGGCCCTGCATCTGCTCGGAAGCCATGTACGCGGGCGTGCCGACGCGGGCGCCGGTCCGCGTCAGATGCAGCGGCTCGCGTTCGCCGGTCCCCGACTGCACCAGTGCTCGCTCCTGCAGCTCGAGCGAGGATGGGACCTCGGCCTCGGACTCCGGCCGCGCGAGACCAAAGTCGGTCACGCGAGGGCGACCGTCTTGGTCGATCAAGATGTTATCCGGCTTCACGTCACGGTGGACGAGCGAGGCGTCGTGGACCGCACCCAAGCCCGCGGCGATGTCGGTGAACATCTCGACGACCTCGGGCCACGCCCTCGCGCTCGCGTCGCGCCAGCGCGAAAGCGTCTGCCCGCGCACCAGCTCCATGGCGATGTAAACCTCGGATTCGACGGTGCCCACGTCGAAGACGGTCACGACGTTGGGATGCGAGACGCGCGCGAGGGCGCGTCCTTCGGCCACCAGTCGCAGCCGCGCGACGGCGGCCGTCTCGTCATTACCTTCCGAGCGCAGGACCTTCAGCGCGATCTTCCGATCGAGCTTGGCGTCGTAGGCCGAATAGACCACGCCCATGCCTCCGGCCCCGAGCTGTTCGAGCACGATGTAGGGCCCGACGTGACTGCCGGGCTCACGGATGACGTCCTTGGGCTGCCCGGTAACCGCACCCCAGTCGTCGTGCGACCGCGATTGCGGGGTGAGCGAGGCGAACTCCTCGTCCGACCGCTCGTCGCTGGGATCGCCACCATCCACGCCGTTTCAGTGTAACAAGCCGAACTCGACGTCCGCGCGAGCCGGCTGGCCTTCGAGGCGCACGCGCCCGGACGGAGCGCGGCCGGACGGCCGTTGCCAGGCCGGCGACTCCGGGAACCTCCGCGATCGTGCAGGCGCATCGCGGGGAACCGAAACCCCGAAATCGCAACGGATTTTGGGGAAAGGTCTCTTGGCCGCGTCGAGGCTCCCGGAATCGCTGCGCTTTTGCAGGAAGCCGAAAGGCGACGTTGCCGCCTGCGTGCTATCAACCGCGGTGTACGGAGGCGAGGACCGAGGTGGGCTCGGCCGCGACCAGATGTACGAGTGAGATCCTGATGACGCACGAATCCGGCTCGGCGCCGTATGGCCAGCCTCGTCCCGCTGCTGAAAACGCGGCCCGCAAACCGATGACCGTCCCCAAGATTCGGGGCCGCAAGGGGCAGACGCCGCTGGTCATGGTCACCGCCTACGACGCGACGTTCGCTCGCATGCTCGACGAGGGCGGCGCGGACCTGCTCCTGGTCGGTGACTCGCTGGGCATGGTGATCCAGGGCAACGACGACACGCTTGCCGTCACGGTCGACGACATCATCTACCACTGCCGTGCCGTCGCCCGCGGCACTCGCTACGCGCACATCGTCGGGGACATGCCGTTCCTGAGCTACAACGTCACGCCCGAGGAGGCGGTCCGCAACGCGGGGCGCATTCTCGCCGAAGGACGGGCGCACTCGGTCAAGCTCGAAGGCGGTCGCCCGGTGGTGCCGGTCATCGAGCGCCTCGTCGCCGCGGGCATTCCCGTGATGGCGCACGTGGGCCTCACGCCCCAGTCGGTCCACGCCATGGGCGGCTTCCGGGTGCAGGGGCGCGACGAAGAGGGCGCCCAGCGCATTCTCGACGATGCCAAGGCCGTCGCCGAAGCCGGTGCGTACGCGCTGGTGCTCGAGGGCATCCCGGCCGAGCTCGCCGAGCGCATCACCGCCGCGATCGACATTCCCACCATCGGCATTGGCGCGGGCGCGTCCTGCGATGGCCAAGTGCTGGTCTGCTACGACATGTTGGGGCTCACCCCGGATCTGCGGCCCAAGTTCGTCCGCCGCTTCGACGAGCTGTTCGATCGCGGCCAGGCGGCGATGCAGGCCTACGTCGAGGCCGTGCAGTCGCGCGAGTTCCCGGCGCCCGAGCACACCTTCGCGAGCAAAAAAGGCCCGCGCGCGGTCGCGACCGGGTCCTGACCGTCGCCACGTCGGGCTGCTAGAGCGCCGACCGATTTGATTTCGCGGGCTGAGGTGCCCCTGGGGTCGATTCTGGGTAGGAGCGAGGCCGAAGCTGTGTCGGGCACACTGCAAGTGCCGAGCGACACCGCCAGAATCGGCGGCCAGGGGTGCATCAGCGCGTGGAATCAAACCGGTCGGTGCTCTAGGCTGGGGGCATGGCGCTGTCTCCGGAGCAGGAGTGGACGCTCGTCGCGTGTGGGCTCATGGCCCACGCCGACGGGATCGTGGAAGTCGGGGAGTGGGAGCAGGTGTTGTGGATGCTCGACGAGCGCATCGACGACGGCGCCGCCCAAGCTTGGCTCGACCGGCTTTCCGACGCGACCGCCCTCAAGGAGCACATGGCCACGGTGCCGGTGCCGCCGCCGTTTCTCTCCGAGGGGATCTTGGAAAAGGCATGGCGCATGGGCCTGGCCGACGGGCGAGGCAGCGAAGCCGAGGTCGCCGTTCACAACGACCTTGCCAACGCGCTCGGCGTCTCGGCCGACGAGGCCGCCCAGTGGCGCACGACGTGGACCGAGGCCGCGGCTGCCCGCTCGGAGCTCATCGCGGGCTTTGCCGCCCTGATCGCGCAGGCCGACGGCGAAGTCAGCCAAAGCGAGCGCGCCGGCTTCGAGGACCTCCTCGCGAGGCTACCGCTGGCTGCGGGCACGCGCGGCGCGATGAGCAACCTGATCGACGAGCCGCCCGAAATGATGATGCTCGTCGGGGGCTTCACCGCGCTCGCGCCCGAGGAGCGGCGCATCGCGATGCTCGGCCTGGTGCCGATCGTGCGCGCGGACGACCGAGGAGACGCCGCGCAGGCGGCGTTCTTGGACCTCGCAGAGGCCGTCGCGATCGGGCGCGACGACGCGCAGCGCATGCTCGACCGATGAGCGACGCGGGCCACGAGCGGATCGGTCCCACGGCGCACTACACCGCCTACGTGTGGAAGCGGGCGGGCTTTGCCTACGCGGACCTGTTCGCCACGCGGCGTGGGGCGGCGCTGTACTGGGGCTTCTTTGCGGCCGGGGAATGGGCGAGTCGACTCTCCGCCCGCACGCCGTCGATGCGCGTGTACCTGGAGTACCGACACCGCTTGATCGAGGCCGTCGTCGCGGCGCACCAGCCCGACCTGGTCGTGGAGCTTGGTGCAGGGCTCACGCGGCGTGCCGTCACGTTTTGCGCTCGCGACGGGATCCGCGGCGTGGAGTTCGACCTTCCCGACATGGCCGCGGCCAAGCGTCGCGCGCTCGCCGGAGCGCCGCGGGCGTTGATCGACGCGCTGCAGGGACGCCACCGCATCCTCGACGCGAACGTCGTCGAGCCCGAGTTCGCCACGACGCTCGTCGAGGCGGTCGGCGACGCGAAGCGCCCGGTCATCATCGCCGAGGGGCTGCTCAGCTACCTCAGTGCCCCGGAGCGCGTCCAGCTGTACGCCTCGGTGGCGTCGGCCCTGAGCACCGACGGGCGCTTCGTCTGCGACCTTCACACGCGGGCCGGGCAGGCTAGCGTGGGGGCGTCGGCGACGGTCCTGCGGACGGCCATTCAGGCGCTGACGCGACGCAAGAAAGCCCTCGACCCATACGCCAGTGAGGCGGAGGTGAGAGCTGTGATGGGGCAGGCGGGCCTGTGCGACGTGTCGTTCGTCGACCCCGCCGACCACGTGGGCGCGCAACCGCGACTGAAGCGGCTGCACTCGCCCACGCACGTGGTGACGGCAGTCAGTCGTCCGTCGTGATCACGAACGGCATGATCGCGTGGGCTTGTCCCTGCTCGAGATAGAGCAGCGACAGCGGCAGCCGCGTGATCACGTCCGTGAGCGCCTTGGGCAGCACGCCCACCAGCGACGCGTCGCGCTTGGCCTGCTCACGCCGGGCCTTGGCCGCGCGGACCGGGCCCGCGCCTGCGAACGGGTCGCCGACGGTGTCGAGGATCAGGTCGATCAGCCGGGGCGAGCGCGGAAGAACGCGAACCTCGACGTCCTTGCGAGGCTTGATGCCCGCCTCGCCGCGCACGTAGTCGATCGCGTCCTCGAGGCCGCCGACCCGGTCGGCGAGGTCGAGGCGGATGGCTTCCTTGCCCGCGTACACGTGCCCGCGCCCGAGATCGTTGACCGCGTCCTGCGTCATGTCGCGGGCCTCGGAGACGCGCTGCGTGAACAGGTCATAGGTCCGCGCAATGCTCGACTCGACCTTGGCCCGCTGGTCCGCGGTGTAGGGCTTGTAGATGGACCCGATGTCGGGGTTTTTGCCCTGCTTGAACGTGGAGACCGAGATGCCGAGCTTCTCCAGAAGGCCCGAGACGTCGAAGTGGATGGTGATGACGCCGATCGAGCCGGTGATGGTCATCGGGTCGACGAAGATCGTGTCGGTTCCCGCCGCGACGTAGTAGCCGCCGCTGGCCGCGACGTTGCTCATCGAGACCACGATGGGCGGGCTCGCGTCGGGATCGGCCTCGTGTGCCTCGTGCGTGCGGGCGACCTCGCGCCAGATGATGTCCGAGGCGAGTGCAGAGCCTCCAGGCGAGTCGACCCGCAGGACGACGCCGCGGCACTTCGGGTCGGCGCGCACCGTTCGCAGCGTTTTCGCGATGGTGTCCCCGCCGGCGAACTGCGTCCCGATGAACGGGATGCTGCGGCTGGGCCCGTCGACGATGGCCCCCTCGACGAGCACGACCGCGATGTACGGCTTGCCGGTCCAGGTCGTGTTCTCGGGCGACGTCTGGGGAATGGCGCGAATCTCGACGGGGGCGCCGACGCGCTCGCCCATCTCGTCTTCGAGCTCGTCGCGGAACGTGATGGTGTCGACCAGCTTGCGCTCGACGGCACCCGTCGGGCCGTGCGGAGCGTCGTCGAACGCGGTGCGGACCTCTTGCACGGTCAGGCCGCGGGCCTGCGCGATGTCGAAGAGCACCTGCTCGTAGATCGCCTTTTGAATCGCTTCGCGCTGCTCGCGGTCGGCGGGCGTGGGCGCGGTCTCGCTGAAGCGCTCGCCCGCGGACTTGTACTCCTTGATCTTGATGACCTCGGCTTTGACGCCGACCTTGTCGAGAGCACCGCGGAAGTAGAGGCTGCTCGAGGACAGGCCGTAGGTCTCGAGCGACCCGGCGGGGTGCATGAAGATCGTCTCGGCGACGCTCGCCATGTAGTAGTCGCCCAGACCCGCGTTCTCGACGTACGCGAACACGTGGCCGCCGGCGTTGCGGACGTCGATGAGGGCCTCGCGCACTTCGTGGCGCGCTGCCCAGCCCCCGCTGGTCCCGCGCGCGTCGAGCAGGAGCATGGTGCGTGGGCCCGCGTCACGGGCTCGCTCCAGCCGCTCGAGCATGGCGATGAGGCCCCGCTGGCTGCCGATTGAGCCGAGCTCGATGCGCTCCACGTCGACCGGGCGCGATTCCGTCATAGTCGGTGTCTTCCACAAACTGCGCGACCTGAAAGATCGCGTCAGTCATGGTGGTATTATAGCCATGAATGAACAGCAGCACATTTCGTTGTTCAGGCGTTTTTTGG